>CAIQLG010000185.1 GCA_903872565.1 uncultured Lentisphaerota bacterium | reverse complement strand
GCGGAGTTCATCTACCCTGGCACGGAGTTGCGAATGGTCTACAAGATGCTCGCACCGGCATCGTCCGGTGACTGAAAACCATACAACCTCTTTTTCCACGAATCAAGAAGTCTGAATTTTGGACTCGAGTTCGAGGGACTTATAAAAATTCCCGATGACGGAGTATATTCATTCTATCTCTCATCCGATGATGGAAGCAGCTTGTCCATTGACGGCAAAGAAATAATACTGAACGACGGCATTCATGGAGTAATCACGGTTTCGGCTGACATCGGACTCAAGGCCGGGTTCCATCAATTAAAGGTGTCCTACTTTGAGGGGAAATTGTCGGAATTCCTGCAATTGAAAATTCGTGGTCCAAAAATGCCCTGTCGAAAATTTCCTGTCGAACTTCTGTACCACGAATAATATAGTTTTTCAGAAAAATAATTCCATTATTTTTCTAAAAACTATAGGCAAGATGCAATATAATCTATGTCTGATCTGGTCAGACTGTTTATTTCGAGGATAAAGTTCAAAGCCGAATATTTTTTGCACAACCTTATGAGACGTGGCAGATCCATGCTGTTTCCCGTGTTCAAGGGCAGATGCCCATCAGACCATCTGGCCTTTGGAATTACAGAATTGTATGTTGATGCGTGCAGGTGCACCATTTCCACAAGTCCGGACTTCAGGAAAGATTCCGCCTCGCGGTGAAAATCCCTGTCGAAGATGAAACTCGATGCCCATAGGTGCGATGAATCCATGCATATAGGATTTTTCATTTTTACCATATGCTCCGCGAAAATTGAGCCTGCTCCATAGGCAGGAAAATCGTTTTCCAGAAGAAACTTGAGATCTGGATATTCCGTCCGCATCGCGGTCAGCCGTTCTGAAACTCGCGCATTCCTGATCCTGTATTCATCGGTACCAAAAAAATCATTGCATATTATGGAATCCGGCAATGCCAGCTCTTTTCTGAGAACAGACGAGAAGGCGACGGTGTAATCACGTCCACGTCCGAAGGATGGTATTGCGAGATCGCTCATGTTGAACCCGTGGAACACCGCCTTTTTGACATTGTATTTCCGCATCAGGGCGGCTGTTTTCGCAATGGTTTCCAAGGATGGCCAGGGATCTTTGGCCGCAAGATTTATCTGGTATTCCGACAGAATCGGAGCGTGGAAACTTATTTCAATTCCAAGTTCAAGTATTTTTTCAATCTGCGACTGATCCGCTGTGTTATGAATCTGGATTCCAAATTCAAAACCATGCTCATTGCATGTGGCAATGCCATCTTCGAGGAGCTTGCGCCAATTGTCTCCATCCAAGGCGGCGGATGTATATTCAACTTTTGGTTTTTTCATCTGAGCCACTTGTCCGCGCAGAAAAGTCGGAAGAGGGCTGTCGAATTGAAATCCTTTTCCTGGAGAGTTCTGCGAATTTCGTTGAAATTGTCCTGGATGAGATCGGATATGGGATGCTCCTTTTCATCCGCCCATTTCAGCAGGGCATTATGGAAATGCCCATCATTCATCCATTTCTCCTGCGGAGTCTCGAACCCTTTCTTGTCTTTCCGCCAGCATATCTCGTCCGGGAGCCTTTCCGACATTGCCTTTCTGAAAAGATATTTTGTCCAGCCGCGCCTCATGTTCATTTCCGGCGGCACGGAAAGGAGCAGTTCCACAAGGTTCACATCCAGGAAGGGAACCCTCGACTCGATAGAGAACGCCATTGAATTCCTGTCCTCCCATTTGAGAAGACGCGGAAGATGTATCTTGAAAATTTCGGCCTTTCTGTATTCTTCCGGCGGCAGTTCAAGCGCCTTTTTATGCCAGGAAAGAGTCTCCTGCGATTCGATCTCATTCTGAAGTTCCGGGCGTATGCTGAAAGGCAGGACACCATATGATCTTCTGTGAAATTCGCGGAAATTTCTTCCGATCTCGGAAATGAAAATAGGGTTCCCTCCCGGTAGCGCAGCCGAGCATATCTCTGAAAATATCTTCAAGTAGCGGCCGGTTTTCCTGTAACGGTTCATAAGAAGCATGTATGCCGGCCAGTAGCCGGAGAAAAGCTCGTCTCCGCCCTGTCCGTCAAGAAGAACAGGCACCTTGTTTTCGTGGGCGGACTGCATAACCCTGAACTGGGCATACATGCTGACGCTTCCGACCGGCTCGTCGTGGTGGAAAAGGAATTTGTCGAAGTCCGCGGCAAGATCCTCCGCAGACGGAAAAGTTCTTATATGTTGGCTATGTGTATTTTCAACGACCAGACGCATGAAAGGTTGTTCATCAACGGAGGGATCGTCGAAGCAGGAAGAGAAAGCTCTGAAAGTGGTTTCCGGGGAGGATTTTTTCATCTCGATGAAAATTGAAGACGAGTCCAAACCTCCTGAAAGGCATCCACCTACAGGAACGTCGGATCTGAGCCTCAGGCGGACAGCATCTGAGAACTTCCGGGAAATCCGCGCGGCAATCTCACTATCGCTTTGCTCCACTGGAACTATTTTTTCCGGGAACCAGAATTTTTGAGGTTTGATCTCGGGATTTACCAAGTCGATTTCGGCGAAATGGCCGGGCGGAAAAGCGAAGACATTTTCATAGAAAGTTTCAGGCGGGTTTTCATAGCCTGAGATAAGATATGAGAGAAGAACCTTTCTGTTGATTTCCTTTTTGAAGCCTGGTAGACTGAAAAACTGCTTGATTTCCGATGCGATCGCAAGATTTCCCCCGTTTTTCCACCAGTAGAGAGGTTTCACTCCGATTCTGTCACGGGAAATGAAAAGTTTTCCTTTACGCCTGTCATAGATGGTGAAAGACCACATTCCATTGAAGCGTGAGAGACAATCCGCTCCCCACTCCACGTATGCCTTTAGGAGAACTTCCGTATCCGAATGCGAAGTGAATTTCACACCCTTCTTTTCAAGTTCTCCGTGGATTTCGATATAGTTGTAAATTTCGCCGTTGTATACAATTGTGAAGTCTCCGCCATCAATATGCATCGGCTGGGAACCGCACTCGGAAAGATCTATGATGGAAAGTCTCCTGTGGCCGAGACCGAGCCGGAAATCTGAGGTTTCCTGGATTATTTCTCCGTCACGGCCGAAAAAGGAGAAGCCTTTCCCGTCTGGTCCGCGATGCGCGACGGCGTTGGTGAAGCGGAAAAGATCTTCCGTCTTCCATAAGCCGCTGTTATTGACTATGGCAGCTATTCCGCACATAATATACGTTTTTTGGTAAGAAGATCAATTATTTTATCTGCAGATTCCTCGATGGAGAGTGCGCCTGTGTCAACTTCAAGTTCATGAGATATTGGAGTTTCGTATGGGGAATTTATACCTGTGAAATCGGGGATTTCCCCGCGCCGCGCCTTTTTGTAAAGCCCCTTTGGATCTCTTTCCTCGCACAAATTGAGAGAAGCATTTACAAAAACTTCGAAAAACCTTCCTGCTGGGACTTTTTTTCTTGCCATGTCACGGTCTTTCCTGAAAGGAGAAATGAAAGACACTATGGTGATGATTGCAGCATCTGCGAAAAGTGCGGCTACCTCGCCTATCCGTCTTATGTTTTCGACCCTTTCTTCATCCGAAAAACCCAGGTCGGAGTTTAATCCATGTCTCACATTGTCGCCGTCGAGGATATAAACTGATTTTCCCATCGAATGAAGGCGCACTTCCAACTGGTTGGCGATGCTTGATTTGCCAGAACCTGAAAGCCCGGTCAGCCATATCACACATCCCTTCTGTCCGAGAAGAGATTCGCGAGCCTCAGCAGTGATATTCCTGCACATTTTCTGTATGTTGTTTACCAATGATATTCACTCAAGGATGTAATAAATCACATCACCATTTTTTTCAATCTTCTGAAGTATGCCGGAAATCTCCATCTCCTGCCCATCCTCCAGATTCAGAAATTTTTGTATGTTCGCTTCGTTTATCTCAACTATCACGGAGAATTTCGGCAGTTTCACCTCATCTATTCCTTCAAGTTCGAAAAATTTGTTTGCCGGAAATTTGCTTGAAAGATAGCTTATCTCTTTTTTTCTGCCCTTGTAGACAGAGCTGAAACGGATTTTTTTCCCTTCATATTTTTTTGAGAGAAGATCAAGATTTTTTGGGTTGACCTCTTGAACATCTTCTTCTTCTTCAGCCGGTTCTTTGGGTTCCGGTTTTTTTTCAATCTTGTCTTTATCTGTTTTCTCGGTTTCCTCAGGCGGGGTTTCCTTCACGGCTTCCGCCACCTTAACCTCTTCCTTTTTCTCAGGCTTGGCCTCATATTCCTCGACAGTGTAGATATCCTCTATAATAAAATAGTATTTCTGACTGAGATCCTTGGCTCTGGGAATTGCCTTCAAATTTCCGTATATTTTTATCGGAGTCTTTTTACCAAGTTTTGAAACATAGTCAACACAGCTTGATCTTTTCGATCTGGAAACGAGAAAAGGAATAAGGGATCCACCACGATACGAATTATTATTGTAGTCGTAGGAATCCTCTCCACCTACAGATGGAATCCTTAGATAATAATATAACTTTCCGGGAAAAGCCTTCTCAAAGGGGGATAAATCGCCCATCTCGCCAACATATTCCAAGTCAATGACAACTTTTTCAACATTAAAATATTTTTTGGGGTCTTTCTGCAGGTCCCCATATTTCACTACCTCGTATTTTTTCAAATCCCCTATCACCAAGCTATGATATGCGGCGGTGCTGTAGGCGTTATCCACCTGAATAAAGGCTACGGACAAAAAGAACAAAACATACAAAATCAAATTTTTATTCATTCGGAGTACTCCTTGTGTTTTCTGCACTGGATAACGATATTTGCGATTTGCAATTTTTCAACCACTTCCGGTCATTTTCCTCGTTCAAAATTTTTCATGGTTTGTTTTCGAACATTGTGGTGAAACATTGGATTATATTCTCACCCCGCAGACTATGGTCAATCCCTTCCAGAGCAGTTCCTATTATTTCCTTGCGCAGTTCCGGATTATTTGCGAAATCAGCAATTTTTCCTGCAATGGCTCGGGCATCGCGTTCCAAAATTATTTCACCGTGTTTCCCTTCTAGAAGGTTTTCCACCCCGCCGACCTTGGTGGCGATAGGCAGGCACAATGCGTCAATCGCCTCAATCAGCATGTTTGGCATGCCCTCGCTCTTGGAAGAAAGAAAAAATATGTCGGCGGCAGGTAGGATGTCGTGCGCATTTTCGCGCTCCTCGCAGAAGTAGAACGCACCTTCAAGTCTCTTATCCCTGATTTTCGGAGAAAGAACGTGAACGCATTCGCCTACAAGCAAGCCTTTTATTTTTTTACATTCCTCCCTTTTCGAGAGTTCACCTATGACTTCGATGAAAAGATCAAAGTCCTTTTCCGGCGTATTTCTGCCACCCCCGGCGACAATGATCTCGTCGTCAGATATTCCAAGCCTCTTCCGGAGATCATTCCTGTACGCGGTAAAGACATCCTTGTCCATCACACTGAATTTTTTCTCGAACATATTTGGTATGACAAACACTGATTTTTCCACCTTGCCTGCGTCCAAAAGCTGTTTTTTGAGAAAATCCGAATTTGCAATCATTCTTTTGGGGCGCAGTGAAGCTGCGAAATGCGCAGGGGAAAGCTGTTCTCTGGCGACATCAAGGCTTCCCCTGATGACTCCAATGAAATCGCAGAAGGGAGTCATCGAGCAATATGCGTTAGCATAAAAACTCCAGGAAAGAACGGTTTCAGGTCTGAATCTTAAAAGAATATAGAGATAATGGATCAACTTTACAGGCCGAGACCCGTGCAGATATTTCAAAGTGATCCCGAGACCTTCGGAAATTTCCCTTTCCCTGCGACTGCCAATATAGGCTTTGGAACTGACAATTACCAAAGGTTCATATTTTTCCTTCGGCAAATTTTTGAGAAACATATGGAGCTGTTTCTCCGTTCCTCCATTGCCCAGCTGGCCAACAAGGCATATTATCCTTTTGCGGGAATATTTCAATAGCATTACGTCCCTTCAATGTGTTTTATGTTGAAGTGTAAATCCATCCTATTTTTTCCGGGGGAAAATAGTTTTTTAGTGAGGATTTGCTGAAAAGTGCACTCCATTGTATAACTGTGGCGCCATACAGAAAGCACGGAAAACGTCGTCTTTTGTATTGGCTGGAACTTCACAACCCGGACTCAGCATATAGCTCAGGCCGCCCGCCTGACTAAGCAGTTCAAAACAACGTTTTTCAGATTTCTGCGGGGTTGACTGCATCAGTTCAGCAACAGGATCCATGTTACCTTTGAAGCATCGTCTAGCCAGACCATAGACATCGCAAGCAAGTTCGAAGTCAACAAGGTGGTCAACGTTGAACAAGTCTGCGCAGGAAGCGACCATGTCGTTGAGCAGATGGGTGGTGTTTCCGCAGATATGAAGCTTGGCAAGCCCCCCAGCATTGTGTATGGCCTTAACTACCTTTTGTTCATAGGGAAGGGCAAACTCGCGGAACTGGTCAGGTGAAACAAGTGAGGTGGCCGCATCGCCTGCACCAATCATAGGAACTCCTGCCTTGAGTTGCGCAAGGCTGAAATCCACAACAATGTCTGTCAGAAAATCGAGAAGATCATGCGCCAGCGAGGGGTTGTCAACCAGCAGCATCATGAAATTGGTGACACCGCAGATGGAGCACGCTTCTGCGAACGGCATGTCAACCCAGCCTAGCACTAGGCACTTGTCACCTGCTGACTCAACCATGTTTTTTGCTCCCATTACACGGTCAGCCATTCTGGATCCTTTGGCGAGCGGATCTGGTCTGCCAAGCTTCTTTAAATCTGATTCCGAGTTTACGAGTGGGCTTGCCGCAAATGGAGGGTTATCTTCGGGATAGACCATATCCGCGCCAAGGTCAGCTGTGATTCTGAAAGCATCGGAGCAGGCAGTGATGGCATCTATCGGGAACTTCTCCAGGATATTTAGCTGGGCATCTGCCAGCGCGCGCCCGTTGGTGGCGAACTCGCGGTATGTGACACCGAGCCTTTGCTGGGAAAAGAACATCAGCAGTGGAAAGACCGGGATTCTGTCAACAGGTTCACCTTTGATGGCGGCCATACATCTTTCTTTGCTATTCATTATCACTTTCCTATCATAAATTCAAGAATATATTGTCAGTAGATTGTAAAATAATTTATATCCGTATGTTTTTGCCAATGTGCTTTTTCAAAATTAACATCCCTTTCAGGACTTGAACCCTGGCTGGCTGACCGCCTCATCAATGAATGCGAGAATGTTTTCGAGCGGCACATCGCCTTCAACCGCATGTGCCGGCGAAAAAATATAGCCGCCTCTTAATCCTTTCTGGAGAAGCCAGCGGCTTTCGCGCCTGACATCCTCCACGGTTCCGCGCGGCAGAGTCTGCTGGGTCGAAAGCCCTCCGAAAAATGCGAGCTTTCCATAATATTTGTCCAGAAGTGCCCGGGTATCCATCACCTCGGGCTGGAACGGGTTGAAACAGTTAAGGCCGATATCTATAAGATCATCGAAGAGTTCGTCAACATCACCACAGGAGTGTATGATGACCTTCTTCCCATCGGCTCTAACCTTCCCATACATCCTTTTCAATCTTGGTTTGATGAATTTTCTCCAGCATTCCGGACCCATTATGAGCCCGCATTGCTGCCCCCAGTCATCGCCAAACATGATCGCGTCTATGTCATACTTCAGTGCCCTGTTTATGAGTTCTATATTGAAATCCGCTATTGTGTCGAACAATTTCTCCACAAATTTCGGATTGTCAATGAAATCCATCATTAGATTTTCCATGCCTCTGAGTGTCCAGGCTCTCTCGTAGAAGGAGAAGCCAATGTTGTAAACTCTGTAGATTTCGTGATTCTTGTCCGATTTAATGGTCCTCTCGAGCTCCTTCCAGAAAATTGGATCGTCAGGATTCGGAAATTTATACAGGGAGATGTCCGGCTCGGGAATCAGCACGCCTTCAACCATGCCTATGTCCTTGTCAATGCTCCTGTTCCAGACGACCCCGAAATTATCTATTACATGATCCTTCCCATGTTCCTTGAAGGAGCAGGTACCACCACCAGTCATATGAGGATGAAGATGGATTTCGAGGTTTTCCGTTCCAAAATGCGAAATCAGCATTTTCCAAGGTTCCTGGGTGAAACTGAACTGCCACGGAGTATAAGGAACTTTTTTCCCGGATATGGCAAGCTCCACAACTTCTCTTTTTGTCATTTTTTTCATATAAAACTCTATTTGTGTTTTTATTGAAACATGAATCTACTCCATATTTAATGGAATAAAAAGAGTTTTTTCGAGGATATTTGCTGAAAAGACAATGCGTTTTTTTCAGCAAATGGCCTCATTTATTCCGTTTTAAATTTCGAGTTTGACTCATTTGAATTTGTTTAGGATTTAGACCGTGTCCCTCGTAGCCACTTGGGCGAAGTGGGATATTTGTATTTAGAATTTGGGTCGTGGGCAAAGCCCACCTTGATAATAGTATCATTTATAGCCATTTTGGGACTTTTTTTCTGCGGAGTTTCTCAATCGTTTTTTTTCTGAACCTTATTATTTTTTCACGATCCCAGCATAACTTCGGATCCCGGTACGGAAGTCCTGTAGTCGTCTCTTTTATTATCCGCATTTCCTTGGAGGAAAGTGGGATCTGCATTGCATCTGTTCTGAATGATGCAATCGTTCCACCTCTTTTTCTCCCGAACGCAGCACTTTCTCCGATGTGAAATCCGCATCTGGCAAGTGCGCCACGGACGGGATATGCGGAGGAATATGTGGCAAGAATGGCATCTTTTTTCATGAGATTGGAGATTAGACGGACAAAATCGTATGTCCAAAGTTCCGGATTTTTTTCGGTCGAGAAAGCGTCTAGGAAGACAGCATCGAAAGAGTTTTTCAGGATGCCGACGGTTTTTCTGGCATCGCCAATGATGATTTTAATTTCGGAGTTTTTCCCTTTCCAGGTTCCGGATTCCGACAGAGATTTGGCAATTTCATATTCAAGACTTTGTTCCGGGAACAGGCTGACTGCGAATTTTGCAGATTCAGGATCATTCTCCAAAGAAATTATTTTGATTTTCGGATCTCGGATCTCTTCCCCCTTTCCTCTGATTTCTTCTGCCGTCCTGATTGCGGAAAACGCGTTGTACCCGAGTCCGAAACCAATGTCTAGGATCTCTAGATTTTCACCTTTTTCGAGGCGTCTGCGAATTTCGCAGGGGCCGATGAATTTTTTCTCCGCCTCGGTCGAAGCTCCAGCAAGAGTGTGATAGTGTTCCTTGTATGCCGGGTGATAAAAAGTGAATGAACCATCTTTTGTGATGATTTTCGGACGCCCCGACTGAATTTTGCCGGGATCAGCCTGAATTTCGGTGAAAAACTGGATGAACTGGCCTTTTGTCATATTCCATTTTGGCGCGATTATGTCGGCAGGATTGGCATCCGTACATATCCTCATCACAGGCCATTCCGGCGGAATGAATTTCATAAATTCAAGGAGAGCTTCGGCATATTCGTATTCGTTCAGCGGATGGACGAAATTCTTGTCTGTGGCATATCTTTTGGCTAATTCAGTTTTTCTAAGAATCAGCAGGTTGTGAATTTTCACCCCGGAAAACGGGAGGGAGGCTATCTTTTTCGAGGTGAAGCGGAAGTCTTCCATATTTTCTCCTGGGAGACCGATGATGATGTGGGCGGCTGTCTTGATCTTTCTTTTATGGAGCCGCTTGACAGCGTCCTCGACATCCGCGAAGGAGTGATGCCGTTTTACAAGATCAAGAGTTTTGTCTAGAGCCGACTGGACTCCAATTTCCACCCACAGCTCGTATTTTTCAGCGATTTCAGCTAGGACATCCAGAATTTCCTCCTGAAGACAGTCTGGCCGTGTCGAGACAATCACAGCGGAAAAATCGGCAAATGACAATGTCCTTTTATAGATTTTACTGAGTGTTACAGGGTCTGCATTCGTGCTCGTGTAGTTCTGGAAATATGCTATAAGACCAGTGTCAGCCCCATAGCGCCTCTTCACGTATCCGACACCTTTTTGAACCTGTTCCTCGAGTTGCAGATCTTTGCTGAGATGCCTTGCAAGCGCACCATCCTCCGGACAAAAAATGCACCTTGATGCCGGAGTCTTTTTTCTCTGAGGACACAGAAAAGGCAGATTAATGGGGACGCGCTGGAGCGGCCTTCCGAATTTTGCATTGAGATATTCGCTGAAAAAAAACATTTATTCACCAATAAACCGGAATGAAAAGGAGATGGACTTTTAAGGAATCATTGTCTTTTTCATAGTTTAGCAATCTCCAGCAAAACGAAAACTTACTGCTGTCGGTGTCTTCGTTATATGAGATGAACGGGAAAATATCCACATTGGTTTCATCTTCTATTTTCTGTCTGTGATAGAGTTTCCACAGGATTCTTGACACTGATGATTCCTTCTGGGTTTCAGTTTTTCCCATATACGAGTAATAGTAGAGAAACCAAAATGCCTGCGCGTCAACGGTTTTCTTTTCAGTACTTTCCTTCCTAGTGTATAGCCAAAGTAACGAACTATCACTAATCATGTTCTTGTTTTTTTCATGAAAATAGAATGGAAATACTGTGAAATCTGATTTTCCCTGTGCGGCATTTTCCGATAAAAATATGTTTGGAAGAATGAAGGAACTTTCCTTGGCTGTCGTTATGGTACTATATATTGTCTTGTCGATGACACCTTTATCATTCCTATGTGAACGCTGGAGGTCAAGTTCATGATTAACTATCTTATCCCAGCCGTTGTAGTAGAAAGGAAGCAAGTACCAGGCGGAATAATTTGAATTGTTTATGGAATTGCAGGTTGTTCCAAACAAACCGTAGTTGTTATGCGTGAAGTCGTTATCCTTGTAGTAGTAATAAAAAGGAAATGCCATTTGATGTTCTTCCCTGTAGTTGTCCCAGACCTTGTTTCCAAATGAGATGAATGGGAATAATGGGAATAATAAATTAAAATCATATCCTTTTTCGTCCTTGTAATAGGAGAAGAGCGGATAGAAATGTCCTTGGACACCGGGTATTTCCTCCTTTTTTTCATTCATCAGCCTGAGATTTCCAAACGGACCTATGATCCTGTAGTCGGAATATTTTTCATACTTATTTCTGATGAACAGCGGTGTCACATAATAATCATCTCCATTGTTTAGCCATCCGAAAAGCGGGGTCATGAAATTCTCGAAATTGTTTTTCTCCATAAAAAGGGGTGTAAGAGTCATGCTCTTTCCATCATTTTTACTGGTGGAATTCAGATAAAGCGGTACAAACAATGATCCCGATGAATAGGAATTGTCCCAACTCCAACCCATCGGCATAAGATATGAAAAGAAGAAATCTTTATTGTCATTGTCATCGGAATAATAGAAAAGCGGCAGAGAATAGTATTTGTTTTTAGCAGGATAGAGACTACAGAGGGGCCACATGATATTGTAGTCGTTACCGTCAGAATTTTTGCCCATTATGAAAGATGGGGGAAGTACGTATAAGACATCATCGTCGTAACCGAATAGCAGGGAATAGAAAGCATCCTTGGATTTTCCATAAATTGGAAACACATATGATTCGCCTGTCTTTGAATCATAACCTGAAAAAGGCCATATGAAAAAGTATGAGTTTTCTTCAGCATTAATAAAAAGAGGGGGAAGGACATATAGAAGATCTTTATCCCAGCCGAACAGCATGGAATAAAAATATTTTTCCCCCTTGGAATATAGAGGAAAGACATAGCTTTTATTTTTGGTGAGATTGAACTGGGAAAAAGGATAGATGATAGACATGCATTCATCTCCGTCGTCTCTTTTTCCCTTCATGAAAAGTGGCGGGACGATGTATACAAAATTTTCACCCCAACCCCCGAGAAGGGAAATCGTCAGTTTTTGATTGTTTAAGTAAATCGGGAAGAAATAATTGTACCCGTCCTTGGCATTGTATCCCCACATATACGCCATTGCATTATACGACTTGTTGTAGTTGTCAACTGAGATCAGCGGTCTGATTTCCCATCCGACATCGTTGACTTCGCCGATTGGCCAGACTATGCTGTAAATCAGGAAGTTCTTGTAGAAGATTGGCCAGACATTGATTCTGTCATCATCAAGGCGCTTGGTTTCCTGTGTCAGCCCCGTCTGGTTCAAGGTTATCTTCTTGATTCCTGACGATTCCGGGTCGTCCCATCTTACAATTTTTCCCGATTTTGAAACCCCGCATACCAAATCGCCAGTATAAAATGGGGATGCCTTCATCATGCTTGTCGCACACCCCTGGATAAGTATGGCAGAAGAAATAATTACGCCCAGAAAGCAAATCCTCTTTATTTGTTGCATGATGTCTCCATTGGGGATTATCAATCTTGAATGCTCATAAATTAAATCATAATTTTGCCGTAACGCGTCAGTTTTCTTGGAAAATGGCCTTTTTGGAGGAACGGCTTCCACGCCGTCCATTCACGGTCGGGGTGGAACCCGACCCTCCAGCGATTGCAGAAAAACAAAGACTGACGCATTGCATTTTGCCACAAAAAGTCACAAGATTTACAAATTCAAAGAGTTGAGCAAAGGGAATGGTCAGTAGAATGGAGGATCTGATTATCATTTCTCGATTATCTCCTCATCTTGTATAAATATTCACTGAATCTGCAATAGCGGGTTCAGAGAATATTTATTTTTGAACAGGCTTGAGCGAGGGGAAGAGGATAACATCCCTGATGGAGTCTGTGCCTGTGAGAAGCATTGTGAGCCTGTCAATTCCGATTCCCATTCCGCCTGCGGGAGGCATCCCGTATTCGAGTGCTGTGAGGAAATCCTCGTCAATTTTTCCCTCTTCAGGTTTTCCCTTGTGGAGAGATGTCTGCTCCTCGAAACGTTTCCTCTGCTCGAGCGGATTGTTGAGCTCGGAATATCCTGGCGCAAGTTCCTGTCCGTTTATCTCGAGTTCGAAGACGTCAACGAAATCCGGATTATCCGAACATTTTATTGCAAGAGGGACGAGTTGTGCGGGAAGTTTTGTCACAAACGTTGGTTTGACAAGTGTAGCCTCGATGAGTTTTTCGTATAGCTCATGTGTGACTTCGAATTCCGGGGCCGAAGCGTCTATGTCCAGACCTTTCGCCCTGATCCGTGCGATTTTCTCCTCTTTTGGGATTTCAAACCAGTCTGCGCCGCCGAATTCCCTTATGAGTTCGCTGTATTCGACTCTTCTCCATGGCGGGCTCAGGTCAATTTCCTTGCCGTCCGAGAATTTCACAGTTCTTGTTCCGAGCACCTTGTCGGCGATGTTCACGATGAGTTCCTCTACAAGCGCCATCATGGTGGAGCATCCGCCGAAGGCCTGGTATATTTCTATCATTGTGAATTCTGGATTGTGTTTTCTCGACATTCCCTCGTTGCGGAAGTTCCTGTTGAGCTCGAAGATCTTGTCATATCCGCCGACGAGTAGTCTCTTGAGATAGAGTTCGGGGGCTATCCTCATGAACATGTCAGTGTGGAGCGCCTCGTAATAGGTCTTGAATGGTTTTGCCGCGGCGCCTCCCGGGATGTACTGGAGCATCGGGGTTTCCACCTCGATGAAGCTTCTGTCGTGGAGAAAGCTGCGAATTTCGCGGATTATGGTGGATCTCTTGAGAAATCTGTCCCTGCTTTCCGGGTTTGATATGAGGTCGAGATATCTCTGTCTGTATATCTGTTCGAGATCGGTGAGGCCATGCCATTTTTCGGGCAGAGTCCTGAGGGATTTTCCGAGGAGCTTGAAACTTTCGATTTTGATTGTGATTTCGGAAGTTCTTGTCAGGAAGAGAGTTCCCTCGACCCCGATGATGTCTCCTATGTCGATTTTCTTGAAGAGTTCGAAGTTTTCCTCGCCGAGGGAGTCCTTTTTCGTGTAGATCTGGATTTTCCCCCGGATGTCCTGGATATCTGCGAAAATTGATTTTCCCATGGTTCTATATGCGGTTATTCTTCCGGCTGTCCTGACTTTGCCCTCGGGCGAGATTTTGCCTGTGCTGAAAAGCTCCTTGATCTCGGTTCCGCTTCTGGTGTCAGGGAATTCACTTCCGAAAGGAGCTACCCCGTTTTTCTCCCATTCCGCGAGCTTGCCTAGCCTGAGCTGGTATATCTCTTCCGATCCGGTTACTGTGTCAACCGGGTTGCCTGGATCTGCTGTGGTGGTATCATTTTGCATTGTCAGTTCCTTATTAGGATTTCGAGTTTGAGTTGCGGGCAAAGCCCGCCTTATCTATAATTCTACAAATTCAATGATTTTCCTTGAAGACAGGAATCCCGTCCTTTTCGACGTAGTCAACATCCTTGACCGCCTTCTTGCCTCCGGCGACGAGCACCATTCCTTCCTTTGGATCAACCACAAGTGTAGGCGGCGCATTGGTCTTGATATACGCCTCGTTTTTCTCGAGACTGCAGTTTATGTCATAGCAGAAATACGAAAACATTGACGGGCTCACCGGGAGGAGGATATGTATTCTGCTGAGGCCGTCGATCTCGCATTCTGGGATATGGCCTCCTATGTCGTATCCTAACCTTGCCACTCCATATACTCTATCCTTGTCTTCGACGACGAGGCTTAATGCGGTTCCGGTACCGTCGTAGAACGAGACAACTTTGTATGTCCTTGTGGGGTCCGGGTATTCCTTTTTCTTGAACAGGTCTGGTATTCCAACTTGTTTTTCCCAGCAGATTTTTCCGCTGTTGATGGTTATGCTCAGTGGTGGGGACTTGTATGACGCAGGCAGCATCTCGTGAGCGACGACTCCGGTTATTTGGTATTCTCCAGTGTTTCCCATGGAATAGATCCTGTTTATGGGGACGAGTACATCTGTTGCTCCCCCTGTGGAAATTATTTCCCCAAGTATCGGGTTGAAGGTGTTATTGCTTTTTGGGGCGATTCCCTTTGCAGGTGTCTCAATGATGAATGAAAGGTTTCCCTTCATCTTGTCAGATTCGCCAAACACGAGAGTTTTTCCGCTGTAGTTTCTCAGGGAAACCTTGATATATATTGGCTCGTACTGGAGATATATTTTTCTGTCGCTTTTGATACTCATCCCTATCTGCGCATAGATATTGCCGCCGAATGACATCAAGGCTGCCAGAATCAAGGCAAATTTCAAAGATTTCATTTTCCTGCCTGCAGTTTTAATGTTTCATTAGTCCGAGCATCGCATCCGCCACAGCTCCCGAGTCAATTCCGCTGTGACATTCCTGCGTATGTTTCGTACAATATCTCGACAAACAACCAATGCAATCCAGGTCGGGCTGAAAAACACGGTGAATTTGACCGTAGGGGCCAGTTTTTGCGGGAATGGTGGGGCCGAAGAGGGCTATGACAGGAGTCTTAAGTGCCGCTGCAATATGGACTGGTCCGCTGTCGTTTGACAACAGACAGCGGCTCAGTCTCAAGATCTCGAAAAGTTCTCCCATTCCAGTTTTTCCGCAAAGATTTGCGATACTGTTCCCCGGGACTGCCTCCATTATGGCACTGGCATCGCCTGAGTCCGATTCTGTGCCTAGAACTGCGAATTTCGCATTTTTATCCGAGGCCAGGACTTTTTTGACAACTTCTGCAAAAAAACTGGTTGGCCATTTTTTGCTTTCCCATCTAGCCCCTGGTGCGATTGCGGCAAAAGGTTTTCCTGGTGCAAAACCTGCAGATCCGAGGATTCCGAGAGCCTTTTCCCTGGAATCGTCAATTACCGGCAGATCCTCCAACATGATGCTGAATTCTGTCCCGAGCAGTTTGGAGACGAGTCTTGTGTTTTTTTCGATGGCGTGAACAAATTCCGGCTCGATTTCGAAATTTTCACTGTAGAGGAATTTCGCCGGCTTTTCCTTTGGACATTTGAATCCGGCAATTCTTCCTGCGCCTGTGCTCCAGGCGAAGAAGGCACTTCTCATAAGCCCCTGAAAATCAATGACAATGTCGTATTTTTTATTTCGCAGTTCTCCTATTGTGCCAAAAAAAGCGGGGAAAAAAGAGCCTATATGGGAAAGTTCTTTCCTGGGAAAAGGAATAATTTGACGTATGCCTGCGCAGTATTTCAGGGCACCTGCGAAAGCGGGATTGACAAGCCAGTCAATTTCGGAATCCGGGCATTCCTTCTTCAGGAGCGCCACCGCCGGGAAGGCGTGTATTATATCGCCCAGACTGCTTATCTTGACAATGAGAATTCTATTCATATCATGAAAATTTGATTGCAGGTGAAAATACTGAATGTGAGAACTTGGATTTTCAATTTCCTGTCGCCAGTCTCAGTGCGAGCCTTTCCGGAAGACCGGAGTCTCTTATGGTCTTTTGCGCTCCAGCAATGTCATATTCCAGCCTGAAGCGGGTCACGGTCGCGGTGGTGGAGTCATATATTGCAAAGGATGCGCGTGGATCCCTGTTTCTCGGCTGTCCTACGCTCCCTATGTTTATAAGATACTTGGATCCTTTATCGAGATGGATTACGGGGTCGGGATCGAGATTGTCGCCCGGTTTGGCTTTTTCCATAGAAATCTTGCTGCCTTTCCATGATTCGATCTCCTCGACAGGAATCGCTCCCGGGGACGAGGAGAAAGGCTGTCTCTTGAATGCGATCGGCACGTGCGAATGCCCGCAGAAGCAGAGTTGCGTGAACTGATACGTGAAATTGTCCTTGGCCTGGTAAATGTCGAATATATATCCCCATGATTCCGGAGAATCAAGTGTGGCGTGGACTATCGTTGTGTTGGCACCCCTGACGGTCTGCTTGAAATGCAGGTTTTTGAGCCACTCCCTCTGACCTTCTATCAGATGCGACTTTGTCCATAACACTGCGGCTTTTGCATGAGGATTGAATCCAATCATCGTGTCATCATCGTTGGATGCGTATTCGTCATGGTTTCCCTTGACCACTGCAAGGAGGTTTATCCCCCTTATCATCTCGAGGCATTCGGCCGGATTCGCATTGTATCCCACGATGTCGCCGACGCAGATGTATCCTTCTACTCCTTCCTGCTTGCACTTGTCGAGTACAACGGTGAAGGCCTGTAGATTTGCGTGTATATCTCCAATGATTGCGTATTTCATCAACAAGTCCCGGGGTTTGAAAATTACCTCGTTAACTTAATAGTGTTTAAATTATTTTCTAACTGTTTTAAAGATAAAAGACAATATTTTATTTTTATGCCATGAAGAATAGTTTGGAGGTGAAAATACTGAATGTGAGAAAATTTGGATTTTCAATTTCCTGTTGCCAGTCTCAGTGCGAGCCTTTCCGGAAGACCGGAATCTCTTATGGCCTTCTGCGCGCCCGCAATGTCATATTCCAGTCTGAAGCGGGTCACGGTCGCGGCGGTGGAGTCATATATTGCAAAGGATGCGCGTGGATCCCTGTTCCTCGGCTGTCCCACGCTCCCTATGTTTATAAGATACTTGGATCCTTTATCGAGATGGATTACGGGGTCGGGATCGAGATTGTCGCCCGGTTTGGCTTTTTCCATGGGAATCTTGCTGCCTTTCCATGATCCGATCTCCTCGACAGGAATCGCTCCCGGGGACGAGGAGAAAGGCTGTCTCTTGAATGCGATCGGCACGTGCGAATGTCCGCAGAAGCAGAGTTGCGTGAACTGATACGTGAAATTGTCCTTGGCCTGGTAAATGTCGAAGATATATCCCCATGATTCCGGCGAATCAAGGGTGGCATGGACTATCGTGGTGTTGGCACCTTTTACGGTCTGCTTTAAATGCAGGTTCTTGAGCCACTCCCTCTGACCTTCGATCAGATGCGACTTTGCCCACAGCACTCCGGCTTTCGCATGGGCATTGAATCCCAGCATGGTGTCATCGTCGTTGGTTGCGAATTCGTCATGGTTTCCCTTGACCACCGCAAGGAGGTTTATCCCCCTTATCATCTCGAGGCATTCGGCCGGATTCGCATTGTATCCCACGATGTCGCCGACGCAGATGTATCCTTCTACTCCTTCCTGCTTGCACTTGTCGAGAACGGCGGTGAAAGCCTGGAGGTTAGAATGTATGTCTCCAATGATTGCATATTTCATCAATAAGTCCCGATTTTGAAAATTACCGTATTGTTTTAATGGAGTTTCAACTATTTCTCAACTGTCTTGAAGATAAAATTTTATTTTCATGGAACAAAAATGAGCGAGTTCACAGAATATTTTCCGATCGAATTTCTGCCTTTCAGAAACTCGAGCTCCACCAGGAAGCTGATACCTATGATTTCGGCTCCGAGCTTCTCTATTAATTTGATGGCCGCCCCGGCCGTCCCACCGGTTGCAAGAAGATCATCTATCAGAACAACTCTGTCGCCTTTTTTAAGAGCATCCTCGTGGATTTCAACCGTAGCCGTGCCGTATTCGAGATCATAGCTCTCCTCAATTGTTTTGTAAGGAAGTTTCCCTTTTTTCCTCACGGGGACAATCCCGCAACCGAACCTGTATGCAAGCGCAGCTCCGAAAAGGAAGCCCCTTGAATCTATCGCAACGATATAGTCCGGAGGGTTTTTCTTGTATTGCGAATAAAAGATGTCTATGACTTCCGAGAAAAGTTTTCCCGACTGTAGAACAGGGGTGATGTCCTTGAAGATAATGCCCTTCTTCGGGAAATCCTTTATATCTCTTATTGCCGATTCAATTTCTTTGATGCTCATATTTTGTCTCCGTTATAATATTTCACTTATCGTTCCATGGATGATTGGACTGTTGGACTTATGAATTGTTGCAAATAAAAGCAATACGCACAAATATTGCATAGCCCTAGATTAGTGTCAATGTATCAATGTGTCAAAGTTTTTCTCTGACTATTCTGACACTTAAGATAAAATGCTCCTTATGCCCATAAAAAATTTTACTTGCAACTATGCTTTTAGAATTCAAACCCAATGATCCAGTAATCCAATAATCCATCAATCCGTCATCCTTTTGGATGGCTATGATTATATTCCGTTCTGCATCCTGCAGGCCTTCACGGCGTTCCTCATCAGCATCGCGATTGTCATCGGGCCGACGCCGCCGGGCACCGGTGTGATGTATGAGGCCTTCGCAGCAACCTCCGCGAAAGCAACATCTCCGACGAGCCGGTAGCCTTTTGGTGCAGCTACATCCTTTATTCTGTTTATTCCAACATCTATGACAACAGCGCCATCTTTAACCATATCCGCCTTCAGAAATTCGGCCTTGCCGATAGCTGCTATAACAATGTCCGCCCTTCTCGTGTGGCTGGCGATGTCCGGAGTCCTCGAATGGCAAATGGTGACAGTGGAGTTCGCCCCCTTAGCCTTCTGGACGAGCAGGGACATCATTGGTTTTCCTACGATGTTCGACCTGCCGATTATCACGCAATGCCTACCCGCCGGATCTATCCCACTCTTCTCCAGGAGTACAAGTATCCCGTAGGGCGTGCATGGATAGAAGCCGTCTGTCTCGCCGAGAAGCATCTTTCCCACATTCACAGGGTGGAAGCAGTCAACATCCTTCGAAGGCAGAATCGTCCGAACTATCTCCTTTTCTTCTATTTGCGGAGGGGGAGGAGACTGGACGAGTATGCCGTGGATACTCGGATCGGCGTTGAGTTTTCTTACAACAGCCATGACCTCCTCCTGCGTAGCATTCCTGTCCAGAACTATCTTTTCCGAATATATTCCGAGTTCCGCAGACTTCTTCGACTTCATTCCTACATAGACGGCGGAAGCCGGATTGTCACCGATGAGCAGCACTGCAAGTCCAGGCTGGACATTGTGTGATCTTGCAAGGAATGCGACCTCCTTTGCGGTCTCCTGGTTCACCTCTTCGGCAATCTTCTTTCCATCAATTGAAACAGCTACCATTTTGTTTCCAAGCCTTTGTGTATAATCGGTTTCACCGGGACTTTATTTTCAGGTTTCAGAGTTCAGGGGAACTCTTGTTTCCGGCCTTTACCTCATCATTGGATATTCCGTGTTCGATATTGGATATTCGTTTCTCCAATCCTTAAATGTCCAATGATCAACATCCAATTTTCAACGTTCAAATACAATTCCCCATATTATCAGGTCAATTTTTCGACGAGTTCCCTGTGCAGGGATATTATGCCCTTCTCATAGTCTTTCCGCTCTATTATGAATTGCATGTTCACCTGTCTCATGCACTGGTCGAGTGCGAGAACATTTATATTCGCCTCAGCGAGAGCTTTCGCCGCCTTGCTGAGAAATCCGGGAATCTTCATGTTGCTTCCGATGACGCAGAGGATTGCAACCTCTCTCGTGTTTATCTGCGCATCGGGAAAAGCCTTCCTCAGCGAATCCATCAGTGCGGAAATATTAGGGGTTCGCTCAGCTACATAGTGCGTGATCGTGTTGGCGTTCGTATTCTTGGTTATGTAACTGACTCCGTGCTCGGCAAAATGTTTGAGAAGGCTGAAGTCATATCCGCTCTGTCCCACCATTTCCGAGTCGAACACCTCGATTGCAATCATGTCCTTTCTGCCACATACCATGTCAACCCTTGGGCCGGGCGAAACATAATCATTGCTTATCAAGGTTCCGGGATCGTTAGGCTCGAAAGTGTTTTTGACCCTGATGGGAATGTTCCGCTGCTCCATCTCCTTGGAGGCTTTCGGATGGATTGCCTCCATCCCCATGTCGGACAGCTGATCGGCAATGTCGAAGTTCGTCCTGCCAATCTTTACAACCTTGTCAATCCCGATGAGTTTAGGATCACCGGTGCTAAGATGATATTCCTTGTGTATTATTCCTTCAAACGCCTTGGTTATGGCCGCCGTCTTGCTGAATGTCACCTCGCTGTATCCCCTGTCGAACTTGGTCATTATCCCTTCGTCGCATTTCGTGTATCCCGTGACGATCGGCATTTCCTTCGCGAAGTCAATGCCCAGGAACGCCTTTCCTATCACAGTGTCGATAGGCTGTTGTTCGGCCTCCTTCCAGCCGGAAAGATCCACGAAGACGGCATTCACGCCGTTGGCCTGAAGTATGATCGTGGAGTTGAAGGCGCTGTGTGCCTCGCCCACTGCGCTCAGCAGTTCCCTGCTGGCGGGAAGATAGTCCGAAGGCTTGAAATGACCGAAAGAACGCAGCCTGATCAGATCGTTCAGGCACCATTTTATGCCGTCTATCCTCTCGTTGACAAACGCATTGGCCTTCTCAAGGTCAATGCCGATCTTCTCGAAGCTCGAGTTTAGCTCGATCATCCTCTTCCTCACATGCTCGAGGGACTGCTTCCAGGTCTTGTCGCCCTGTGCGAATTTCGCATATACTCCGGGCATGCCGGTCTTCTTGTGCTCCAGCAGCATATCCGTGATGCCACCATACGCCGAGACCACGAATATTCTGTTGTAGAGCTCGGATACCTTCCTTCCTCCGATGATTATGTTCTTCATCACCTCATCGAACTGGGTCATCGAGGTTCCGCCGATTTTTTCCACCGTGTGTTTCCGTTCTGCCGCTTCACTCATTTCAATCTCCGTTGAATATCTCTCAGATGTCTTCTATTCTTATGAAAACTATTTTGTCCTTGACGCAGTCGAACGCTTCCATGTCGGCCACAGCGTCGCAGATGTCCTTCTCTCTTGCTGTATGTGTTACGACAAGCAGGTTGACATTTTCGGAGGACTGCCGCTCCCTCTGGAGCATGCTCGACATGCTGATCCCCCTGTTGCCCAGCACCGTAGCAATCCTGGCGATCACTCCCGGCTTGTCCACAACCTGGATCCGCAGATAATATCTGGTCCTTATCTCGTTCATGGGAATAAGATTCCTGAACTGCTTTCCGATTCTGAATGCCGGAACCCTCCGGTGCGAGCCGTATTTGAGGTTGAGCGACACATCCACAAGATCCGCCACGACGGCGCTTGCAGTAGGATTTCTGCCAGCTCCCCTGCCGTAATAAAGCATTTCACCTACAGGCTGTCCCTTCACCATGGCCGCATTGAACACATCCGAGACATTGGCAAGAAGAGTGTCCTCCGCGACCAGCGTTGGATGAACCCTGATCTGGACATCGTCATTCTCCTGCTTGATGACAGCGAGAAGCTTGATCTTGTATCCCAGCTCTGAAGCATATTTCAAATCTTCGAGTCTTATGCCGCCGATGCCTTGGACATAGATTGGTTTAAGCCCGAACCACTGTCCATATGCGAGAGAAGACAATATAGCCGCCTTGTGCGCCGTGTCCGTTCCCTCTATGTCCAGCATCGGATCTGTTTCCGCATATCCAAGCTTCTGCGCCTCCTTCAGCACCGCGCTGAAACTCGTGTTCTCCTTTTCCATTTTCGTTAGAATATAGTTGCAGGTTCCATTCAGAATTCCTAGGATCCTTTCTATCTTGTTCCCTACCAGTCCCTCACGCAATATCTTTATTATGGGGATGCCTCCGGCAACGCTTGCCTCATAGTATATGTCCGCCTTGGATTTTTCCGCAACTGAAAATAGCTCCTCACCATATTCCGCGAGAAGCGCCTTGTTCGCGGTGACCACAGGCTTGCCCTTCTTCAACGCCTTGATTATGAATTCCTTTGCACATCCTGTCCCGCCAACAAGCTCCACCACCACATCCACCTTGTCTATCAGAGCATCGGAGTCCGTCGTCAAAATCTCTTTTGGAACATTCACGGACCGCGGAGTTGTTATGTCAATGTCGGAAATTCCTGTCAGAACTGGTTTCACTCCAGTTCTCCTTTCAATGACTTCTATGTTCTCCTGAAGACAGGCCGCAACCCCGGAACCAACAGTTCCGAAGCCTATTATTCCAACTTTGACTTCTCTTAACATGCTATGCTCTTCCTGCTTTAGTATTGGAAAGGAATGCCAGTGCAAAGTTCAAGTTCCGCCAGGCTTTCCACTTCCCGTTTTTTCAAAAGAACCTCTAATATAATCCGCTTTTAACGGACTGCCATAATAAAAAAATCGAATTTCAACGAGATTTTCATCAATCAATTAAAATTTTCCCCGCGGGAAATTTTAATCCCCCCCTGACTTTTACACAAAAACAACCTATTTTCCTACATATTGCCTCAGGCATTGCCCAACTTCAATATTTGAAAGTTGATGGCCGGCTTATTGTATGGAGGATTGTCTTTTAGTGTAGGTCGGACATTCTTGCACCGCCATGCCGTAGGTCTTTGGAACGAAGGATGGTCTGACATTTCGCGGGCAGGAATGCCTACGTTACATTTCAGGAACGCCGGCAACCTGCCGGCAATATGGGATAAGTGCCAACAACATCGTAGATCCCGGCACCAAAGGGTGTCGGGATTGCTGGCGTTCCGACAAGTTCCGGCGCCGGGCATGTTCTTTGAAATAAATTTTAAGTCCGCCAAGGCGAATTAAAATTTTCACGCGATTTTCGACAGACGTTTCTATCTGAAAACTGGTAATTTTCTCGGATAAGAAACGATGCCGGAGTGTCGCCCCATCTGGGGCGCCTCCTTTGCATTCTTATCCAGGTATACCAGTACCTCAGTGGAGTGCAGATGTGAGTGCGCTCCTTTTTTTTGCAAAATTTTGCCCACAAAATTTTGAACCTCACCTCATATCTACAAAACATCTTCGAAAAAACCCTAAAGCGTTAAGTTGGGTATTTACATTGATTAGTAAGGCTGGCTTTCACCTGTCCTGCGTAATTCGCAAAAGTAGGTCTGGTTTCGCCGAAACCAGACATGCCCGGTCTCGGCAAGACCGGGCCTACTGAAAACCAAAACTACGATGCGCAGCATCTTTGGACTGCGGCAATGATTTGCCGCTTTAAAATTCAGGAGATTCTTCTCCGGTGAATTACAGCGAATAATCGCCGTAAAATTAAAAGCGGTGAATTATCACCGCACTCCACAGAGCTTCACTCGTAAATATTCGATTTGCTTGGCAAATCTTTGGACTGCGAGACACCTCGTCTCGCTTTCAATATTAAAGCGGCGCAGGGTGGCGAAGCCACTTTAATATGGCACTGCGTGCCCCGCTCTCCAAAAACGGCTCAGCAGTAGGGTCAGTAATTTGCCGAAAATCGATGGGGAGGTTGTTTTTTTGATCATCAGGTGTAAGCTACTACTAATACGCGAATACGTGGTTGTTTTATTGTCGGAGGATGGACAGTAACAACGGGAATGGTGAAGAAAGGATTACACGGAGATTGGGATGAAGAAGATAAAGGCGATATTGGACACCAACGTTATTTTTTCATCGCTTTATTCCTCCAAGGGGGCATCCTTTCAAGTGATAAAACTTGTCTATGAGGGTAAAGCGGAAATTCAAATAAGCAATACGCTCTGCACCGAGTACGAGGAAATTTTAAAGAGTAAAGCCGATATGCTTGGCAGCAGTATTTGAAAATTATGAGAGGTGATAAATGACAACCATACAGGTCAGTGTTCCAGATTATCTTGCAAAGACAGCCAGAGAAGTGGCGAAGAAGGAGAAAATTTCCATTGACCAGATTGTCTCGATGGCATTGTCGTCCCAAGTCTCAGCTTGGAATGTGCGGGACGATGTTGGCACGAGGGCGAAACGGGCGGATATGAACGCCTTCGGGCGCATTATGGACAAGGTCAAGGACAGGACACCTCTTCCAGGAGATGAAATTTGATCGGGCACGAAAATTATGAACATGTTCGAATTTGCCACAAAATCCCACAATTAAAATTTCCCCACAGAAAATTTTAATCTACCACTTGACTTTTACACAAAACAGCCTATTCTTCTACATATTGCCTCAGGCATTGTATTTTATACAGGATAACAGGATAAGCTGGATTTTAATAATATTCGTCGATTTCAAAACATCCTGATAATCCTGTAAATCCTGTCAAAAAGGTATTATGTTTCCGCCATGGCGGAGCAAGTTCTTTGAAATAAATTTTAAGTTCGCCAAGGCGAATTGAAATTTTCACGCGATTTTCGACAGACGTTTCCATTAGAAAACTGGTAATTTTCATGAGAAGGAAACAATGCCGGAGTGTCGCCCCATCTGGGGCGCCTCCTCCGCATTCCTTCTCGGGTATACCAGTACCTCTAATGGAGTGCAGATGTGAGTGCGCTCCTTTTTTTTTGCAAAATTTTGCCCACAAAATTTTGAACCTCACCTCAAATCCTCAAAACTTCTTCGAAAAATTGATTTAACGATGCATCGCATCTTTGGACTGCGACAGCCCCCTGTCGCTTTCATTTATGCTTGGGCAAATCAGATCCACCGATAGGCATAAAGCGGCGCAGGGGCACCGCAGTCCAAAGACGGCGATGCCGTCAGAAGAGGAAAAAGAGTCTCCTGCTAAAACAGTGGACAAAATATTATTAACGATAAAAGAAAGAGTAAAAAATGGCAAGAAAAATCAGAAGTGATGCAAAGTTCAGCTCTGTTCTTAAAAAGGTTGGGATCAGTAAAAGTTCTTTGAAATCTGCAAGTGGAAGAACTGTTCGCAAAGACGTAAAAATCTCAACTCTAAGAAAAAAATCAAAGTGAAAGCATAAAATCTCCATGACAGAAACTGAATTAAAGAAGATCATTATAGAAGACAGGTTTCCTAACGCAATAACAAAGCAATTCAAAGTAACTTTGAAAGATGGATCGTCATTTTTCGCCACAATTGATGATACTGGAGGTCTCGAATGTGGCGAGATTGATCCTCTGATTAAGTTTGTTGAGTTATCAACACAGGTTAATATCCGGCGCAAATATCACTTGAGCGAAATGGATTCAATATCGACAATAGAGAGGTAAGGAATAATTATGGGTAGCAATCTTGCAGCAAGAAAATAAACTCTTTGAAAGGATGAGAATAATGGAAAAGAAAAACAAAAATGAGACTCCCAAATCTGATGCTGAAAATATCAGTTTATCAGACTTGGAGGAACAATTACCTGAAGAGACAGAAAAATACTTGGAAAAGATAAAAAAAGGGGAAATCGCTCAAATCTATACAGATATGGAAGCACCTGCAGGAATTATAAAAAGTTCTCAAAATAACAATTGAGGGGTTTTGATTATGAAAAAGGTTATTGGAATATTTATCTTTCAGATTGTTTTTATAAGTCAACTTTTGGCTGGTGATAAAGGAGAATTTGATTATCGCAACCTTTTCATTAAAATAGGAATAGCTCTCGCAATATTGTTACTGGCATCATTTTTCGCATATATAATTTCCTGTAAAGTGTATTGGGGATTTAAGAGTAATAAATCATTAGCATTAACTGTATTATTGACTCCTTTTGGCTCCGCATTGATTGGTTATATTATTGACCTTTTTATGGGTAATGGAGACTACGGGGCTACGTGTGTCGGATTCATTTTGGGTTGTATCGGATTCTACTTTAAGTTTTTCAGAAGTCCACAATGCCCGAGTTGTAATAAATTATGGGAAGTAAAGAGAATTGAACATAAAATTCTAGGGCAGAGTTCTCACCAAGAGTATAATCAAGAAAAGAAACAGTACGAAACATATGTTATCGAAAACTACGAACGCCTGATGGAATGTTCATCTTGTGGGCATCAATACATGACTTCAGGAACAACTAAAAGAAGAGTTTAAAATTAAGATAATGGTGTTTTGCTGGAATAAACTAACGTTATCGTAAATTAAAAATATATGGAGTGTCCTTATGTACGAACAAGACCCACAAATATTTCATGACAGATCCTACAATGCGGTAATAGAAATCAGGAAAATTCTAATCTCTTTAGCCACAGGAATATTGGCCGTCTATTTTATTGTCTTAACGCAAGAGGTCAAGCCTGGACTAAGCAGTTTTGAAAAAGCGACGTTGATATTCAGTATCATTTTATTTTCTCTGACAATATTTTTTGGAATTCTTGCATGGTATTCTGACAATAAAAGATTTTTTTATAGAGCCAAAGAATCAGAAAATCCATCAGGAAAAGAAGCTTATTCACCTTCAAAAGATTATTGGTTCAACAAACGAAGGTTTTCTGATAAATTCTTTTTTTCTCTCTTTTCCACAGGCATTTTGTGTTCTTCAATATTTTTGTTTCTTCGGATAGCAAATTAGTAATATTTAATAAATGGAGGTGTATATGTTTAGGAATAAAAAAGTTGTGTTTTGGGGTCAAATTATGTTATTCGCGGCGCTTTGTTTCGTCGGATCCACTTTAGGAGCCGGTGAATCTGGAGATTTTACAAATACTGACAATGGCGCAGGCATACCCATCACAAATTACACCGGCGCAGAAGGCAATGTTCCGGCTCTAATCAATAGTAAGGCAGTAACTAACAGTGGGAGTTCTACGGCTTCTTCCTCTAAAAAAGTCCCCAATGTAGATGCCAAATATTTCTCATCCAAGGACAAGTCCTACAATGTACTTGGCGATGCATCCGTCGAGGGTGATTTGACCGTAAATGCGAATCTCAAGCAGGTTTCCACTGTCCAGGTCACACTTGCCACCTCTCCAACTGGATCTTGCGATTCCTTCGAATGGTCCGAAACACAAGAGGGTAACTTGTCAGGGGGGACCGGCACTTACACATTCAATTCAGGAAATATCATTGAACTTTATTTGCTACCCAGTAATGGTTATTATTTTCAAGGATTCACTGTTGAAGGCAATATAACAGTGCATAGTTATTATGACTGGGAATATTCCATTATAAATATAAACTCTGCGGGGTCTATAACTGCTAACTTCGCAGAAAAATCCCCTGTGAACTTGACTATATCGGAGAATATCAATGGAGCCACTGGAACAGATATTGTTTATTGGCATAATCTGACTACGGGAGCTTCGGGTTCCGCTTTCGGCACTTTCAGTTTCAGCAAAGGAGATGAGATAGAATTAGAGATGTATCGGATTGAGGACTCATCCTCAAATTATCATTTTATTGGGTTGAATTATGATGAAAATGTTCAACTCATAGGGCTTGAAAATAATACAGAGGAATATGATGGTAACAAGGAAATAATGCTGTATGGGGTTTTCATTTTACTTGGTGATACGGAGATAACTTTCAAGTACAGGAGCAATCTGGAGCTTGCTGCGAACCCTATCGATGGGCTCGACACCATGCATTGGAATAATGAGACAACAAGCGAGCAAGGTGTGGGTGTTGGTAATTATACATTCACTCCGGGAGACATAATTCAAGTCCAGGCCACTCCTGCTCCAGGCTATTCATTTGCCTACTGGAACTATGACGGAGACATGAATATATTGGAATTGAACGGAGACACGATCAGGTTTGAGTCTCCAGCCTGTGCAACTTTGATAGCCAATTTCACGAAGGACGGCACGCAATTGGACATAAGTGAGTCGCCTTTCAACTGCAGGGCTTACGATGTGCTTGCCGATGCCGATGGCAACGCATATGTTGTCGGCGATTTCACAAAAATCTTTGACCTTGGTGGTGGATTCAACTTTATATTCGATGGATCAAGTGGGGCAAGCGAATTCCTTGCCAATGGGTCAAGCGGATTTCTTGTCAAATATACCAAAAACAATGACGGCAACTGGGGCATCCCCATGCCACCAGACACAGAACCTAAATCGCCAGGGGGACTCATGCAGCCCTATATCGTGAAAGATGACAAGAGCGGGGGAATGATAATAGCCGGAGTATTCAATGACCTGTCTCTCCCTAACTAGACGGTGCTCGAAAAGCCTTTTTTTGTGATTACAAAAAAAACTTTTCATCACACCGCCTACTTTTCTTCATCCATTTTCCAGAAAAAAACATTCCGATGTCACTTCATGCACATAATCACCTGTTTAAATTATTT
>CAIQLG010000184.1 GCA_903872565.1 uncultured Lentisphaerota bacterium | reverse complement strand
GCGTTGTTTTTTTAAGGAAAGGTACATCCCTTTTTTCCACTTGCAAAAAAGAGCTGACACGCCAGAACTGGAATTAACAGATTGAATTTAAGGTAGTTACACAGAATACAGAATTAGGGCGGATCAGGAAGTCTGAATTTCCGCGATCCCGGCGGGTTGCAGCCTTGCCGCGATTCTCGGAGGCTATCTCTTCTCCCGCCTGAAGAGACGCCGCTTTTGGGTGATCTCGCTTCTTGCAGTTTACTATCTGAGTTATGCCCTTCTTGGAGCGATACCATTCCTGCTATCGGGCTATTCCAGTTCTACCCAAGTTATAGTCGCGCTGGCTGTCTTGACTGCAGCCTATGCGCTCTTAAAGATACAGGAGGTTTTTTGGTATCCCTGGGCTTCAGAGATAATTCCAGAGGGGCAGCGAGGAAGTTTCTTTGGACGCCTGATGATAACTGTGACCATTGTGATGATGCCCTTCAGCTACATTGCGGGCAGGTTTCTTGATCGTTCACATGATACGTTCGGCTTCATGATCGTGTTCGGGGCGGCCGCTGTCGTTGGACCATTGACGGGCCTTGCCTATATGCGTATTCCTGACACGCGTTGCAGCTCTGACTCGCAAAGTCAATTTCATCTTAAAGGATTGCTTGATGCGCTGAATGATACCGACTTCCGCAAGTTTTTGTTCTTTGCCATCTCCAATGCGTTTGCGACAGGCATTTGCGGTCCATTTACGACGGTTTTCATGATTGAGACCCTGCATCTTCCATACACGTGGATTGCGCTCTTTGGGATACTTCAGTCCTTATTCTTTATCGTGTTCGTAGTTGCCTGGGGCTATATAGTGGACAAGTATGGCAGCCGTCCAATCCTGCTCCTCTGCTCCGCTCCATGCATTTTTCTCTATTCCATGTGGATATTTAATGCGCCTGGCTCCTTCTATCTGGTGCCTGTGGTCCATGCACTTACAGGAATATGTTCGGCCGGAGTCGGAGTTGCGCTCCAGAATCAGCTTATGGGAGTTTCGACCGGGAAACGTAGCGTGTCCTGCCTTTCCCTCTATCAGACACTCACGGGGATTGTGGGATTTATAGCCCCGCTTCTAGGGGGTGCGATAGTCTCGTTCTACCAGGATTTCCACCTCAACCTGCTCGGATACGACATGGGCAAATACCAGGCACTTTTTGCCGCCGCCGGGGTGATCTCCATCCTTCCGATGCTTTTCATCATGCGCTTGAAGGAGCCTCGCGGAAAACCTGCGCTGTACATACTCCGCAGCATGATGGTCAACCCGCTGAAGCTGGCCATGCACCTTTTCGCCTTCCACCGCAGCTTTGGCGAGAAAGAACGGCTGAACGCAACTGTGGGGCTGGGCAGTACGGGCAGCCCCATGGTCATAGGTGAACTGATCAACACGCTCGACGATCCGATATATTTCGTCCGTCGCGAAGCCGCACTGGCACTTGGGCGCATCGGTGATCGGGATGCCGTCATGCCCTTGCTTGCTAAGCTCTCGGACGAGAATGCGAACATTCAGCACGAGGCTGCCTGGGCACTGGGCAGCATCCGCGACGGGCAAAGCATCAATCCGCTTCTTGACTGCCTCCGCAGCCCCGACCCCAAGCTTCGTGGATTTTCAGCCACGGCTCTTGGCGAGATAGGCGCATCCGTCGCCATCGAACCGCTTCTCGAGAGGCTAGACCTGAGCAGCGACACCTTCGAGACAAGCTGCGTGGCAAACGCGTTGAGCAGGCTTGGCTACAAGAAGGCTCTTTGGAAGACTCTGGAAAAACTTGTCTCCAGCGACTTGCCCATCGTGCGGCGTCAGCTCTCTGTCTCTCTCGGCGACCTCCTAGGAGAGCAAGGCAAGTTCTACCGCCTCCTGAACCGGGAGGAGAGAGTCTATGGATTGGAAGTCAAGCGGCTCCTTTCACGGATGGGCAGGACGATCAACCGCCGCTGGAAGCCGAAGCTTGGCGAAGCTACCGCAGGAAATGCCATCGAGGGATTCAAAAGGATCGAGGAACTCTACGGTGAAAAGAAGTATCCTGAGGCGCTTGACGAGATAGTCTCGGTTTCAAACCTGCTTCTTGGTCAGGAGATGCACCACTACAATCCGCTGCAGGAGACGGTACGGCGCTTCCTCCATGAGTTGAAAGACAGGAACAAACAGCTTGGGAATCGTGTCTATTGGGAGGAGTGCCTAGTCTCCATTTACGCGCTGTCGCTCCTCTTTGAGGCGACTCAAGTCTGATCCAAGAATCCTTCACAAAGAAGTTACGGCGTGACCTTGTTGGCCCAGTATACCATTCTCTCCAGGGTCGTGCCTGGGGAAATATATACTGAAAGTCGTTCCGCAACCGGGAGTGCTGAAGACCCCGATGTGTGCGTTGTGATGCCTGACAATATCCATTACGTTTGTAAGGCCAATACCGATTCCAGTCTTCCTTTTCGTGAAGAATGGTTCAAATATATGCTCTATGATCTCCTTTTCCATGCCCTGCCCGCTGTCAGAAAAGGAAAGAAGCACATATTTGCCGGGAGGAACTTCGGAGCCATGGCAGGGAATGGGTTCCATGATAATGGCCTCTGTGAGTTCCATGAGGATATTGCCGCCATTAGGCATGGCGTTTCGCGCATTGGATAGCAGATTCATGAGCAGTCTCTCGATCTGTTCCTTATTTCCCATTACTGTCCTGGTCAGCTTCTCCAGTTTGGCTTCCATCGTAATATTTTCATGCAGCATGCTGGACAACAGTTCATTTGCCCCTTCGATAACCTCGCACAGGTCAAGTTCGGCCATATCCGCAGATTCCTCCCCGCGCATGACGGAGGAAAGCTGGCCGGAAAACATTTTCCCCTTTTTTATCAGAATCTCGATTTTTTTGGCGTAACGATGTGAAGAAGTGCCGGCCGGTATGTCATTGGCCATCATCTGGCTGTAGCCGAGAATCATGAAAAGCAGGTTGTTGATGTCATGTACCAGCGCCACCGTGGAGTGGCCGATCCTCTCATACTTCCAGAGTCTGAGGAGATCAGCGCTTGAATGAACTATTCCATGAAGGTCAAGACCGAGCTTGACGGTACCAACGGCATTTCCCTCCTGATCCCTTAGAACCACGCAGTTCCATATTATATTTACTGGGGTATCCCCTTGACTAAAGTAACACAAGGGGTAGTGTATCAATATGGAAAACTACCCCAAAACAATATTGGAACTTGAAAAGAAATTTAGCACGGAATCTGCCTGTGTACAATATCTGTCTGCCATAAGAT
>CAIQLG010000183.1 GCA_903872565.1 uncultured Lentisphaerota bacterium | reverse complement strand
GGATTGCCCTTCTTGAGGTGAGCGGCAAGCCTGTCATGGAACACATCGGCATCGGCTGTCTCAAGAGTCTTGCAGACCGCATTATTCTTTTCAGCCGCCTTCCTGATGTGTTCATCGCCGAGCCCCCGCCAGTATATTAAATACGGAGAGCCGGCATCCTTCGCCACGGCGCTCTGCGTCTTCTCGACTCCGAGTACATAGAGGCAGTATGAGAGGCTGGCTGCCCCGCAGTGGCAGGGCTTCTGCTTCTCGAGCAGATATGAGAACTCGTTTTCCATAGCTGTTTCCTTTTTTGATTTTGTTACTAGAAGAGACGTGGAAGTTTCCTGAAGAGCAGATCCTGCCCGGTGGACAACAGCATTTCAGCGCAATGCTGGGTGGCTCTTGCATATTCCCAGGCGAAGTCCATAGCGGACATCTCCGAAAAGCTCTTCCTCCTCGCGAAACGGCTTCTCCGCAAAAGTATCAGACCGGTGAGAATATCCCTGAATTCTTCATCTGTGAGATGGTAGACTTTGCCGCCGCCCATCGAATCCGCGATCCACACCCCGCTATCGTCTATCCCAGAGATCACGATCCAGTGGCACCAGCGGACAAGAGCAAGTACCGGATGCCCTGCGGAAATATTGCTACGTACCGCATCCCTGTCGAAGCCAGCCATTGCGGAAGTCGTGAAGCCGTCCATGCGCAATACCGCCATCATGTCCTGCGGGAGCGTGCCCCTTAGATCCGCGGATTCCGGAAGCACAGAACGGATGGCCCACTCAATTTCCTCCCGATACGGCATAATATACGGGAGCGGGATGTTGCCCGTACCCAGATAGACCGCAAGGTCGGACGTCTCCAGTCCATAGTGTCCATAGACCGCCTGCATCGCGCAGAGCCCGCAGGAGTAGCCATCATCCTGGCGGACAGGCCTGATATCAAGTCTGTGACCGTCCGCGACTTTTCTCTTCTTTATTTTTCCCATAAATGTTCAATTCCTTTTTGTTTTATTGTTTTTTAACTCCGACGTTTATCGTATTCCTATTCTCCTCGCACCATCTTCGGTATCTCGCGATCTCCGGCTCCAGCATCCTGAAGCACAGGAACACTATTCCGGCGTCGTCGAGCTGTCCGAGTACTGGCAGGACATCAGGCACGATGTCCAGAGGGCTTACTACATACAAGGCGGCAAGCACCGGCAATGCGATGCACCACCAAGGCAAATATTTGTACCTGCCACGGCATGCGTCTTTCAGCATAGGAAGAAGCATAACCGCGTCTGCAAGCAGGTTCTTCCATCCGTCGTCTGACTGTATCTTATTCTTCATTGGCCAACTCCTCAGAATGATTTTTCACCGGAAGCTCCCAGTTTTCACCGGAATACTCGAACTCGAACGCCCTGGGATTCTCGAGCCATTCGATATCCACAGCGCCCACCGCAGCGGGCAGTACTGTCCTCAGTCCGGATTCGAGCCTCTGCTGGGCCTCGATCAGGAGACATTTCCCACTCTTGGCGATATGGCCTCGGCTCCTTGAGAACATTTCGGACGCAATGCCGTGCCTGTCCTCTTCCGAGAGCGCGTTCCAGAATTCTATCCAGCCCGAACGATCCTCTATGCGCATAACGAGGCTCTCGACCGAAAGGATCCTCGGCTTCGGAATTGACACATGCACGTCGAGACGGTTTCCCCCGAAGAGTCGTGCCAGGAATGACACACCTCCAACGGGACTGAACCGGAACACACAAGCTTGGTCTCGCAAGTCAAAACCGGATTTGGCGATGTAGACGTGGCTGCATTCGGCCTCCTTCGAGCTGAAGGGAACAGGGACTCCCAGCAGCTGCAGACTCTCACGTTTCCAATCGAACCTGTGTTCGAACTCGCCCATCGCGGTCGCGAGCTCCAGCACCGGAACTATCTGTCGCACGGTCATAACTCCCTCTCCCATAGTGACTTTGCACCCTGAACCGAAAAACCTTCCAACTGCGTTGTACGCCGCCCTGCTGCCGTCCTTGACGATGGCGTAGCCGAGAAGCATCACAATGCAGACCGAGACCAGCCCGAGCCCGAAGACCGCTCCCAGCACAAGAACCGCGAAAGCCATCGAGCTTAACATTGGCCACCTCCGTTGCGCTCAGACAGAAAGCATATTACCGCCGCACCGATTATTCCGGGAATCCATCCCAGAATCCAGAGCACCGTCACGACCAGGATGCTTCCCAGTCCCTTGTCCAGAACCGCCAATGGCGGCAGGATCACACATAGAACTCCTCTCAGAAAACTCATTTGAGACCTCCTTGTATTATACAAATTCGCAGATACCATGAGGATTCTTGCACACCGTCCGGAAAAACACCCCATATATTCGTCTCCGCAGAACCTGCGCAATGGCCAGATGGCGGGTATGGGAGATAGAAACAGGAATGAAATTCCAGCTACCGGCGTGGAAATCCACTATATATTGTAACTCTGGAAGGAGACGAATTAAGGAGGAGCATTTGCAGCGGTCAGCCGGTTGCGGTGATTGGAGATTAAATGGGAGAGATAAGGAATGGGATCAGAGGCCTTCGCTTGCGCGGATGGCGTGGAACACGTCGTCGGCATTTCCCAGGACGAATCGGGATATCTTCTCGGTAGCTTTTTCAAGTGCTTTCAGATTGTTAATTTCGTTCTCGGCCTCGACAGCATAGAGCATCCTGAATTTTTCCAGGAACCCGTTGGAATTCGGCAGTATCATATCCATCTTATCAGGCTTATCAACCTGCACCTCCGGGACTTCATCATATTCATGCCGCAATTTGTAGACAATATCAATAGTATCGGGGATGGAATAGCCAGCCTCCCTTGCAAGCTCGTACACCAGCGAGAGCTTCTCGTCCTCGTCGGAATCCTCCATGCCTATCACCAGTCTTGCAACGGATTCGAAGACTACTTGGAATGTTCCTTCTTCAAGAATTCCATCCTTGCGGATATTGGCGACAGCTTCGTCGTATGTATTAAAAGCGTCCATATCGCATTCGTAGGAAAATATATGGCTCGCGGGATCGTCGGAAGAGAGCAGCATACACAGGATATTGAAAAAATAACATTCGAAGTCGCCGTCATCCACAGTCGCCGCCTCGGCCAGTCCGGAAAAAAATATGCAGCTGCCCAGCATTTGCGCAACATAAAATTTTGCATCACCGACAAGTTCGGGGTGTTTATCGTCATGCATCTTAAAATCCTCCTTGAGGATTCAATATAGTTTCGGGATTGATAAAAAGAAAGGCCGGATTTTAGACCAGAATTTCTCGAAATCGGCATTTTTCGGAATGTAACTTGTACGTTTTTTGCAAGCATCTCCGCCCCCGATGCCAGTAGTCTCCGGCCGGGGTACTGACTGATAACCCCGGACAGCCCCAGTAGCATGGGCACCAGCATCAAAGGGTTGGCACAGAGAGGGTGTATAACAGCACCGCCATGCATACCCCAACTATCATCGAAGCACTCCCACTCCACCCGAGGAGTTGTAGCCACGCGATGATGTTGTTCTACCGCACTTAGGACAAGGGGGAAAATCCCCAGTTCCTCCACACGTAGGACAAACAGCATTAAGCCCTGATCCGGTTCTAATGCTTCCCATTCCGCTGCATGTACTGCAGCGACCTCCCCCTTTTCCCCTATCATTACACCAGTCGCATACTGGCTTTGTCGTGGATTGGTCATTCTCATCGAATTGTTCATCATTACCGGATGTAGCAGATTGTTCACTTTCAGTGGATTGTTTATCATTACTGGATGTAGTAAATAGTCCACTTTCAGTGGATTGTTCATTGCTGACGGATTTATTATTTTTAAATGCTCCAGAACAAAATATGAAAACCAATAATATAATAGCAATGCTCACTATGACTGCTATAACGCCCACTATGACCGCTATAAATTTTATGATATTATTTCCCTTATGCTTTGCAATATCAGGATTAACTGCGCCGCAACCAGGACATGCCTTTGCCTCTGAGGATACGCTGTGACCACATTCTCTACAGGTGCTTATTGCCATGTTCTTTACCCTCCATATTTATCCTTAATTGTGTTAATGTGATTTTAACGTATTTTCTCGCCATCAGGCTTGTCGTCCTTGTACTTCTGCTTGAAATCAATCTTGCCGTCTTCCGTGTAATTCGTCTCAGTCCCGGCACCGTTTGTGAAATCGCATTCGCTCTTGATTTTTCCATTTGGATAATAGGACTTACATATGCCACATGACAGATCATTTTCATAAGCTCCATCTCCTTGGAGCTTGCCATCCTCATAGTATAATTTCGTGACTCCTTTTTTCTTGCCCCCCTTCCAGTTTACTTCAAATTTCAATTTTCCGCTTTCATAATATCCTTTTTCAAGCCCCTCCGACTTGTCATTTACCCCATAGGCTTCTCCTTGTAATTGACCGCTTTCGTAGTACAGCTTGACATAGCCGTTTTTCATTCCATCCTTCCATATCGATTCGCATTTAAGCTTGCCATTTTCGTAATATTCCTTGATAATCCCGTCAGTTTTCCCATTCTTGTCACATCCTGCGCATTTAAGCTTTCCATTGGAATAATAATTATTCATTGGCCCATTTGAGATGTCATCCTTGTAGGTTGTTTCGATTTGAATCTGTCCATTCTCATTGTAAGTCTTCATCGTGCCGTTCTTCTTGCTATCTGCCCAAACAGACTCGGCATGCAATTTGCCGCTTTCATAATATTCTTTCTGAACACCCTGCTGCAGTCCAGCAACCATAGTACACTCGGCCATCGTCTGCCCGCCTTCATAATATATTTTTACGGGACCGTCCTTGACACCATCTTTCCATATGGATTCTGCATGCAACTTGCCGCTTTCGTAATAATCTTTTTGAAGACCCTCATTCTTGTCATTTATGGCATTAGTTTCCGATTTCAGTTTTCCACTCTCATAATATAATTTCACAAGACCGTTCGGAACGTCATCCTTGTAGGTTGTTTCGATTTGAATCTGTCCATTCTCATTGTAAGTCTTCATCGTGCCGTTCTTCTTACCATCTTTCCAGATAGACTCGGCATGCAATATACCGGATTCATAATATTCCTTCATAACGTTTTGTTGAAGATTATCCGAGAAAGAACCTTCCTTCATCAATTGTCCGTTTTCATAATAAATCTTGTACGGACCATGATTAAAACCATTCTTCCAACTGGACTCAGCATTTATTTTTCCGGAAGCATAGTATTCCTTGACTATGCCGGTTTTCAGGCCATCCTTCCACATTGACTCGTATTTAAGCTTGCCGCTTTCGTAATAATCTTTTTGAAGACCCTCATTCTTGTCATTTATGGCATTAGTCTCCGATTGCAGTTTGCCATTCCCATAATATAATTTTATAGAGCCATTCTTCATACCGCCCTTCCATGTGCATTCTGTTTTCAGTTTTCCGCTCTCATAATACTCCTTGGAGAGACCTTCGTCATTCCCATTTATTGCTGTTCCTTCCTGTTTCAGCTTCCCACTGTCATAATACAATTTCACAAGACCGTTCGGAACGTCATCCTTGTATATTGTTTCACTTTGAATCTTCCCGTTTTCATAATAAAACTTGGTTAGCCCATCCTTTTTGCCGTTCTTCCAGTTTATATCAGCTTTAGGATTCCCATTCTCATAATAGTCCTTTTGAAGACCTTCATCAAGGTCATTTACAGCCTCTGATTCCGATTGCAACTTTCCACTCTCGTAATATAGTTTTATTGAGCCGCTCTGCTTTCCAGCTTTCCATGTGGAGAATCTTTTTATCTTGCCAGACTCGTAATAATCCTTGCAGATACCTTCCAATAACTCGTCTTTAAAGATAGCCTCTTGCTTAAGCACTCCATTGTCATAGTAACTTTTTGTCGGACCATTGAGTATGTCATCCTTGTAAACCCATTCGCCTTCGACCTTCCCATTTTCATAATATGCCTTATATGCCCCGTTCTTCTTCCCGTTCTCAACATTGTATTCCGACTTGACCTTCCCGCTCGGATACAATTCCTTTTGAATTTCGGCATTCAAAATGACTGCTCCCGCCAACACGACTGAAAACACGACAACAATCTTCTTCATCATTAGGTCTCTCCTTTTCATCTATCTTTAAGTTTATAATTTTATCGGAAATAGCGCAAAATAAAAAGGGCGCAGTCCCAAACGAACTCCGATGAAGGACACAGCCATGCCTGTCAGGAAGATACGTGTGGAACGCTCCAATCTGTTGCTTGTCATCTGTTCTCGTATATTTTTGTTCAATGTGCTGCCCTGTAAATCAACAAGATATTTACAAATGAATACAAAATTAACAACGATATTGAGAAGACACGGTCAAGCACAATTGCAAGATGTTGCTTGTTGAAGTTGGAAAGCCTCTTTGTTACCAGTGAAATAAGTATCCCTAAAAATATTACTACATAAGAAATAATATGTATGCTATCCATCAAGGTAAAGTTTGCCTTTTGTCCAAGCATGGAATTAACAATCTGGTGGTTGATTATTGCCGCGAAAAGCGTTCCCACCAAGACCTGTACCCTTCCGCTGAAAATGTCATCCGACTTGGATCGCATGAGAAGGGATATTATTGCGATAAGGACTGCGACGTAGACTCCGAGCGACATCTTAATGAAAATAAGCCAGGAATCCCTTTGGATATTGATACTTGCGATGAATCTGGAGTAAACGGATGATGCTATAGTCGACTCTGGATCTCCAAAGTTTGTATTGTACTGTTTCTTCTCTGTCGAGCAGGAAAAGCCTTTGACCTTCCATCCCTCAATCAAGATATTATCGATATTGGAATTTCCGCTGCGATCAGGAAGATAAATGAATGCATCATAGTCATCTAAAGATTCTTCAATAACAATTTTCAGTTCATGTTTGTCAAAAGGAAACCTTGACATGTCCCAGTTATAATTGAAAACTCCCCTTACCTTCTCGGTCCGCCACATGAGTTCACCCTTTTCCTCTGGGTAATCATTAAGGGAGGTAAATTCCTTTGCGTTAATAAACTCCCTTGTTTTGACGGGATTTATTTTATATTTAAGACTCTTGGGGTAAACATACCAAAGCCAGAAGTCGGATCTAAAAGTGTTATCTACCGTATTGAAGTCGTAAAGAGAAATTAAAAATATGCCGATTTTTACCTTTTTGGGCGGCACCTCATCCTCTTTGCTTTGAGCCTGTGCGAAGAGACCGCAGACCAAGAGCAATGCAAAGATCTGAATCAACCGTGTGACGCTGAAATTAAATGCACTTTTAGTCATAATAGATCCCAAGTCATTTTTAACTTAATATGTTTCGTCATAGATATGTTTATGCTATAATATTAAGAGATGGGAAAGAAAGTTCGAAATAGACTTATTTCATGTTTTTCGAGGGACTCTGCCGACCAGTTATTTTACCTCTTCCACTATTACTTCTTCCACTTCTACTTCTTCTTGTTTCTCTGTCGTCTTAACTTTTTGTAGGAAATTAATGGCCCCCTTGTGTCCTTTTTTAGCGGCTTGTTTCCAGTATTTAACAGCCTCTTCTTTATTGTTATCATTCCAGTAGATCATTCCGAGATTGTAAGTAGACTCCAAGTCACCCTTTGCTGATGCTTTGTTGTACCATTCGATTGCTTTATCTTTATTTTTATCGGTTCCAATTCCATTGTAGTAACAATTAGCAAGTCCATTCATGGCTGGGATATAATCCTTTCTTGCAGCTGTTAAATACCATATATATGCTATTTCGGAATTCTTTCTCAAAAATGTGAAAGAATCTAATGGCCCATCTTTTATCTGTAGCAATGTTTTTGCAAGCCAGAACATGCAGGCAAGAGAACCATTGCTAGCGCCTTTCTGAAACCACTTCTTCGCGTCTTGATAACTGCATGCCGTGTAATAATAATTACCAAGACTCTCGATTGAATCATTATCATTCTCCCCCGCTGCCTTTTCCAAATATTCAATACCTTTCTGTTTATTCTCCACTGATGAGTTATAGAATTTTTCAGCTTCCCTACAACATTTAATAATCCTTTTTTGTGATTCTGATGAGTTTTTCATTTTTCGATAAGATTCTTCTGCCCGTTGCCAGTCCTTCATTTTTTGAAATGACTCGCCAATTTTCATAAGGATATCGTCGGTTTCCTTTGATTCAGGGATAGTCATAAAATAATCTATAGCCTTCTGATATTGTTTTTTCTCGAACAGGTCAAGACATATATTATACCTACATGTGTCCAAGGAAGACTGGGCTTCTTTGCACCCATTTCCGACAGCAGATTTGTAATACTTTTCAGCTTCATAATAATCCGTGATCACCCCGTGACCGTTTGAATACATGCTCCCGATAAAATTGTCGGGTTCACCTTTAAAGGATTTTTCTTCCGTCACCTTTTTAAAATATTCCAGGGCTGAAGGATATTTTTTTGAATTATAGTATTCTTTTGCGAGTTCAAGATAAAGAGAAGACAACTCTTTAGGTTTTTCCATCCCATTTGCAGAAAGTGTCTCGTATATCCGAATTGCCTTTTGCAAATCCTTTTCACACCCCGCCCCTTTCGAATAATAGCCTGCCAGATCATAACCTGCATCTGAGTTTCCATTGTCGTATGCTTTTCCCAGATATTCAAAACTCTCCTTCCCCCTGCCACCTGTCTGGAGCTTTTTAGCTATTTCATACTGGCACAGGGCGAGGTTTATTCTGATTCCTTTATCTCCGTTTTCAGATGAAATCAGGAACCATCTTCCTGCATCCTCCCACTGCTTGCTCTTGAAATAGTATTCTCCGAGTATCTTTTGAGCGGCGGAACTGTATTTGTGATTCTTATCTTCTGCAATGGATACTAGCGCAGGGAGTGCTTTCTCCGGATTCGAATTCATTTCTTTTTTCGCAACATCATATTCGGATGACTGGAGAAGTGCGTTAGCCTCCGAATTGCCGAATCTGACAGATTTCCTTAAGTAGTCGAGTGACTCATTCTCCTTGTTTTCAGCCTTTTTAACGTCTGCTATTTGAAGATAGGCCGTTGCTAGGGGAATTTTCACGTCCGGGTTTCCGGCATGATATGCTTTTTCAAGAAATTTTTCCGCTTCGAAAATATTCTTGTCAGTCCCTTTTCCCTCAAGGAGCGATTCGCCGTAATGCAATAGAAGTTTATTGTCTTTCAATTCCATCAGTGAAATTCCGAGGAGCGACTCGGCCTTCTTCAGGCGGGCCGCGCCACCGGCCTTGTCTCCCGACTCATATTTTTCCGATGCCACTCCAAGAAGGACATCTTTGAGTTTTTCGCCAAGTTCACTATGTCCATTTTTAAACGCAAGGGAATAATATTTTTCAGTCTCTTCATTATTACCCTCTTTTGAAAAATATTCGGCAAGATAAATCTGCGCCTTACCGGAGTTCTTTTCAGAAGCCATGGAAGTGATTTTAACTAATGTGTCTTTATCTCCTGACTCAAATGATTTAATATGCCAATTCAGTGTTTCATCCTGATCCGCTTTTACCCCGTATGCATTATCGTAGCATTGAGCTATTTTATCAAACAAAATGTTTTTGTCCATACCTTTCTTATCGGAAAGTTTTTTAAGGTAATCGACCGCCTCAGGTCTTCCTTTTTGAGCTGCTTGGAAATACCAATCTATAGCTTTATCCATATTCATCTCAACTCCTTTTCCTGATTCATAGCAAAAAGCAGTCGCTATAATCCCGTCTGGACCATTCTTTTCGGTAGATTTCGCGGATTGGAGATAGAAGTTAAATGCCTTGTCGAATTCCCCGGCATCATAGCACTTTTTACCTTCTTCGAAAAAGCCTTCTTTCTTAGGCATTTCGGAAGACTGTTTTGGGACACTGGAGGGCTGAACTATTGCTTTGGTCCCAGGAACTTTGTTCGTCGTTGCAGGTGCTGGTGTCGTTTTTTTATTAACTGCATAAAAGACAAGGAAGAGGACGATTAAAAGGGTTATTGAGGCGGGAACCCATATCAGTTTTCGATTTGTCTTCTTGATAGTGGATGAATTTGATGATTGTATTTGGGAGTCTGTTGTTTTGGAATTTATTTTCTTGTCGCCAGTTGTAGACACGGACAAAGCCTTTAAGGGATTTAAACTGGCAGTTGTTGTTTTTGCATTGGCAGTTTCTTCCGATAATTTCAAACTGCTAAGTGTCTTCTTGAATTCTGATTCGACAATCATATCTGAGGCAATGAAAAAATCACCCTTGGTTATTTTAACGGAATATTCTGGGGAAAATATAATTTCATTTATCTTAGCAAATCCTGTATCATAGTCTTGAATTCTATCGATGCTCTGGAAAATAATTATGACTTCCAAATCAATCCTCGAGCCGGTCTTCCGACCACTATAAAGGGAAAAACGTACGCCGCTTTGGGAAAGCTGACGAAGCATGTATTCGTTGTTTATCAGGGCGATAGCTGATTTGGGCAGAATTGGCATAAGCTGACTCAGACTTCCGTTCTAACTTTTGACTTTGTAATGAGTACACCATTGGCATCCTTTACTATCGCAGTACGTGCTATCTTTATCCTGTTCCCTGAAGAAGTCTCGGCGCTATGAATTCTTTCGTTGAGCTCATCTCCCGGGAGCGGCCACTGAATCTGATATTTCCCCGCCAGAATTTCGCCGTTTACCTTTGCCTGAATCATATTTCTAACAGACTTCAATCTGGCTGGATTATCTGAATATGTGTCATATATTGCATCGTCAAGTCTTGAAAAGGTTGCTCTTATCCCTTCACTCTTATTATTCGCCTCCGATTGCAGTAGAAGGAATGAGAGCAAGACCTCCTGCTTCCAGTCATCTCCAAAAATTTCTCCAAAAAAAGCTAAGTCCGACTCATAGTTTGGCAATATTATTTTTAGTTCATTCTTAAGATTATCAAATTCTGTTTCCTTTCGGACAAGCCGGCTTTTTATTTCAGTTATCTCTTTTTTGTTTGTAACAATAGTTTTTTCTAGTTCATCGAGTCTGCTTACCACGGTTGTCTTTTCTCCAGTCAGTATCCCAATTGCCTTGTCTTTCTTCTCAATGTCTGACAGCAAGCCTCGATTTGTTGTTTTGAATTCGTCTATTTCCCGTTTAATTTCTTTAAGTTTATTATTTGATCCCTCTATAAAGTCAGTTAAAGATTTATATTTATTTTCGTATTCAGCTATTTTTGTTTTTTGAGATATATTATCATTTAGTTCTTCTTGCAATTTCTGCAGATAACTTGCAAGATTACGATCTCCGATGTGTTTAAGCAACTCATCAATTTTCTCAGGCTTATAGTAGGAGTCGAGGTATTCTGTAATCGATGTTTTAATACATGTCTTCAATGAAGTTATTTCCCCTTGTATATATATTGTTTTATCATTCAAATCTTTAGTTTTTCTGTCGAATGAATCAAGAGGAGCTAATTTTGTAACAATATTGCTATAACTTGTAAGAATCTGATTACATAGTGCCTTTACCGTGGAAACATCTGTTTTTAATGTATTAGATGATAATTGGTGTGATATTACAACAAGTTGATTTTCAACTTGGCTCAGCTTCTCTGTAATTTTTTTATCACCAACAGCAGATGATTTATCTGATGATTTTTCTATTGGTGAATCAATTTTATCTTCAGTAGATCCTGATGTTTTCCTGTCATATATATATAAGGCAAAAAATAGAGCAAGAATGATTATCGCGGAAGCGAGCAATATTGAAGGAAGAAAAGTTTCAATACCTCCTGGTCTTGTGGGGATGGGTGGGGATTGTTCCTTTAGTTTCTCAATCTCTCTTTTTTGTCTATCAATTTCACTTTGAAGGGGGCTTGTTTTTTCTTGCAGAGCGTTATTTGCTTGCTTAAGATTTTCTTGCAAACTTTGATTTGCTTGCTTATATTTAGTGACACTCGACTTCTCGACATTCAAGTCGTTGTCCAGAACAGAACATTTTTTTTCCAAATCTTTAATCTTTTCAGAATTGTCTTTATCCTTTTGGGTTAAGGTGCTGATGAGTTCCTTTTGCTTTTCTATTTCTGGGTTTTTGTCAGTCGCGCTGTCAGATGGTGTGGTGGCTTTATTATCCAATGTATTCTTTAATTTGACGAGCGCTTCTTTTATGTCTTCAATCTGGGTGGCTACCTCTCGTTTTGGATTTTTAATTTTTTCAAACAGATCCAAAATATTCTGAATATTTTCCGCGGAATCAGATGGCGTAATGTTCTTTTTCTCATCGAATTCCTTCTTTAGCTTTCCGAACGCTTGTGCTATGTTGACTATCTCAGGGGGAGGAGAATTAAACTCTTTAAACTTTACTAAGATACTGTTAAATTGCGTTAATGCGTCATCCCCAGATCCCTGAGCCCCTGCTCCGGGGCATTCTTGTGTTGCAATAAACAGTGAGATCATAAGTGTAATAAGAATAATCAGACAAGGTTTATAATTTATAAAACCATTATGTATAATTTTACTTTTCATTAATTATCTCCTATTTAATTCCATTTATACTTAGACTCATGTAGCGATTTAATCAGAACGACTTGCAAGACACATTGATCCCATTAGTGTTCGGCCGCCTTAATTAAATTGTTCTGCTCATGTACGGTTAATTAATTTTTCCTGATTCAATGAAAAAATCATTTTCGAACATTATTCGGTGTCTGATTTCAACGTGTTCTGCGATTAGATTTTCTCCATCATTGTATTGACCGTTAACATTTCCTATATGAATATGGACTGAATTGTCGGGCTGGACATCCTTCTTTATGGTTATTGTTGCGTTTTTGACTGATTTTCTAAATTCTGGTTTCAACCGTATTTCATAGGACAAATCGGCAGATACTTGTTCTGATTCAAAAGCCCTTCTCGCGATAAGAATAGGCGTGCCAGTAAAGGGAACTGTATTTTCAAACAGTTGTGGAGTTAAAATGGCATCTGCGTTCCTGAATCTTGGGTTGCCCAACGTCACTATCCCCCAGTAAAAATCCCTCTCGACGATAGCACCTTTTCTTATGGTTATGGAAAAAGGCATCCCGATGGAGGCTGCTCCGGCTGCCGCCAGGGTAAATAACGTGGCTCCGAGAACCGTAGTCATCTTGGCATCCCGGATAATCCCATCCTCTGCGATATTGCACCATTCTCCCACTTTGTAATTCAACATCGGGATGAATTTTTCCTCTGGCATGTCAATCGACACCTTGAAAACATCACAGATCGTTTTCAGTTCGGATGTTTTACCTGCAAAAAGGACAATATCGCAGTCGAAAGCGGATATTGCAGAACAGAAGCGGTCGGCTATTTCAGAGAAAATATCTCCAACCACATCTGAAATCTCATCCTTAACGAATTTTAATTTGAAATCATTGTTTATATTTTCCAGCATATCGGTCGAGTTTGGAACACCTGCTGATTTTAGTTTTTCGTTTAATTTACGTACAAAAGAACTGAGTTCATCAACTAAATGCCCGCTGATGGGAACTTCTATTTCCTTATTTTCCCCGCTATTATTTGTTTCATCTTTCAAAAGCGTTGAAATAATTTCCAAGGCAATCGGACTCCAAAGATTTTTTAGTTCCGAAGAGCGTATATCTTTCTCAGAATCACCCCCTGAAAAGAATTTCTCGAACGTCTGACCAGCGATACTTTGACTCTTCCCCTGCTCGGTGAATATTTTTCCTTTAATCTGAGGCAGCAGTATATCTCTAATCAATCTTCTGACAAACTCGTCTCCGGCCTTGTTTATCCCATCCCTGTAAATCCTGCTAATGTTTAAATTCACGCCTGCTCCAGTCCTGTCATCAAAGATTTCCGCAATGACAAGATCGCTTGTTCCTCCTCCAATATCAATGACAGCCACCCGCGCAGTAGGATAATGCTGTGGGGGGACTCTTCCGATGCTTTTGATCCAGTTTTCACCTATGTTGCCATATTTGCGAACTTCGCTGAACACATAACCGAGCATGACTGCAGTAGCCTCATCGCACCCAACATCAAGAGCCGGAATTGTTGTGGAGTTTATTTCAGAATATGCCTCGAGTCCTGCGAGCAATTTTCTCTCGTAGAGGCCGAGTTCATTTTCAGCCCAGGCAGTCGGATAAGTAACGCAGACCCGAGATATTTTTCTTTTGCCTGCAATACCGGATAGAAGGCAAAACTCCGGACTATTGATATAATTTTCAGCCTGTTCAATGAATTCCAGCATCATCACAGAAAGCAGGGCGGATCGTGGCAGTTTTGCCGGCTGACATTTCAGCTCTTCGCTCAGAACATCGGCAAGATAGCAAGATAGCATTTCAGAGACAGCCTTGCCCTTGAAATCGTGCCTTGCACACTTCCACCCGACAAATTCCTCGTCATCCTGCCAGAAATATCTCTTAGGAGAGCTCAAGGCGTACCTGCCCTGAAGAGAATCCTCAATGAGATTTCTATGGATTCGCTTTGCCTCATCTCCTATCCTGACAAATGAAATTGGTTTGCCGTTGTTTATTTCTCGTGACTTGTGAAACCTGTGGGGAGACTCGAGTGACAACATACTGTCACAAGCTCCTGGGTTAGATAACGAGGAAAACTTGGAATAAGAATATAAGGGCATCCTGTATGTTTTGAATGTTGAATTCTGGACTCTCTGATATATGTCGTCCACGATCAGAGCGAAACTGCGCGTATTGCCTAAATCTATGACAAGACATGAATCAATTACAGTATGCTCTTGGGACAATAGCAAAGAGAAAATTTGTATGTCGGGGGATTTTTCATTTTTCCCATGTTTAGGCCTAAATGAGATGTCAATGTTTTTTTTCGATGAACATTCTTTTGGGAAAAATCTTGTATCAATGGTCATCTTGCCAATAACCTTTTTCACCTTTTCATCATATTGGGTTTGGCAGAAATAAAATTGATGAGCCAGATTCTCATCACTATCGTAAAGTCTGCTATTAAACTCATAACTCGCTTCATTGTAACCAAGTTTCTCAAGGAACTCCATGGTAATACTGAAATTGACATCAAACATCCCGGTGTTTGGGAACAGCGTAAGTTCTATCCGATCTCCAAAATATTCGTAGGTCATTTCATCCTCATCTTATATTAATCTTGTTCAGCAAAGGGATGCCATCAGTTTTTTCTTTGACTCCTCGTGGCTCGGATATTGCTGTCTGGCATTCACCAATTCGCCCCTTAGGACTCTCATAAGGAATCTGGAACAAACAGACCATAATTCCGGATGATCTATCCCATTCACCTTTAAATCCTCGAGCCATTCATTGAGGCGCCTCACAGTTCCGGGGTCATCAAGGTTAGCCCTGATTTCATCGATACGACTCCCTTCGCGTGTCTCAAGTATGCTCAAGAGCGCGTGTTTTATATTGTCATATTGCAGCATCCTCTGCTTATTGTCAAATTTCAAGCCCGCATATTCCTTGAGCTTTTCGCGGAACTCATCCTCTGAAATCCTGGAAAGCTTGAAAAGATCCTCGCGATCATTTAGAATAGCCATCGTGTCAATCCTTCAACTCGATTTTGACTCTTTTCCCAAGCTCTGCTGAAAGATCTTTTAGTCCATTCAATATATGTTCCTGGATGCCGAAGCCGATATTGTCGAAAATACTATTTTCCTGCATGAGCTGTCCACCGAGCTTGTCCGACCCCTTTACCCCCAGGTCGGCCTCGAAAGAACTGCTGAACCAGCTGAACATTTCTTTCAGCCATGATGCCCTGCAGTTGGTCATCCTTATCCCATCGACATCATTTGCAAATACATCACGTGGCTTGGCTGGCTCCAGACAGAAGAAGTCATTGTCGTTTTTTGAGATTTTCACAGTCATTTTATCTATTGCATCCAATACTTTATTCCCACGAGCCATATCTTCTTTCATTTTTTCTTCGATGACTCCAAGAATTATCCCTGTGAAAAGCGATTGTTTCAAAGTGAAGAGCCGGTACTGGTCAGTCCTTTCATCGTCCGATGCATCGTTGGCCCAGGTCCTCGCGATTTCCCTGTCATATAATTTCGAGAGGATTTCGGATATGCTGTTCTCGAGCGAGAGCGTCCCCATCCATATCCCCGAGAGTTCCGCCGCATTCTTCGCAACTCTTATCGTCCAG
>CAIQLG010000182.1 GCA_903872565.1 uncultured Lentisphaerota bacterium | reverse complement strand
GCTTTTTTGAGTGCAGGCAGCAGCATCGCCATGAGGATGGAGATGATTGCAATCACCACAAGCAACTCAATAAGTGTGAAGCTACTGATTACTTCCGACCGATTGCGCCGACTGAAATTTTTCATCTGTGCACTCCCGGGTTCTTGTTGACATGTCGATAATATAGCACTACACCATTGCTATAATATGGAATATAACGACAAAAATTTGTAATATAACGACAATGCACAATGCAAATATTCACAGACAAAGATTCCCCAGATGCTGATGTAAAACCACAGATCCTGCAGATATAGTTTTTCATTTAAGTAAATTCACATTGTGAATTTATTTTCCATGAAAAACTATAGCAAGTTCCTCAGCATCTTGTGGTCTGTCATGTCGCAGTGTATCGGTGTGATGGAGATGAATCCGTCCTGGATGGCCTTGGCATCGCTGCCTTCCTCGTAGAGGATCTCGTTGGGCACACCGCTTAGCCAGTAGTAAGTCCTATTGCCGGGATCAGTCCTTTTCTCGTATCTGTCAGTCCATGCCACCCTGCTTTGGAATGTGTATTTCTTTCCAGCAATGGATTTTTCGTCGAGCGCCGGGACATTTATGTTGAGAAGTGTACCCTTTTTCAGATCCATCTTGAGGATGTCATTGAGCATTGTGCCCGCATAATGGGCGGCAAACCCATAGCCGCATTCGGTCCACGATGCTAGAGAAATTGCGAATGATGGAATTCCCAGGATAGCCCCTTCCATGGCAGCGGAAACTGTCCCCGAATAAAGCACGTTGATCCCTAGGTTCGGGCCTGCGTTTATCCCGGAAACAACAATGTCTGGTTTCGCCTTCAGCAATGTGCTTACGCCAAGCTTGACACAGTCCGCAGGTGTTCCGCTTGTAGAATAACCGACTATTTTGCCATCTCTTCTAAATTCCTTGACTCTGAGCGGATCCGCTATGCTTATCCCGTGCCCAACCGCGCTGCGTTCCGAATCGGGGGCGACGATTGTCACGTCTGCAAGACATTTCAAGGAATCATAAAGGGCAAGAATGCCTTCCGCATTGATGCCGTCGTCATTTGTAAGTAATATTTCCATTTAACAATTTATTCCCTTTTGTCAAGATTTCCATAGGGAAATCATTTATCCTGAATTTATCCCGGAGGGATTACAGCTATTAGCCGGGTGGTTAGCCCGTTCAGGGCGACACCCCCGGAAACAAATAGGATAAAAAATCCCGACACCGGTGGGGTCGAACAAAAAATCAATTAAGGATTCTGGCACCGCCTCCGGGGTGCGCTATTGTTTTTTCATTATCCCGGTAGTGTCAGTCTCGTTCCTCGACTTCAACCACCGGCTAATCGTTGTCAACCCCACGGGTTGATAAGAAACATTATTGGAAGTGAATGTTTCCCTACGGAAAAAACAAAATGCCCCATACGATCAAGTTACTTGAAAAACAGCACGACAAGCAATTGAGCAAACATTATTCGAAGAAACATGGTCATGGCATACACCGTGGCGTAAGTTATTGATGGCGCGTCAGATTTGTAACTTGTCGTTGCAAAGGAAAGGGCAGGGGGATCAGTCAAACTTCCAGACAGCAGCCCGCAAAGCATTAGATAGTTCATCTTCAGGAATAGGAGAGAGAAAATTCCGATTATGAGAATGGGAATGACCGTTATCGTAATTCCAAGCAGAATCCAGCAGATTCCCTGTCCGTCAATGAGGGTGGAGAAAAATTTTTCTCCAGCCCTGATTCCGACGCAGGCCAGGAACATGGTTATGCCGATCTCGCGGATTGCGAAGTTCGCAGATTGCGGAAGGAACCAGCTCAGGCGGCCGATCTGGCCAATTCTGCTGAATATTATTGCCGAAAGAAGCGCTCCCCCTGAAAGCCCGAGTTTGAGTGGAATTTGGAATCCCGGGATATTCACCGGTATCGAGCCGATTAAGAGACCGAAAATTATTCCTAGGAAGATTGGGAGTATGTTCGGGGTTTCTAGATCCTTTATGGAGTTGCCAAGTTCCTTGGACGCGATTTCGATGTCATCCTTCGCACCGGCCATCGTGATTTGATCGCCGAACTGGAGTTTCAGCCCCGGTGTCGCGATCAGCTCCATTCCTGCTCTGCTTACCTTTGTTATGCTGACAGAAAAATTCCCCCCGATCCCGATCTCTCCGACGCTTTTGTTCACAGCCTTCTTGTTTGTAACTATTGCGGTCGCGCCCACGAATGTCCCATCGTGGTGCATTTCGATCTCCGTTATGTCTCCAGCAAGCAGTGCGAGGTCTTCCGATGCCTCCTTCGAGCATACGACATGAATGATGTCTCCAATCTGGAGGATGTCAGAATTGTCCGGCACCGAGAGTTTTCCGTCCCGGTGCAGCCTGGAGATGGTGAAATCCTGTTTGACCAGATTGTGCAGTTCCCCGATGCTTGTCCCGGCAAGTCTCCTGTTGGAGACGAGCAGGTTGTGGCTGGAGGGCTTCATCAATATCTCGTCCCTTTCGGCATTGAACTTCTTCTCCTCCTCCCGTATGTCGATCCGGAAAATTTTTTTAAGCACAAGCATCACAGTGATTATGCCGAATATTCCGAAGGGATAGCACATCGCGTATGCCATCCCTGTGGTCTGGCCCAGGCTGGGACTGTCCGGCGCCGCGTCGGCAAGAGCCTGCTGTGCCGCTCCGAGCCCCGGCGTATTTGTGATCGCTCCGGACATTATTCCAGCAACAACCGGAACTGGAAGCCCCGTGACGAGAAGGATTATCACTGCGGCCGTGAAGCCCAAGACAATAATTATGATCGCCATTATGTTCAGCTTCAGTCCCTGCTTCATGAATGACGCGAAAAACGCGGGACCTATCTGGACTCCGATGGTATAGACGAAAAGGATCAGGCCGAATTCCCTGATGAAATCGAGTGTGCCGGGTTCGATCCTCATTCCGAAATGTCCGATGAGCAGTCCGGAAAAGAGAACTCCCGCCATCCCCAGGGATATTTTGAAGATTTTTATGTGGCCGATCAGTATCCCGAACGCGATCGTGAGGCTCAGCGCTAGAACAGTGGTCGTGACACTGTTGCCATAAAAAAGATTGTTGAACCATTGAATATTCATCGAGTTTTCCTCGGTGAATATTCACATGAGATAGTTACTGATGCTGTTACTATTACTGAATAATAGTCTTTAACATCTTTTGAAATTTGCTGCGCGGAAGCGGATGCGCAAGATAGCTGGGAGGAGTTTCCGGAAGTAGGCGCGGTCTCGATGAGACCGTGCATGTCTGGCTTCATCGAAGCCAGACCTACTTTCAGCGAATTACCGGTGTCACTTTTTACCGCACAAACCATGTCTTTCCTCGGCGTTGTAATAATATCCACAATGTAATAACTATATCGGGAAAATCAAGGCGAACCAAGGCATTATCAACTCAATCACCATGCTACTTAATGAATAGAACATCAGCAATATTCACGGCATCCGCTTCTTTGGTTATGCCGGACATAGGGAACGAAACTTCAAAGACGGCATATTGACCAGGGGCAAGCTCAATCTTTTGTAAGTGTTCCATGGACATATCTTCCCCGTCTTTTTCAATAACACTTGGTCCAAGCCAAAGAGAATCGTCCCACCATTCACCTTCGAATGCATATATGAATTTATTTTCGGCTGTTTTCACCACAGTCTCAGCCGACGAGACATTCACATTCTTTTGTGACTTGTTCTGAACCAGAGCGCGAAACTCCAGAAATGGACGTTTGTCTTGAGTTGTAGGTAAAAGAGCATCGTCTCGTTTAGATACTTGCGCCCATGCATTTAATTCTCCATTGCAACCCACAAGAGTTACATCTTTTGCATGAACGTAGTTTGATTTTGGCAGGAGAATTGATTCTCCCAGCTTGGCACTGGATAATACAACCAAAGCATTGTCTCCAGAGGGAGGCAGTCTTTCGATTTTTATTTTTATGGCATTTGCCCTTTTTGATTCGACATCGTCGGCAAAGATGTCAATCGTTGACCATCCAAGAATGAAGTCTGCAAGTTCTCCGACGTTTATCCCGCAACGTGCCCCAATAATGCAACTTCCCTGAGCCTCAACACGAAACCAGTAAGGATGAATTGACGGTGGCGGCCCGGCATTTCCCAATCTCTCCATACTACAAGTATGCAAATTTGTAGTTATAAAAGGTGTCCATGTATCTTTAAATGAATCCTCTCGTGTCCAATACCATTTAAGGTTGGTACGTGTCTCATCCCCAATGCAATCGAATATTTTGCGTCCCCCAAAGTGTTCGCACCCCGCATATAGTAGTTCTAATTGGGTAGCCCAAGCATGTCCGGCATTGTTGGTTGTCAGGGTTCCACCATGTAAACCGGCATCTCCACCAGTCCAAGTTAGCCCACTATGAAACGGTCCTACGTTGACACTCGCGCCAGCTCCTACGGAGGCTGCAACGACAGGAATATCAAGCAAGTCATTCTTTCTATCAACCCAGTATGTGGCACAACCTGTCAGGGCGTTGATTATCAAGAGCATACAAAATAATCTAAACAATTGACATCTTGTTAAATGTTGCATATTATTAATCTCTCTCCCTCCGAATATTTATAACCACGGAACACACTGAATACACGGAAAAATATACTACATAAAGCACATAAAACGATTTTAAATTTGTGACTCTTGTGCCTTATTGTGGCGAAAAATAGGATTAGATCTCAAAGCCAAGTTCGGTCATTTGCGGAGCAATTTCATCCTTACTGCCACCATTCTCGATGAAGACTGAAAATTTCTTGTACAACTCGTCCAGCTTGGACAGATAGTATGTAGTGTTCTCGTCCCGTTCCGCAGGTACGTCCTTGATCAGACGGGAATTTTCCACGACCGAAAGGTTCTTCTTCGTACCTGTCACATAGAATGATACCTGGTCACCCTGCCTGTAGTCCCGCCCCGACGCTATCGCAAGCTCATAGGCGGCGCTTCTTTTTCCAGAACCATCCGCGAGTTTTCTCTTATATGCGTCAAGGGAGTCGGAGAGCGTTTCGGATTTTGCAAATTTTGCGACGGGCCACTTCCTCTTCTCGATGGCATCCCTGTATTCCTGTGTAAGTTTTTCGATGGCCGTTGAATCGTCTGCGAGAAGATGCCTTATGAATTCTGACATGTAATCGCGCTGGAAGGGTTCGAGGCCCCTGGACTTGAGTGCGGCGCCAGTGATTGCGACTTCGCCGTCCTGTTTGAGAAGGGCGTAGTTTTTGCTCTTGTAGCAGAACATCGAGGGATAAGTCTCATCCAGTTCGACATCAATGCCTTCTGGAAGTACCGACTGTATCTTTTTCTCGAGAGCTTCGGGGTTTTTCTCATTTTCGGGCGGCTGGAAATAGATGCCGTCGGTGTCAATCTCAATAACTTTCGCTCCGGACTTTTCGAGGAAGTTCACCATTGTGCTGAGAATTTCGCGGCCCTTCGATGTGACACCTTCGGCCATTGCGTAGTCGTTGAAAGTTCCCTGTGAGAATCCGAGATATCCGTAGAAAGAGTTTATCAGTATCTTGAATGTCGTCTGGATGGAATTGTGGAAATCCTTCTCCTGCTGGTCCGAAGATTTTTTCTCCGCGTTTTTCGCGGTGAACCTGAAGTTCCTGAGTTTCTCGAGGAAAGCTGGAAAGATGCCGAGATAGTCCCGTGACGGGCACCATTTTTCTGAAAGGATTATGGAAGGATACAGCGAGCGTACGTCGCAGTGCCACACATTCTTGAAAGTGCCTGAATGAAAGGCTTCCGTGAGAGCTCCGGAAAACATTTTATCTCCCTCCGGTGCCGGGATCGAGGCGCCATCTGCGAGATACGCGGCTACAAGAAGTGCGTCAATCCTCGTGGCATTTCCTCTTGCCAGGCAGTTCTGATAACTGTATGGGATGAGCTGTGCCTGATAAAAGAAGCTTGTGGAGAGGATGTCGGAAATCGCCCGGGTCTCCCTGACATCGTCGAGGCCGTATTTTTTCACCGTCTCCGGCGATTTCCTGAAAGTCTCTGTGATTTTTTCACAGTCGAGATAGGTCCGGTTGTCTGCTGCGACGCCGAAATGCCTGGCCACTGATTTCAGACCATAATCCGTGAGGTCCCTGTGGGAGACATCGTACAACTGGACGAGGTGGTATGTGTCAATCACGTGTCTTCCGAAAATGTCGAATCGCTTGTAGCTTATTGTGCGTTCTGCGATGGAAATTCTTGACGGCCTGGTACTTATGATGCTCTTGTCGCGTCCGAGGGCAAGTCTCACCTTGAATCTTTTCGCCCTGGTCTCGATGTAGGTGAGATCGAATCTGAAAATGTTGTGTCCTTCGATAACGTCCGGATCTCTTTCCATGACAGTTCTGACGAATTCCTCGAGGAGTTCCTTTTCGGAATGCGGGTGGTTGAGCATAATTGATTTTTCCCAGCCAGTGCTGTCGCTCATGGAAATGAGAGAAATGGCGTCGCCTTCGCGTTCCGGGTTCGGGAACTCGTATCCGTCGGTCAGTATTGTCTCGATGTCAATCTGCATTCTGCGAATTTCGCGGAATGTCATGCCGCGGAACAGCCTGATCCTGTTTGATGTGAGGAACTGCTGTGACGGATCCGTGAAGACTCTGAAAGGCGATTTCGGGGACGACGGATTGATTCCTGTGGAATCTTTCAGATGCTTCACTGCCTTGTCGTAGATTTTGGAGTCAGCGAATTTCGCAATAAAGGAGAAAACGCCGTTCCCCTTGAGTTTTTCTATGGCGAAATCGCCGCTGAAATTATCTAGGAAGACCGGAGCGGAAAGAAGAAGAAAGGGGCGGAATCCGATCTTTTGCGATGATACCTTGTCGTCATCCCTAGTGAAAACTATGCCGGTGCCATCGTCGAGCGGTTCGACTGCGACAATCTTGTCAATCTCAGACCTGGCGATCTCGTCAAGGCTGTATATTTTCGCGTAATCTTTTTTCTCAGAATGCATCATGGTTCTCCCCAGAAATTAATTATGCTATAAATTCCGGTTTAAAATCCATATTTCAAGGTGCGAGTGCTAATTAGTAATAAACGCATAATCAAATTGACAAATGTTTTGACTTTTTATGTTGTAGCCACGGCCATGTTGGCCGTGTTCGCCCCCAACATGGGGGCAGCGACAGTGAATCTGAATAAAAAATAAGGTTATGACAATCTTATTTCGAGACTATTAGTAACTCTTGTTTTCATTGCATATGAAAACTTGTAAAATGATCTTGCAGACATAGGGTAACATAGTTGGAATTGCATGGCATTATCAGATGGATCGATCAGATAATATTACAGAAGGATGAAGTGAGGTTTGCATTATGAAAGATTCATTTTACAGATCCCTGTCTTGCCTATTTACCTTCCTTGTAACGCTTTCCCCCTTCTACACATTTTCTGCCGATCTCCCAATTCCCGAAAAGGAAAAGCCGCTGGCTGCCTGCCTCATCGAGGATGTCCCTCATATTGTCCAGAAACCCGACTTTTGCGGGGAGGCCTGTGTTGCAATGTTCCTTCAAAGGCTGGGGCACCAATACACCCAGGACGATGTGTTCAACCTTTCCGGGCTTGATCCCGTTCTGGGGCGGGGATCTTACACGAAAGAATTGAAGGCAGCCCTGGAGAAAATTGGATTTGACGTTGGTGAAAAAATTTTCAACAAGCTTGACGCAGACAAAGCGGACAAACAGATGGATCTGTTGTTGCGGGAAATCGTTGCCGACATAAAATCCGGATATCCTTCGATTGTCTGCATGCACTATAGCGAAGAGCCCGGGACGACAGAGCATTTCCGGCTCATCATTGGATATGCCCCCAAGTCCGACTCGATCATATACCAGGAACCGGCCGAGGAAAATGGAAGCTATAGAGAAATGTCCCGCAAGTTGTTTTTCCGCCTGTGGCCGCTGAAATACAGCGAGAAGGAATGGACGGCGATCAGATTCCGGCTCAATCCGGGCAAGATCAGGCAGCTCCCGAAGAAAGCTGAAGGGGAAAAGACAAATGCGGATTTCGCACAGCACATCATGCGCCTGAAAAAAGATTTTCCATCGAGGGAACTCACCTATGTCGTAGAGAGGCCATTTGTCGTGGTCGGGAACGAAAGCCCGTCGGATGTGAGGCGCCGCTCATCCGACACTGTCAGATGGGCGGTGAAGAGGCTCAAGGACGTATATTTCGATAAGGATCCCAAGGAGATAATAACAATCTGGCTTATGGGGGAAAAGAAATCATACGAGGAGCTTTGCAAGAAAATCGAAGGGCAGGCGCCCGACACGCCTTACGGGTTTTATTCCGACACGAAAAATGCACTCATAATGAACATTGCTACAGGAGGTGGAACTCTTGTCCACGAGATTGTGCATCCGTTTATAAAGGCGAATTTCCCCGAATGTCCGTCCTGGCTCAACGAAGGCCTGGGCTCGCTTTATGAACAATGCGACCAGAAGGATGGAAAGATCGTTGGCCGGACGAACTGGCGCCTCGCCGGACTTCAGGAGGAAATCAAAATGGATGGTCTTCCGTCCTTCAAGGAACTGACCGGCTATGACACAAGCAAATTCTACAACAACCCAGGCGGAGACAATTATGCGCAGTCACGTTATTTGTGCTACTATCTGCAGGAAAAGGGATTGCTGTTCAAGTTCTACAAGGAATTTTACCAGAACAGAAAGGAAGATCCGACCGGATATTCAACCATGCAGAAAATCCTTGACGTCAATGACATGGACAAATTCAAAAAGGAATGGGAAGCATATGTGATGGAACTGAAGTTTCCATAATTTAATAACCCAAAGTCCATTTTTTTGTCGGGTTTGCTGTCGAACTTCATTATTCCGGATCTTAAGTTGGAGTAGTTCACAACTTCAGCGTGTTCTTCATATTTCGCCGCGGATGCGGCGGGGTTTTATAGAGCCCCGGATTTTAATCCGGGGAAAATGAAATAAGAATTTTCCGTCCTGAAGGGACGATGGAAATATGCGGGTATTGAATTCCACCGTCCCTTCAGGACGGGGTATTATTTGTGCATGTGATTCCCGGGGTTGAAACATCCGGGCTATATAAACCCCCATCCCTGCGGGATGTGAAGACCAATTCAGGCTTTCTTTATCGTATAGGAAATTGTATTTTAGACAGGATAACAAGATAAACTGGATAATAAAATTCCCCCATTGATTTTTAAACATCCTGATAATCCTGTAAATCCTGTCAAATGTGTATTCAGCCCCGGCGTAGCCGGCTAAGTACATCGTATAGGAAATTGTATTTTCCTAAGGAATGCCGTATGGCTTGAAACTTGTAGCCACGGCCATGTTGGCCGTGTCGCCTCCAACATGGAGGCGGCTACATTAGTCTCCGCCGAGGCGGAT
>CAIQLG010000181.1 GCA_903872565.1 uncultured Lentisphaerota bacterium | reverse complement strand
GGACTCTTGTTCCAGCGTCTTATCGAGAACTCTGTGCGAACCCCACCGGCAACGTACCGTTCCATCTCAAAAGGCCTGCGTAACAAGCATGAAAAACACAAGCCGTAGGGGGTACTTTAGTCAAGGAGATACCCCAGTAATACTATTGCCAAAATAATGGAAACCGGGATTAAAGTCATTCCTCATGAAATAATTGGTTGCGATCCTGACTCATCAGAGAAATGTCAATGTCAAAAGCGAAAATCTTTAATTCTCTTTACAACATTTATTTCTTTAGAATCTCCATTGCGTTGCGGTGACTGTTTTCGAACTATTCCACTATATAATATTCCTAAAACATATGATGACGAATATTATAATATTTTATGTTGGGAAAGTGATTATCAGTCCTGTGATCAATTACAGATGAATTGTAGTGTTGGAGAGCATTTCGCTACAAATCAAATGTCAAAGATAGATTCACAACTAAGCAAGCAAGGGATAAAAGTATGTTCAGAGATTGCAAAATTGACAAAAACGCCGACATTTTACTATTTGTATAGAAGTTCTGGCAAAAGTATAAATTCTGAAAGGAAAAGAACTTGTCCCAGTTGTGATTCTACATGGCTCCTAAAAGAACAGATTCACAGTAGATTTGATTTTAAATGTAATAAGTGCAAATTATTATCAAATATAGCATATGACATAAGAAATAATACAGCATAATGACCACCCAAAAGACAATAACAAGCATTGAAGAATAGCAATCTATGAAACAAGCACAGGCCAGCCACCGGACACAAGAACAATGAAAGTTCGGTCTCTGGTTTTTAAAGGGAAATTAGGGCAAAGTCTTGCTTTCTGGAATGATGGAGAGTAGAGTTTAGCTGGTGCTGGGATGGTGATGAGTTGGTGAATGAGTTATCTTGGAAAAGATGATATGCGAAAACAAACATTCATAGTGGTATTTGCATTATTGTGCATTTTGATGATTACTGGATGCACTACTTCAAGCATTGATACTGGAAAAACAGAAATTAAGAAAGGCATCATATATCAAAAAGGCACGGATCCAAATAATAAAATATGGGTTTTAAAGACCGAAGACGGGCAAGAAATAGAGATACAACCCACGATAGTACCCCGGCATGAAACCATTTATATTAACGAGAATGCTGATTACGGAACTTTATACAGTCGTCCATGGCAAGGAAATAATAACAAGCCATTAGTAGATGATATCAGGATGGCAAAATAAAAAAAATATACCGACCACCTAGACCATCTCCAGAAAAACAATAGCAAGCCCTGAAGCATAGCAATCTAATCCAATCTATGAGACAAACACAGGCCAGCCACCGGACAAGCACAATGAAAGTTCGGTCTCTGGTTTTTCAAGGGAAATGCTTTGATTTTCTTGCTTTCTGGAATGATGGGGAGTAGAGTTTAGCTGGTGCTGGGATGGTGAAGAGTTGGAGAAGGAATGAGTTAGCGAGTTAAAGATGGATTGTTAATGAAAGATAAAAATAATATAACTGTTTATTGCATTATTATTTTAACAACAATACTCATAAATGGTTGTGCTAATGGCATCGCTAGATATAAAACCATCGGATATTTGTCATTGGGCACTTCAATTTGTGCCACCTGTGGGCACTTCAACTTGTGCCACTATTTTTAACATTATATTGCCTTTTTCATGATTTCAACTCTTCTTTGTACCGATTCCTTAAAAAG
>CAIQLG010000180.1 GCA_903872565.1 uncultured Lentisphaerota bacterium | reverse complement strand
CGACGGCATCCAGCTGTTATAATCCATTGAGTAGAAGGTGCATGCAGATCCGACATTCTTGAGATTGTTGAGACAGCTGATCTGTTTTGCCATGTCCCTTACTTTTTTGAGTGCAGGCAGCAACATCGCCATGAGGATGGAGATGATTGCAATCACCACGAGCAATTCGATCAGGGTAAACTTGATCGAATGTGCTCTCGTCTTCGTTTGAATCGCAATGCGATTCGGAACTATGCCGGGCGCAGCCACCAGGAGTTCGATGAGTGTGAATGATTTTTTAATTTTTATTGTCTTTTCGTATGACATTGAACACCTCCATTTTTTTCTTTCTTTCACATGACCTTAATCCGTGACGGCCTTCTTGTTCGTCACCTCTTCTTTTATTTTTACTTTTCAAACATATCCCGAGACGGCTTTTTCATCATTTTGGCTAACAGTTTCCGATGTCTTTTCCTTGCCTGACCCCCTTTCCATTACGGAACTCATTCTGTTTTGCCCTGTAGCTCCTTGATCCTCTTTTCACATGCCGCCTTTTGCGCGGCCGTGGCATCTTTGACGCCCAAGGCTTCATTGAATTTTGCGATGGCTTCCGCCTTCTTCCCTTGGCTGGCCAGCGTCTCCCCATAGGCGCACCGAAAAGTCACACCCCAATACCCACCCCATTTCGGCAGGTCGATTTTTCCCAATAGCTCAAGTGTCTCGTCATACTTCCCCTGTTTACGGAGAATATCTGCCGCAGACAAAAGGGCGGTCAACGCATAGGAATGGCCGATTCCCCCCTGTACCATTTTGATCCCTTCGGCGTAAGCCGCCAGTGCCTTCTTATCGTCTTTCAAGAGATCTCGGCACGTATCGCCAAGCATCAACCAGGCTTGCCCTGGGGTATGGGCGTCACGGCTATGCGCCGGTGCCTTTTTCAAGTCCGCTTCCGCCGCCAGGCCGTCTTTCAATTGAAAAAAGGCCGTGCCGCGGCTGAAAAAAGCCTCGCCACGCGTGCTCTCCGGCCAATGATCGATATCCTCGGTCTTGAACTCGGCGATCAGGTCGCTGTATTTCCCGTTTCCGCACAGAAGGGTCATCCGGCATTTCTTGGAAACCGCCTGGAGTGGGATGGCCTTTGCCAACTCTAGCGCCCGATCATATTGTTTCAGGCGGTTGGCACACCCAGCCGCCTGCTCCAGTGCATCTGATTTCTGAAGGTCGCTTGCAGCGCTTCCCGCCATGTTCGTGAACATGGTCAACGCCTCGTCATTCTTGCCAGACTGGACCAGTGCCAGCGCCGCGCTCCTGTCGGACAGGTAGTCGGCCCTGACGTCGGCACAACACGATAAAACGATCCCTAACGCAACAATGATTTTTAACATGACACAATCCTTTCTTTAATATCAGCGCATATACAACTTGCCGAACTTAATCGGCACATGAAAATCCGCTTTGCCCGTGGGGGAAAAGGCCAAATTTTCGACCTCTTGCTCGTGGACACTATGCCGACAAACATTGAAATACCATGGAAATGTGTTGCTCGGCTTGTTTCCGGCCACGCAAAGCATGGGTTGGATATTCTCCTGCGTCGGATCCACAATCGGAATGCGGATCTCCGCACTCCAGGTGTCCCCGTCAATATGCGTGGACACCTCCGCCTTTGATTCCCATAGCGTATCGCGCCCCTTCTTACAATCGGTATCAAGCAATCCGCTGGCTGGGCTTATGGCCAGTTGATAATAGGAATGATTCTGGGTTTCCAGCAGGATTTCAACATTTTCGCCGTCGAAAATCGCCGGGTCATCACGCCGGGGCACGGCGTTGGTCAATGCTGTCCTTTCGGCATCTTTGCATTCGATCCCGAAATACAGATTGTCGCCTGCCCAGGCCACCTTGAAGGTGGTTCGGTAGTATGCCGTCCGTCCCGTCTCCACTTCCACAAGCGCATAAGATTCGAGACCTTGCCAGAACACGTCGTCCAGTTTTCCGTCCAGCTTGATGTCTTTCGCATCACGGGGCCACCCCCGTGTAGCTTCGGGCACAGGATCGCGGATGGTGGCGAGCTGTTTCTGGAGGTTCTTCATCGGAAGCATGTTGTCGGCAATCGGCGCGATGCGTTTGGCGTACACCGAATCGGGCGCGACCTTCGCCTGCGCCTTCTCCAGCAACGTGAAGGCCTGCCCGATCTTGTCGGCGCTCTTTCCCAAGTTCATCCAGTTGGCTTCGCTATAGTCGACAAACGCCTTCATCTCGTCGGCCGCTGGCCCGTAGAAAAGCGTGTAGTACTCGTCCAGCAACTTGTCCACGTCCTGGTCGGCGTTCCACAAGAACTGCGCCTCCACGTACAGGTTGAGAAACATGACTCCCAAGTCCTGGCCCAGAGATTTACTCCCCCCGCCCGAATAGGTCTCAATGACGTCTCCCAGGGAAATCCCTTTGAGCGCGTGCAGATCTGTGGCGATGGTG
>CAIQLG010000179.1 GCA_903872565.1 uncultured Lentisphaerota bacterium | reverse complement strand
GGCGATCGGCTCGAGCTCCTTCCAGAGGGCGCGCACCCGGTCGGCCGCTTCCTTGTCTGTCTTATACCGGGTCGCCAACTCCCGCACCTCGAGCATCTTTCGCGTGAATTCCAGCCCGACTCGCACATACGCGATCCGCCGGCGGTAGATTTCCGGTGCCTTCGCCACCACGGTGTCCGCCTCGTCCAGCAGACTGGCGGCCCGCTTGTAAAACGCGGCATCATATGCCTGCGGAAAAGTGAGCTTGCCGTCAACCATCCGGTTGCGCGTCTCCTCGAGCAACGTCCAGTAGGCCTTCAGTTGCCCGGCTGCCGGCCCGAATCCGCGCCGGTAGTAGTCGTCCATGACCACATAACCGTCCTGATAGGGATTCCAGGCCAGATGCGCCAGCAGGTAATAAAGCGGTCCCTGCGTCGGCCAGCACTCCGCAATGGTATCGAAAAAAATGCCGGTGCAGTTGTGTTCGGCCACGAAACGAATAGTCTCCATGGCCCGTCCGAAAGGCACGTCAGGCAGCAACTGGTACAATCCGCCTTGGCCTGGCAGATTGGGACGGTAGAATATTTTTGCGCCGGTCGCCCCCCAGTCGGCGAACTGTTGTGAACTCTTCTCGTCATCGTAACTATTGCGGTCATTGTCTTCCAACCCCGCGAACCAATTCGAGACATGCGCCACGATCACGTTGTCGTCAGGTTTGTTTTTGAGCGGCGCCGGCCGGGTCGGACCGTAGCCGAAAATCTGGACGTAATAGTCCTTGCCCGGATAGCGTTGCTTCAGTTTGCGCGCCAGCGTGTTGGCGAACATCACGTCCCGGTCGCTCAGCGCCACGTACTCCTGGGTCATGCCGCTCCATCCCAGCAGTCGCCTTTTCGCTTCGGGCACATCCCAGGCCCGGCATTTTTCGCAGATGCAATGTCCCTCGGTGTTGCCATCATTAAACGCTGCACTGAACATAGTCCGGGTCGGATCTTTTTCCAGTTGCTTCGCCACGTCGTCCAGCCACTGGTTCCAGAGGCCGGGGTTCGACTGGCACATCTTGACGCCGCCCGGGCTCGGAAAACCGCTACGCGTGCCATCGGGCTGAAGGGCGAAATATTCCGGATGTGCCTCGTGGAACCGTTCCCACCAGTCGCCGAAACCGTGACAGAGGGAGGCCCGATTGGAGGAGTCAAGCTGCATGCGTTGCAGACGTGCCCAGTCATGTGAAACTCCCTGGTTATTAGTTGGAGTTGACTCGCAGAGGATCCCGCAGCGCATCCGGAACTGGGGATGATAGCGATATTCAAACGGCGCGAAGGCTATCTTTTCCTTCTGAATGATGTCCTCGCCCGTCTTGCCCGGCCAGAGCCAGCGCACGTCCAGATAATCCTGGAGAAACGTGTACACTGCGTTGACCGTGCCGAATTCCTGCTGCCAGCCATTGAACGTTAAGCGGTCTTTCACCACCATGTGCAGGGGATCCCACCGGTCGCGCCCGGCGATCACCAGATTCTTGCCGTCGCAGGCAATTAATATCTCTTCCGGATACTTGAAATCAAAATCCGTTTTCGGGAAGAGTTCCTTGAGCTTGGGCTGGAAGCCGACCCAGATGGCCTTTTCCGGCAGGGGGTCGGGCAGGCCTTCGATGACCTGCGGCTTCGTGCCGCCGACCTTTTCGATATAGGCGGCCAGCTCATCGGCCGCCTTCCGGGTCATCGGCGGAGCATCCTTGGACACGATGATAGGTGCCAGGCTCACCCCTTTATCAAGCAGGATCAGCGGTGCCGCCCGAACCTCGGAGTCTTTCTTCTTTGCATCTTCCCGTAGCACAGTGCACCCATTGGCCACCATGAGTAGTACAGTTCCGACCACACACATCGCCATTCCATACCTCATAGAGTTTTCCCTTATTTTGTTATATGTTACGTAATGATCCTCAGGAAAAAACAAGAAAAATGGGGAATTTAAAATGTGACTTTCAATATATAATCTTGTGCGGAAAGACTCCCGCCGAGATTATCTAGTCGCCCCCACCAGGTGCCTGGCTTATAGCATCGCCCCTCCAGAACGGAGTGGCCTTTGTAATATGATTCATCGAATTTGGATTCCGCGAATTGGCGTGCATGTCGACGTACAGGACATTGCATGTCCTCCCCGGGTGCCAGAAGCGGAGCCGATCAAGCGTTTCTAGCATGTCCACCTGGCAAACCCATTCGCCAAAGCCGTCCGCAAGGTAGTATGTTCGGCTGGGGAGCTTGAAGGTGGAACCTTTGAGCTGTGGAGATTGGCAAAGATAGAGGTTCATGGAAAGTGTGCAGTCGGGAACGGTGGAGAACCTGCTGTCCACGTCCGCCAGCTGCACCGCCGGACAGGCATAGTCGCACCGTTTCCCCCCATTCCACTTCACAGAGC
>CAIQLG010000178.1 GCA_903872565.1 uncultured Lentisphaerota bacterium | reverse complement strand
TTCTTTAATAAGTTTTTTTCGTATATTGCTTGACATAATTATAATATCGTATATAATATATGATATACAAGACAAGAAAAAGAAAAAACAATAAAAAATAAAATACGGGAAATGTGGCTCAAAAAAAGTGAGGAATGTGGGGTCCAACATTCCAAATGGCCTGGGATTCTTTCAACGACGAAATTATCAAGGGCAAAATCCGTCTGAACAAGGCGCAAACCCTCGCCGACATCCTCAACGGATCCCCATACAAGACCGATAATCTTACACCAGAATCGTTTTTTGCTAAATCCGCAGTAATCGATGTTGACCATTCACTAAAACCCGATCTGATCAAGGAATTCATCGCCAAGCTTGGGGAACAAGGCAACGAGGACGTTCTTAACGACTGCCGGGAGATGGTGGACAAGGCATCACCTCTCCCCGGTTTTCTCGCATTCGCATATCTAGAAAAATTCCTCGCATTCTCAACTCCATTCTATGTTTTTAAAACCCCTCTCAGATTTTCAGATGGCAATTCAAAAACTCTCACCGAATCATTTGGAATTTCGGTGTACGACTGTGAAAACAATGGAAAACGAAACAAAATCACGGTCGGAGACTATGTTGATCCTGACAATTTCATACTCATCTTGGATGCCAACAGCATCGGCAGGAAAATATGGGAAGAAGTTAAAAAAACAACTCCCGGGAATGTTTCCGTCCCCGAAAATACTGAAGTGGAAGTTGAAGATTTTGAGGATCTGCCGCCAGGAAGCGATGAAATAATTCTAGCAAAAATGCCTCCACGAAAAACACTCGAAGAGTGCTGGGAACTAGTGAAAACCCGGATTAAAAATTCAAAAGGAGAAGGAGGACTTGGGGAAAATGAAAAAGTCCAAATACCCAAAGTCCATATTGATCAGAGAAGAAAATATGAGGAACTGCATGGTGCAGGACTCCTAAATCCTGGATTTGAACAATATTTCATCGCCGATACACTGCAGGTCGTCAAATTCGACTTGAACGAAAAAGGCGCGGAATTGAGATCTTATGCAATGGTCATTTACGCAGGAGCATCCGGTATTCCGTATATCGCCCCTCCACGCAGTTTTATTCTTGACAAGCCATTTCTGATGATTTTGCGCCAGAAAGGGAAAGAACCATATTTGATGTGCTGGATAGCAAATTCCGAACTTCTTAAAAAATGGGAACCTGATGATAAATTTGTGGATTTCTTCGAGAAAGGAAAAGCTGACGCCCTTTCGGACATAAGTGCCAAAAATAATTTCTACATGGTGGATAAATGCGGAAACGGAGAAAAGCCAGAAACCACCGAAGACCTAAGACAATTGATTATGAAAAGGGATTTCGGATTCAAGTCTAAAAGCCCGGAAGACATTCTCAAAGGAGACTTCCGCGACGACTACATCCAGGGCTACAATGAAATCGCTCTCGGTGCAGTCGAGAAAAAGATGTCCGTCAAACTTCCGAAAGAACTTGAGAAACGGACGAAAGTTGAATGTAAGAAAATTCATATGCTTAATTTACCAACAGTAAGCATTCTCCTTTCTCTTTTTAACCTCCAGAATCCGGACGGAAGCTGGGGAAACTCCGATAAGACACGGATAATCCTGACCTCTCTCGGGACCTTGGCTCTGCTCGGCCACGGAGAAAATGTCGAATCGGAATTCTTCGGCAAAACATTTAAAAAATCTCTCGCCTATCTTACGCAAAACTCCGAGAAAAGATTTCAAGAATTCACACCCGCAGAAAAGGCAATGGTTACACTAGATTTGCTTGGCGTAAGTCCTTCCGCACAAGCAAATCTATAAGTTTCCACAATTGGCAAAATTGTGGAAACGTCATCTGAATATTATTTTTCTATGCAAGAACTGCACACCCGCATCCTTTTTACTCAAGAGACGTCACTGAATGAAAAATGCG
>CAIQLG010000177.1 GCA_903872565.1 uncultured Lentisphaerota bacterium | reverse complement strand
TTCTTTAATAAGTTTTTTTCGTATATTGCTTGACATAATTATAATATCGTATATAATATATGATATACAAGACAAGAAAAAGAAAAAACAATAAAAAATAAAATACGGGAAATGTGGCTCAAAAAAAGTGAGGAATGTGGGTTAAAACGACTGTGGTGTGTCATCGGGTGGTTGGTGGCAGAATGCCAGGAAATGATGTGTGTCAAGCAGAGAGACCTGTCCGGGAAAGGACGGTGTTCATGTCTGAAAACAGACCGAAGAGCCGCTGGACAGGAGTCAGAGCGATCATAGTAGCGATGAAGTGCCGTAACTGGCATGGAGCAAAGGCATTGCAGGAAGGCGAATGTATTAGGAGCATACAGATGGAAACAAAACTGACGGCAGTGGCAGAAAAGCCTAAACAAGCCGGAGACATCCGCTCCCGCTGAGAATGGACGGAACCGTCCGTATGGACTGAAAACATGTTGACAGCTCTTGAAACAGGAGTCAAAGGAGGAATTTTTTGTTGAACATGGGTTGTACTCCTTGACATCAGCCCATGTCAAAATCTGTCAATCTCGATTTTAGAGATAATCGCCAACTGGAGAGCCGGATGCGGGAGATCCGCCAGTCCGGCTTGGAGGGAGGGGGAGCGCAAATCAATGCGCTCTCCCTACCCCTATCAAAAAGGCCATTTGCCAAAAAAACTTGTACGCATTACGGCTTATTAGGGGCAAAAAAGTATATTTATCTTGAATTTTTCCTGCCCCGCTGTACTTTACGGACCCCTGTTCTGAATTGTATTTTCTTTTCATTTCAGGGCGTCATCCGGCCACCTGTTTAATAAATATGTAAATATTTAATTATAAAAGAGTTAAGATAAAAAGACTAGGACTTAGGTGTCCCGCCCGCGCTACCGTGTGTAGAAGCGTTTTTTTGCCTTGCGGGATGTGTTTTTCGAGCTCAAAAACCCCTTATGCAAAAAAAATATGAAAAAAATATGAAATATGACTGGACAGTAAGCAGTTTGGTGATTATCTTCTCTGCCCTGTTTGCTCTGTCTGCATTTTCTGAGCCCGAGGAAACGAAGCCGTCAAATGATGAGAACGGGGCCGCGCGGACGGAAAAGGTGAAAGATGAGAGCAACGAACTCGAGATGATAAAGGCCGAGTTCAGTGTTTTTAGACATCAGCTGTCTGAAGTTCTTTTAAAATCGGAAAAACAGAACAAGGAGTTTGTGCGCATTGAGAATAGCGCGGCTTCAATGCTCTCCGGAATGGAAATTTCGAGGGAGGGCGAAGAATACAGGCGGCTTTTGGAATCCTACGTGGCACTCTGCGGAGCGGCGGAAAAAATTATCTCCAAAGTTGTGGATTTGGATTCCTTCTCCGAGGAAGTACTCGGAAAGGAAACTCCCGAGAAACTCGACAAGGTTAGGATAAGATGCAAGCTCGACGAGCTTGTGTCGGAAACTGAAAAGCTCAAGAGACTCCTGAAACCGCCATTCGATGGCGAAATTCATGGGGAATGCGCTATCTCAGCGGTCAACGTGGATCTACAGATTGTCGTGCTTGATGTTGGTTTTGCTGACAGTATGATCTGTGGCCTAGTATGTATGGCAGATGGTGGCGGAGGCAAAAAAACAGTTCTGAAAATCGTAGCACTGCGGCCTTTCGTGTCCGCAGCAATTGTCATAGAAGGCGACATAATGGATTTGTTGCCGGGAATGAAAGTAAAGATAGGAAATAAAAATGGAAATTAGCTCGTTAACAAGATATGCTAGGATATCACCATCGAAGGTTTATGATATCGCTCTGCTTCTCAGGGGGAAAAACGTGACTGATGCGATGGCGATGATTGATCTTATGCCCCGCAAGGGAGCATTCCTGATTTCCAAGACGTTGCACTCCGCCGTAGCCAATGCCGAAAACAATCATGATTTGAAAAGAGACAAGCTCTTCGTCAAGTCGGCTGAGGTGATGGAGGGGCCGGTATTCAAAAGGTTTAAGGCGAAAGCAAAAGGTATGGCAGGAAGGATCAAGAAAAGGACGAGTCATTTTAGAATAGTTCTTACAGATGAGAATCAGAAATTGAACAACCCGGAAAGGACCTGAAGACGTGGGCCAGAAAGTAAATCCGATCGGATTCAGAGTAACAGTGAACAAGAACTGGGACTCGAGATGGTTTGCAAAAAAAGAGACATTTGGCTTATGGCTGAATGAGGATATAAAAATCCGCGAGCATATTAAGAAGATCTATCAGGGCGCGGCGATATCCAAGATTCTTATCGAGCGTTCGGCTAACCGCATAAGACTCACGATTTTCACGGCAAGGCCGGGAATTCTCGTCGGTCCCAAGGGTGCGGAGCTCGAGAAAATGAAGCAGGCGCTCTCCAAGTTCGTCAAGTCGAAGGATATCATTGTTGATGTCAAGGAGATAAAGCGGGCGGAGACAAATGCCCAGCTCGTAGCGGAAGGCATAGCGTTCCAGCTCGAGAGAAGAGTCAGCTTCAGAAGAGCGATGAAAAAGGCTATTCAGACTGCCATGAGCATGGGAGTTGATGGGATAAAAATTGCGGTTGCGGGCCGGCTTGCCGGTTCGGAGCTGGCGAGAGATGAGGAGTACAGAGAAGGAAGAGTTCCTCTGCACACTCTGAAGGCTCTCATAGATTACGGATTTGCCGAGGCGAATACTGTCGCCGGCAAGATAGGTGTCAAAGTGTGGATTTGTCATAAAGAACCTGTGGAAGGTATGAATTATGCCGTTAATGCCAAAAAGAGTAAAGTACAGGAAGTGTCAGCGCGGTAGTCGTGCGGGCCTTGCGAGAAAATGCAACAAGCTTGACTTCGGAGATTTTGGGCTGCAGGCTCTTGACCGCGCCTGGATTTCCAACAATCAGATAGAGGCTGCGCGTGTGGCCATAAACCGCCACATGCATAGGCGCGGAAAGGTTTGGATCAGGATGTTTCCAGACAAACCTTTCACCAAGAAGCCGATGGAGACGAGAATGGGCAAGGGAAAGGGAAATCTCGAAGGCTGGGTTGCGGTCATAAAACCTGGCAGGGTTCTTTTCGAAATCAGCGGTTGTTCCGAGACCATTGCCAAGGAAGCTATGAGCCTTGCCGCCGGAAAGCTGTCAATCAAATGTAAATTCATAAGACGAAATGTCGCGTGAGAAAGCCGGAGAGTTTGAATCATTATGAAAATAAGTGAAATAAGACAGATGACGGATCCCGAGCTCGTGAATCTTGAACAGGAGCTCCTTAGGGAGAAATTCAATCTCGCTGTCCAGAAACGTACTGGACATCTTCAGAACACCGCGAGAGCGGTGCAGATAAGAAGAGATATCGCAAAAATCAAAACAGAATGGAAATCGAGAAAATCTAAATAAGGCTTAACTGGATTTTAAAATGAACAACGAAAATGACAATACGGACGGACAGAAAAGAGGACGGAGAAAAGTCAGGACGGGAACCGTGGTCAGTGATGGTGCCAACAAGACTGTGGTCGTCGAGGTCAGTAGAACTGCGCCGCATCCTATCTACCGAAAGGTCGTCAAGATGAGGAAGAAATTTGCGGTACATGACGAGAAGAACGAAGCCAAGGTTGGCGATGTCGTGAGAATTATGGAAACGAGGCCTGTCAGCAAGACGAAGTGCTGGCGCCTTCTTGAGATAATCAGTAGAAAAGAGACCGAGCAGATTGAAGTGGAGGCCTAATTTATGATTCAGATGCAATCAATGCTTGATGTTGCCGACAATTCGGGCGCTAAAAGACTTATGGCTATTACCGTTCTTGGGCAGAGAAAGCGCTATGCTGGAATCGGCGATATTGTCACTGCAGCGGTACAGGAGGCGATTCCAGGTGGAACGGTGAAGAAGGGTGAAGTCGTAAAGGCCGTGATTGTCAGGACGAAATACAGGATCCGCCGCAGGGATGGTTCATATCTCAGATTTGACAGAAATGCGGCAGTCATTATTGATTTGCAGAACAATCCGCGTGGCACCCGTATTTTCGGACCTGTCGCACGTGAACTGAGAGAGAAGCTGTTTATGAAGATAATTTCTTTGGCGCCGGAGGTGATCTGATGAGCACATATCATGTAAAAAAAGGTGATAGCATCTATGTCCTGAGCGGTAAGTGGAAGGGCGAGGAAGGGAAAATCATCTCGGTGTTGAAATCAAAGGACCGTGTTGTCCTCGAACTGCCCAATCTCTCCCCCAAGAAGCAGGAGGAGATCGGGAGAAAAACCGTGAAGAAATCTCAGGCCAACCCGAATGGCGGACTTATCGAAAGAACAATTTCAATACACATTTCAAGTGTTGCGTTGAACACTAAGACTAAAAAAGAAAAAGAAAAATAAAAACGGGAATTCTGCAATATGCCTGACATGAAAAAAAATTACCGTGAAAATATCGTGCCTGCGATGAAGGAATCTCGGGGATACAAGAATCTGCTGGAGGTTCCCAGACTCCAGAAGATCGTCATAAACTGTGGCATAAACACGAAAATGGACAAGGATGCCGCCAAAGAGGCCAGGGAGAACATCGCGATGGTGACGGGACAGAATCCTGTGATGACTAAAACGATGAAGGACATCGCCAATTTCAAGATGAGGAAGGGAATGCAGGTGGGTGTGATGGTGACGTTGCGCGGTTCCAAGATGTACGATTTTCTCGATAGGCTCGTGCACAACTATCTGCCCCGCGTAAGAGACTTCCGTGGTGTTTCGAAAAAAGCGTTCGACGGGTCTGGCAATTACAATCTCGGGATCAAGGATATTTCGCTTTTTACAGAGATAGATCTTGACAAGATGAAGCACTCGCTGGGGCTCAACATAACCTTTGTAACTTCGGCGAAGACCGACGAGGAAGCTGTAGAGCTTCTTCAGAAGTTTGGAATGCCATTCGCGACCAATTAATAAATTTTCAGGAGAAATTTTCCGATGGCCAAGAAAAGTCAGATAGCTAGATGCAACAGAAAGCCGAAATTCAAGGTGCGCGCATATAACAGGTGCGCCCGTTGTGGAAGACGTAGAGCGTTCATTAACAAATTTAAACTTTGCCGCATATGCTTCAGGGAAATGGCCTCATCCGGCCAGATCCCTGGCGTGATTATGGCAAGCTGGTAAAATTCAGAGAGGTACAAATGAGTTTACAAGATGGTATTTCCGATATGCTGACAAGAGTTAGAAACGCCTGTGGCGCGTCGCATGATGAACTTAGTATCCCCATGTCTAAAATGAATATTGCGATAGCCTCCGTCCTCAAAACAGAGGGCTATATAGGAGATTTTTCCCAGGTCGGTGAAAAATCTTCAGCCATGATTCTTATAAAGCTTAAATATTACAATAAACAATCTGTAATAGAGGGATTGAAAAGAATAAGCAAACCATCGTGCCGTATCTATTGCGGATATGAAGATATCCCCAAGGTCAGGAACGGGCTCGGTACTGTAATTCTTTCAACTCCCAGGGGAGTTATGAGTGGACGTAAGGCTGGGGCCGAGAAGACCGGCGGAGAAATTATTTGTTATGTTTGGTAAATTAAGGAATTAGTGATATGTCCAGACTGGGAAAAATACCTGTAAAATTGCCGGAAAAAGTGACCTTCAGCGTCAAGGATGGCAAGATGTCCGCAGAAGGATCCAAGGGAAAACTTTCAAGGCCTGTTCCTCCTATGGTGGAAATAAAAGTGGAAGCCGGAAGCGTGATTGTTAGCGCGGACAGTTCCAGAAGGGGCAAAATGCTCCATGGTTTGACAAGGAGCCTTATCCAAGGGATGGTTACCGGTGTCTCTTCCGGATTCAGAAAGGATCTGGAGATAGTGGGAGTCGGATACAAAGCTCAGCTGAGCGGGGCGATCCTCACGGTAATGGTGGGGCTCTCGCACCCTGTGGCCTACAAGATTCCAGATGGGATAAAAATCTCTGTGACGGACAACACCAAAATTGCCATCGAAGGAATAGACAAACAGCTTGTTGGGGAGGCTGCGGCCACCATAAGAAAATTCAGGAAGCCGGAGCCTTATAAAGGCAAAGGCATAAGATATGTGGGCGAACACATTGTAATGAAAGAAGGCAAGACTGTTGCATAAATTTTTTTGAGGGAATTCAAATTATGAAGTATAATACAAAAAGAAAAATGCGTTTGAGAAGGCACATGAGGCTGAGAAACAAGATTTCGGGGAATTTGGGATGCCCGAGGCTTTCAGTTTGCTTCACATTGAAACATACCTACGCGCAGATTATAAATGATGATGAAGGCAGGACTGTCATATCTGCATCTACTCTTGAGAAGGACTTTCCAGAGGGAAAGATGAAAGGTGTGGACAAGGCCAAGCTGCTTGGTGAAATGGCCGGAAAGAGAGCGGTCGAATCGGGTATCAAGACTGTGGTTTTCGACCGTGGAGGATTCAAATATCATGGAAGAGTTAAAACTTTCGCGGATGCGGCAAGAAAAGCAGGGCTTCAATTTTAACAGAGGAAAATATGATTCAGAAATTCAATAAGGAAACCGAAGGAGCCTCTTCGTTCGACGAACGGGTTATCAATGTCAACCGCTGTTCGAAAGTGGTCAAAGGAGGCAGAAATTTCAGTTTCAGTGCGCTCGTGGTCACAGGGGACCGCAAAGGCCAGGTTGGAATAGGATTCGGCAAGGCGAATGAAGTCGCTGACGCGATAAGAAAAGGTGGCGAGAGCGCCAGGAAAAATCTTATCAGGGTTCCTATGAATGGGACCACGATTCCCCACGAGATTGAAGCAAAATACCGTGCGGGCAGGGTCATGATGAAGCCGGCATCCAAGGGGACTGGCCTGATCGCAGGCGGGGCCGTAAGGGCTGTTCTAGAACTAGCAGGAGTAAGCGATATTCTTGCAAAATCTTTAGGATCAAGTAATCCTTTCAATGTGACAAAGGCGACCATGAAGGCCATCGGAATGCTGAAAACAAAGCAGAATATTTTCGACAAAAGAGGAATTGAAATAAAGGTTGCAAAAAATGAAGCTCCATGATCTTCACAATACCCCAGGCTCCAGGAAAAAACGGAAAATAGTAGGAAGAGGCGACGGTTCGGGTCTTGGTGGTACCGCCGGAAGAGGACACAAGGGACAGAAGGCGCGATCAGGCGCAAATATGAGGCCTTTTTTTGAAGGAGGCCAGATCCCATTCTTCCGCCGTCTTCCCAAAAGAGGTTTCAAAAGCCTTGACCATAAACATTTAAACACTGTCAATGTCTCAATCCTTGAGACTTCTTTTTCAGCTGGCGACATGGTTGATGAGGAGATTCTGAGGAAAAAAGGCATTATCGGTAAGAAGTTCTCAGGCCTAAAGATCCTTGGGACTGGTGAATTGACCAAGTCACTGACTGTCAGAGCGGATGCCTTTTCAGAATCTGCAAGACAGAAGGTAGAGGCCGCCGGGGGAAAATGCGATACAGTTGAACAAAAAGAAAAGAACTGAGTCACGGATAAATGTTTTCAGCATTTGCAAACACACTTAAGGTCAAGGAACTCAGGGGGAAACTCCTTGTGGCTCTTGGCATAATAGCCTTGTGCCGTCTCGCCGCTAATATACCCTGTCCTGGAATTGATTCACATGCATTGAAACTGTATTTTGAGAAAAACAGTCAGATGACATCTTCGTTTATGGGGATGTTTGATCTTTTTAGCGGTGGAGCAATGCATCAGTTCGCTGTAGCCACTCTTGGAATTATGCCTTATATTTCAGCTTCGATCATAATGCAGTTGCTTATTCCTGTAATGCCGTCCCTTGAAAAAATGGCAAGAGAAGGCGATGTAGGCCGTCAGAAGATCACCCAGTACACGCGATACCTGACTGTCATAATCTGTCTCGTTCAAGGCTCGATGGCTGCCATGGCCATGATGAATCCACAGAGGCTTGGGCTCCCCGCTCCGGACCAGAACTTTCCGCTTATCCTCCACCCGGGAACCCCGTTCGTGCTGATGACTGTCATAATGCTGACATGTGGTACAATGCTCCTGATGTGGCTCGGGGAACAGATCACAAAATATGGAATAGGAAACGGTGCCTCGATAATTATAACTATTGGTATTGTCTCCAGGATGCCACAGGCATTCTACAGTCTTTACGATATGGCCGCAAGCGGTTCGACTTTCAGCGGACAGAGATTCAAAGGTGTACAGGCTCTTATCCTGATGCTCCTCTTTGTACTCGTGACCGCAGCGACAATAGCCTTGACGCAGGCACAGCGGCGAATTCCGATTCAGATGGCTAAAAAGATTGTGGGATTCAATAAGATGAAAGGCGGTAGCACGTATATGCCGCTCAAGGTCAACTTCTCTGGTGTCATGCCGATCATTTTCGCAAGTGCGATCCTCATGTTTCCAAGCATGGTATTGCAATGGATTCCTAACCTTCTTCCAGAAAGCATGAGTTCCGCTTCGGATTTTTTTAGATATCTGTCGCGTTTCTTTGTCTATGGGACATCAGGTTATCTGTTTATTTACGGGCTTCTGGTAGTCCTTTTCTCATACTTTTGGGTGGCAAACCAGTTCAATCCACTACAGATTTCCGAAAATCTCAAAAAGGAAGGTGCCTATGTTCCAGGAATCCGACCTGGAAAGCCCACAGCGGAGTTCCTTGACAACACAATGACCCGCATTACCCTTGCTGGCGCCCTTTTCCTGACAGGTCTAGCTCTTTTCCCAATGCTTCTCACCAAGGGACTTAACATCAACCATATGGTGACCTCATTCTTCGGTGGTACAAGTCTCCTGATCATTGTCGGGGTAATGCTCGACACTTTGAGCCAGATGGAGTCGCATCTGCTTATGCGAAACTATGATGGGTTCCTCAAAAAGGGGAAACTGCGTAGCAGAAGAAGATAAACGCTAGAATCTCTGAAAAGGCTCGCCCCCGCATCTCTTGACTCAGTGTTCACCGTATTCAAGGTGTCGTGCAATCGCCATCAATCGTTTAATTCCGATTCAGGAAAGCGAAATGGCAATCGACTTCTTGCTGAAAAAAGGCGGGTCCGTGTTTCTCTTGTCGGCAGGATATCCTTCCCAATCGCAAATGGTGAATTCTTCCAGTTCCTGGATTTTGAAACCGGCATCCTTAACTTCCTGGATGATGTATTCTTTCGGGGCACATATTCTATACCCCTGGTTATTGTCATAAAATGCCGTGCGATCTCCAGCCTTGTAGTGCCAATGCCGGTCGCGATACTCACCGTGAAAACTCTCGTTTGGCAAACCTACGCTCAACCAGAACAGGCCGCCCGGTTTCAGCATGGCCCGGATACTTTTATAAAACAACGGCCAATCCGCGTCGCTGATATATTGCGTAGAATCACCGTCGAAAATGAAATCAAACAACATGGATGGATAATTGTCGGCAGGACGCAATAAGTTCCCTTCGCGAAAGTCAGCCGACACACCAAGCTGCCTGGCATTTTCGTTGGCCCAGTCAATGGCATCACGGCTAATGTCAAATCCATGGACATTGAATCCCCGTTCGGCAAACCAAAGCCCGATCACACCATTGCCACAGCCCAATTCCAACAGGTTCCCCTCCTTGGGACAATACCATTTGGTCAGTAATCGTTGGAAGTATCTTTTCCTCCCGCGATATCGCCAATCATCCTGCCATCCGGAA
>CAIQLG010000176.1 GCA_903872565.1 uncultured Lentisphaerota bacterium | reverse complement strand
GGCGATCGGCTCGAGCTCCTTCCAGAGGGCGCGCACCCGGTCGGCCGCTTCCTTGTCTGTCTTATACCGGGTCGCCAACTCCCGCACCTCGAGCATCTTTCGCGTGAATTCCAGCCCGACTCGCACATACGCGATCCGCCGTCGGTAGATTTCCGGTGCCTTCGCCACCACGGTGTCCGCCTCGTCCAGCAGACTGGCGGCCCGCTTGTAAAACGCGGCGTCATACGCCTGCGGAAAAGTGAGCTTGCCGTCAACCATCCGGTTGCGCGTCTCCTCGAGCAACGTCCAGTAGGCCTTCAGTTGCCCGGCTGCCGGCCCGAATCCGCGCCGATAATAATCGTCCATGATCGCGTAACCGTCCTGGTAGGGATTCCAGGCCAGATGCGCCATGAGATAGTACAGCGGCCCCTGCGTCGGCCAGCACTCGCTGATGGTATCGAAAAAAATGCCGGTACACTTGTGTTCGGCCACGAAGCGAAAGGTCTCCATGGCCCGCCCGAATGGCACGTCGGGCAGCATCGCGTACAAGCCGCCATCGCCGGGCAGATTGGGCCGGTAGACCATTTTCACGCCGGTCGCCGCCCAGTCGGCGAACTGCTGTGAGGCCTTCTCGTTATCGTAGCTCGCGCGATCATTGTCCGACTCACCCGCGAACCAATTCGAAACAAGATACAGGATCACGTTGTCGTCGGGCTTGTTCTTGAGCGGCGCCGGCCGGGTCGGACCGTAGCCTAAAATGCTAACGTAATAGTCCTTGTCCGGGTAGCGTTGCCGCAGTTTGCACGCCAGTATGTTGCCAAACATCACTTCCCGGTCGCTCAGCGCCACGTAGTCCTGGGAAAGGCCCTGCCAGGATAGGGTACGCTTTTTGGCCTCGGGCACATCCCAGGCGAGGCATTTCTCGCAGATGCAGTTTCCAGAGCTGGCGCCATCCGTGATATGCGCGTTGAACTCGGTCAGGGTCGGATCCGCTTCCAGTTGCTTGGCCACGTCGTCCAGCCACTGGTCCCAGACTGCCGGAGTCGACTGACAGATCTTGGTATAGCACCCCGGCGGGCCCGGAAAACCGCTGCGCGTGCCGTCGGGCTGGAGGGCGAAATACTCCGGATGCGTAACGTGGAACCGTTCCAACCAGTCTAAAAAACCGCCATCGACGACCCGCCAGAACTTCCCGTTGGCTGAGTCAAGTTCCATGCGCTGCAAACGACCCCAGTCAAAAGAAACGCCACGTACATTTCCTGGAGCTGAACCAACGAGTATCGTGCCGCGCAGACGGATCTGGGGATGATAACGATACTCGAAGGGCGCGAAGGCGATCTTTTCCTTCCTGATAATGTCCTCGCCAATCTCGCCCGGCCAGAGCCAGCGCACGTCCAGATAATCCTGGAGAAACGTGTATACCGCATTGACCGTGCCGTATTCCTGCTGCCAGCCCTTGATCGTCGGATTGCCCGCGCGGTCCTTCAGCACCATGTGCTGAGGATCCCAGCGGTCGCGCCCGGCAATCACCAGGTTTTTGCCGTCGCAGGCAATTAGGATTTCTTCCGGATGCTTGAACTCAAAATCTATTTTCGGGAAGAACTCCTTGAGCTTTGGCTGGAATCCGACCCAGATCGCATGCTCCGGCACGGGCTCGGGCAGGCCTTCGAGGACGGGCGGCTTCACGCCGCCGACTTTCTCGATATAGGCGGCCAGCTCGTCGGCCGCCTTTCTGGTCATCGGCGGAGCATCCTTGAACACGATGATAGGTGCCAGGCTCGCCCCTTTGTCCACCAGTACCAGCGGCGCCGCCCGGACTTCGGAGTCCTTCTGCTTCGGCTTTTCCATCGTCCCCGTGCATCCGCTGACCACCATTAGCATTACAGTTCCGGCCAGACACATTGCCATTCCATGCCTGCCGAGTAGACCTGGGCGTTGCCGCCCAGACCCCTCACAGACCCGGACGTGCGCAATTGACGCATCCGGTTCTTCGGGCGGTGATTTCGCCAAACGGTCTCCCGTTTGTCCGATCGAATCAAGGCTTCTGTACATCAAG
>CAIQLG010000175.1 GCA_903872565.1 uncultured Lentisphaerota bacterium | reverse complement strand
TGCTCAAGCATAGTCTTCCCATATTTTTTGTTTCTCTTCGGGATCGGGGTCGGAATCGCTTTCGGTATCGTCCCCCCTCTTTCTTTTCCTATTCACAGCCGTAATGAAGAACAATTCGATTCCGATTCCGATAGCGACCCCGACGCCGATAAAATAAAACAGAAAAAGAATGCCAATATTCCCGCAAATGTCAAACTTTGTGAGTCCCCCAGTTGATCTGGGAGATTACCTTTCATTCATCCAATAATCCATAGGGCGGATGTGCTTGTAAGAGTATACCGTCCATCAATGCCGGAGATGGGAAATAAAATGCCATCTGCAGCATTTTACGGGGAAAAGACTTTCACAAGATCCTCAAGGCTTCTTGCCTTCCTGATGTTGTCGACTGTTGGAATCGAAATCACCAGCCGGGCGATGTCGGAAAGCATTCTCAGATGCTTTTCAGGCGCATGATGCGACGGACTCAGCAGAACAAATAAGACGTTTGCAACGTCGCCGTTGTCACCGGCTTCAAAGCCGGATTCGCTGATTCCCATCAAGGCTACCGGATCAGGAAGTTCCTCGCAACGGACGTGGAAGAGCATGAACCCTGGAGCAATTTCGAGTTTGGCCTGCATCAGGCCTTCGAAAAGCTCGTCCAATTTTTCCTTATCTAATTCCGATTTCTTGTCAAGATATCTGGAAAGTATTTTCTTCACTCCGTCTCGCAGACTCATTTTTTCGAGCCCGAACATGACATCGCATGGCTGAAATATGCCATGGAGCATTCCTGAATCCCTGGTGTGTTTGGCATCGTTTGAAAAATCAGAATCCGGGGCGGATTCAGCGGGATACGCAACGATCAGGCTCGAGTCCGGAAAGAGCCGGATGAAGTCCTGTGGCTGCCTGTCGAGCATAGGTTGCCAGAACAGGCTTCCCTGTCGGCAGCTCATCATCAGCACGAGATCGTTCCTCCTCATGTTGCTTCCGACAACCTCCCACAACTTCGACCATCCTTCGAAAGGCACGGAAAGTGGCGACACCGCAGGGTTGTTCGCCTTTATGACGGATTCGACCTCGGAAATATCCGACTTCAGGGAGACGAGCACGATTTTCAAGCCGGCCTGCGAAGCCAGGTTGCAGGAACTGAACACCGCCTCATGGAAGCCGCTTATCCTGTGCGACAATGGAGGTACTACAAGGATCAGGCGTTGGAAGGTGTTGACCGGCTGTTCGACTTTGCAGACCAGCACAAGCTCCGTGGACTGCTCGAGGACACGGTCCAGTATGCTGCCGAAAATCGCCCTCGGCAAGGACCTGTCTATGTTCCAGCCGATCACCATGCACGAGGCCCTGATCTCCTTGACCGCACGGGTCAGACAGGCCGCGACATCGGTGTCGACTCTGGTTTCAGGATGTACTGGAATGTCGGCGGCCGCCGCGAAAACCACCGCCTGGCTGAGCATCTTCTCCATACTCGCGAGGTCATCGTCAACACCGGGGCCGTCGATGGCGATGGTCAGAGGATACACCGGCTGCAGCAGCTTACGGTCACGTATCATGAAGGCGATGTTCATGAGCTGTTCTGCCTTGGTGGGATTCGATAGCGGCACGAGAATCCTCTGCGGCATGCGGTGCTGCGCCCTCTGGCCGGAAGAGGACAGTTTCAGCGCGTAACGGCGTCCATAGCTTTCCGTTATCCAGGGGCCGATGAGGCAGGTTATGAAAATTATGATTATCGCGCCGTTCAGAACGTCCTGCGAGAAAAGGCCTATCTGGAAACCGACGATGGCTGTCGCAATCGTGACGCCGGCCTTGTTCACCACCATTCCAAACATGAGCCAGGCCTGGTCGTCTGGGAATTTATACAGGAATCCAGTAAGCCTTGCGGCTAAGAACTTTGCGGCGACAGCCACAACTGTCATCATGGCGATCGACATCCATGCCTGCAATCCGTTGGTGAAGGCTCTGAAGTCTACGAGCATGCCCACGGCGATCAGGAATATCGGTATGAATATTGCATTGCCTATGAACTGCACGCGATTCATGAGGCGGCTCTGCTCTGGCACGAGCGAGTTCAGCGAAAGTCCAGCCATGAAGGCGCCGATCAGCGGCTCAAGCCCGGCCAGTCTCGAAAGGCTCGCCACCAGCAGAAGGCTCGTGAAAAGGAAAAGATATTCGCCGGTGTCGTCGTGGTTCACATTTTGGTAGAACCATCTTCCAAGCCTGGGGAGAAGATATATGCTGACCGCCGCAAGCGCAAGGAAGCCGAAAACAAGCTGCATCCAATATCCCGCCTGGGTTTCGCCGGAATGAATTCGCTCCACGACCGCAAGCACCATCAGTGCCATGATGTCCGTCAGCAGTGTCGCTCCGACCGAAATGGTTGCGGCCAGATTTCTCGAAAGTCCAAGCCTGCTCACGATCGGATAAGTCAGAAGAGTCTGCGAAGACATCAGGGCGCCCATCAGAAGGCAGAACATCGCATGCGAGGTTTTGGGCGGATGCGGGATGAAGTTTCCAATAGTGATTCCCCCAGCCATCGCGATGCAGAAAATGAGAAGTCCGAAAGTGACGGCTTTAAGCTTCTCGCCCAGAAATTGGTCGAGGTCGATCTCAAGTCCCGCGACAAACATGATATACAGGAGACCGACCATGGAAAGGAGCTTGAGCCCGCTGTCGAAGTCCAGGATGCTGAACCCTTTCGGCCCAATGATGACGCCGGCAAGGATCAGCCCCACCATCGAAGGGACTTTCATTCGCCTTGCAAACAATGGAACCACCAGCAGGATTAGCGCTATAAGGGAGAAAGCCGCCACCGGATTTGTAATAGGCAAACTGAATATTTCCACATTTCCACCCATGTTTTGCCGTATAATTTAATCCATTCTAATTCAAGTGCCAGCAATCTGGGAAAAGTTCTTCAAGAATGATGTCATCACGATTCGATAAGGTCATATGAGCATTTTCAGGAATCCAAACAGAAATGGACTCCAGAGAAAGAATTCGACCCCAAGAAACTCGATTTCTAATAACGGGATCACTGTATTTTTTTCTGTGTGGTCTGTATGGTTATGGAGTGGTGCTCGGGGTGGGACTTGAACCCACACACCTTGCGGTACATGCCCCTTAAACATGCGCGTCTGCCATTTCGCCACCCGAGCGGAAAGATCACTAAAATACCGCCATATTAAGCGGTGAAGGGTGATATTTTACAACCTATTTATTAAAAAGCAAATTATTTTAATGAAAAAAGTTTCCCCAGGTCGAATTTCGAGAACGACTTGAGAGAAATCAGCGTTTTCGTCCTGGTTATTCCGGTCACATTGTGGGGCATCTTGTCAGTTACTATTTCGGAGATGACATAGCTGTCCTTCGCCCTTATCACAGCCGCAAGATCATACTCGCCCGCAACAGCATAGACTTCGGTGACCCCCTCAAGTTCAAGGAGTTTTTCTATTACAGTCTTCAGTTCCGGGCGATTTACATTGATTAAAACGATTGCTGTTGTCATCTGTAGGGCTTCCTTTCATTATAGTTTTATGTACTCATCCTCACATATAATATTCCCCCCAACTTGAATTTTCAAATGCATTCACTTATGATATTTTGAAATTTAAAGATTGAATTTTAGATTCCAAATCCTATTTTCTATTTAAGGCTTAGCCACGACCCAAGCTCGAAATTCGAATATCGATTCGCCGCGGCGGACGAGACAGGTTGGATGGCGATTAATTAATTTTCAATGCTTAATCAAGGCAAAGACGCAATGGGCTCAAAATGGACAGGCATAGTATCCCCGCAAGATTTTGTTTTCGGGGAAAAAGAGGATGACATGCTTTTGCTCGACTGCGGGCGTAAGCTGGGTCCCTTCTCCCTGCGTTTCGAGACATACGGGGAACTCACCGAGAAGAAGGACAACGCCATTTTGATTCTTCACGCATTGAGCGGCGACGCACACGTGGCGGGATACCACGGAAAAGTTGGAGAGAAGCCCGGCTGGTGGCATGAAATGATAGGCACTGGAAAGGCTTTCGACACCAATGTTTTTTTTGTCGTCTGCAGTAATGTTATAGGCGGATGCAGTGGATCGACCGGACCGCGCTCGATTAATCCTGAAACTGGCAGGCGCTACAATATGGATTTTCCTGTCATAACTGTTTCTGACATGGTTCGGGCACAGCACAAGCTCATGAAGCATCTTGGCATAAAGAAATGGTTGTCTCTCAGCGGCGGTTCAATGGGGGGCATGCAGGCGCTTGAGTGGACAACAATGTTCCCGGAAAATGTGACCAGCGTGATTCCAATAGCAACAACGGCCAGGCTTTCCCCTCAGAGCATAGCCTTCAACTGGGTCGGACGAGAGGCCATCATGGGCGATCCAGAATGGAGAAATGGCAACTACGAGGATTCTGTCCCGGAAAAAGGACTCAGCATTGCAAGAATGCTCGGCCACATAACATATCTCAGCGACGAATCAATGGACAAGAAATTCGGAAGAAAGCTTCAGGAAAGCAGCAGATACTCCTTCGACTTCTCATACAATTTCGAGGTCGAAAGCTATCTCAACTACAAAGGACAGAGTTTTGTCGAGAGGTTCGATGCCAACAGCTACCTCTACATTACCCGCGCAATGGACTATTTCGATCTCTCGTCACGCTTCCCGGGCGGACTTGTCGAATCATTCAAAAATGTCAGATCACCCTTCCTTGTCATATCGTTCTCTTCCGACTGGCTTTTTCCTCCATACCAGTCGAGAGAAATTGTGAAAGCGTTGCGCGCCAACAGTATAGATGTATCGTACTGCGAGATAAAATCTGCATACGGGCACGATGCGTTCCTCCTGGAGGTCGAAGTCCTCTCAAAACTGATATCCGATTTCCTGCGGAACCGCTACGATGAGGTGAAAAATGACTGAACGGCGAAAACAACTTCTCCCGAGAGCCGACCTGCGGGCCATTTATGACATAATTCCGCCCGGCTCGAAAATGCTGGATCTAGGATGCGGGGACGGCGTACTCCTACAGCTTCTGAGACAGGAAAAAAATGTCTTAGGATGCGGAGTCGAAATTTCCCAGGACAAAATCCTGAACTGCGTGAATGCCGGAGTTCCGGTGGTTCAGGGAGACTTGGATAAGGGACTGCGGGAGTTCCCTGACAATTCATTCAACTACGTTGTTCTAAGCCAGACTCTCCAGGCCGTCCGCCGCCCTGATCGTCTCCTTGGGGAAATGGCACGTGTCGGCCAAAACATTGTTGTCAGCCTGATAAACTTCGGGCACATCTCGTCACGGTTCCAACTTATGTTCAAGGGACGGATGCCGGTCACGGACAGCCTTCCAACACCATGGTACGAAACACTTAACATCCATCTCGGGACAATAAATGATTTCAGAGATCTTTGCAGAGAGAAGAATCTCGATGTCGCCCGTGAAATTCCTGTCGCGACATCTCTTGTTTCCCTGGCGACAATGTGGCCGAACATGTTCGCCCCGACATGCATATTCCTGCTGAAAAAAATCAAGTAGATATGCAGAAAAGAATGAATCCAAATCAGAATGTCACTAAGTTAGGCGACTATGCTGTGGAAGTAGCACAGGCATTCTCCTGTCCGTTGTAGCCTCCTGGCGAAGTCGGATGCCTTACTGGTCTTAACTAGACGGTGCTCGAAAGGCCTTTTTTTGTGATTACAAAAAAAACTTTTCATCACACCGCCTACTTTTCTTCATCCATTTTCCAGAAAAAAACATTCCGATGTCACTTCATGCACATAATCACCTGTTTAAATTATTTTTGCTACATGAAAAGGC
>CAIQLG010000174.1 GCA_903872565.1 uncultured Lentisphaerota bacterium | reverse complement strand
GTTTCCTCACGCCCGCTCACTAACCCAATGCCATGGCATAGACCTCCGCAGTTGCCAACCCGATCTTCGTTGAGCCCCAGACGCAACTGCCATAGAATCTCGTCCCGTTGATTGCAGTAAAACTCCTTGCCATACTGCCAAAAGTAGCGCAACGCGAAATCCGGCAGCACGGTCTTGTCTACAGAGGGAAGCGCGATGCTGGTTTTTTTCGGGACGATCTCGCCCAGTTCACCGGGCAGATACCAGCGGATGCCCAGATCCCGTAAGAACGCGTATACGGCGTTGAGCGAGCCTCGCTCGTCTTTCTCCCAAATCCCCATCTTGCTGCTGTATTCCCTCCAACAAGTCTGATAGATATAGGGGGGGAACCATTTATCGCCCTCCAATTTAACCCCCTTGCCTTGCGCCCATGTCTCCATATCCGCGTCCCATAACTTCAGATAAGCAAGAAAACCCGCACTCGCCAAGCTCCCGCCGCTCCAGTAACGCGGCGGCGTATAGTCGCTGTCATGGCCGACCAGCGCCAGCCAGTTTTCCCCCGACACCATCTTAAATGCGCCGTGTTTCAAACCCTCGTCCGTAATCTTGAGCTTGTCGGTCTCCGCGCTCCGGCCTACGTAGATATGCGCTGGCACATTCGTTCCGGGCGCATTCGTAATCGCCAGCTTGGCGCCGGATATCTTTTCGATGTAGGCCTGTAGTTCTTCCGCCGCCAGCTTCACCATGCGGGGCGGCTTGTCGGCAATGACAATGTCGGCCTGCGGTTTACCGTCTTTGATCAGATACGTCTCGGCGAATGCAGACTTAGCCGCCATCCAAGCGCACACGCTTAAAGTCAACAACGCCCCCCGACCCAACCGCGATACCATTCTTTTACTCATTTCGAACGTCCTCCTGATTTAGGGTTACCATATCTCATTATTACCTTAATCTTACGCCAAAACACTGTTTATTGCTGCCTGATCTCACCTTTTCAGCGCATGTACAACTTACCGAACTTCAGCGGCACATGAAAACTGTTCGAGCCCGTGGGAGAAAAGGTCGAATTCTCGATCTCTTGCTTATGGACACTATGACGACACACATTGAAATACCACGGATACGTTGAGATCGGCATGATGCCGGCCACGCCGAGCATAGGCTGGATATCATCCTGCATCGGATCCACAATCGGAATGCGGATCTCCGCGCTCCAGGTGTCCCCGTCAATATGCGTGGCCACCTCCGCATTCGAATTCCACCGCGGATCGCGCCCTTTTTTCCAATCGGCGTCGAACAGTCCGCCGCCGGGGCTGATGGCGAGCTGATAATAAGAATGATTTTGGGTTTCAAGGAGGATTTCAACTTCCTCGCCGTCAAAAATCGCCGGATCGTCATGCCGGGTCACGGTGTTGGTCAAGGCCGTCCGGTCGGCATCTTTGCACTCGATCCCGAAATACAGATTGTCGCCCGCATAGCCCACCTTGAAGGAGGTACGATATTGCGCCAGCCGTCCCGTCTCCAATTCACCCAGCCCATAGACCGAATAGGACTTGAACCCCTGCCAGAACACGTCATCCAGCTTGCCGTCCAGCTGGATGGTTTTCGCATCACGACCCCACCCATGTGCTTCTGGCACGGGCCCGCGATTGAACTGTTTTATGAGATTCTTCATCGGGCGCATGTTGTCGGCGATCAGCGCGATGCGTTGGGCGTACACCGAATCGGGGGCGACCTTCGCTTGCGCCTGCTCCAGCAACGCAAAGACGTGCTCGATTTTATCGGCCTTCTTTACCAGCGACCCCATATTGGCTTCGCCATAGTCGACGAACGCCTTCATCTCGGCGGCTGCCGGCCCGTAGAAAAGCGTGTAGTACTCGTCCAGCAACCGGTCAACATCCTGATCGGCGTCCCATAAGAATTGCGCCGTGACGTACAGGTTGAGATACGTGACGCCTAAGTCCTGGCCCAGGGATTTACTTCCACCGCCCGAATAGACCTCGATGAAATCTCCCATGGAAATCCCTTTGAGCGAACGCAGGTCAGCAGCAGTGGTGTGCGGAAAGAAGTCGGGCGCCTTAAACGGCTGGCCGAAGCCACTCCGAAACGAGCTGTTATCGTAAACGAAAAATGGCGTGTGTCCTTTCGGGATCTTCTTCAACCATTCCTGACGGAGATTGAGCATCTGCTCTTTTTGCTTGGGGTCGACGTTGTCGTTGAGTTCCCAACCGCGGCCGTGACACCACCCGACGACGATGTTGGGACTCAAGAGATCGATATTAGTCGGCGGCAGGCCGTAAGGGGTATAGGTGCAGCAGGAAATCATTTTGTCCGGATGCGTCTTATACACCTCCTTGGCGACGCGGTTGACGTAGTCCCACACATAGTCCGAGGCCCACCCCTCGCGCCCATAGCTGTCAAGCTAAGGCTAAAGAAGTGGAGTAAAAAGGCTATTCTTTTAGTTT
>CAIQLG010000173.1 GCA_903872565.1 uncultured Lentisphaerota bacterium | reverse complement strand
TACGAATTTGACAGTAAAGGATGCGGCTGGGCTGATCTCGGACGGAGATTCAAACAGCTTGTGAGAAAGACGGCGACGTGTCGTTCGTCCGGCTGGGCTGATCTCGAACGGATATTCAAACCGCTTTCCGGCAAGCCGGATGTCTGGTACTGCACCAATATCGAACTGTTCGATTATGAAGCCGCCAGAAAATGTCTCGTGATTGCGGCAAACCTGAAGACTGCCTATAATCCAAGCGCAATTACAGTCAGCGTCAGCGTGGACGGCAGGCTGGCCGATATCCCCCCAGGTAAGATAGTGGATCTGAAATAAGCCGCCATGTAGATATTTATCCAGGCCAATTTCAACATATTTCCAAGCCATTTGCCGGATGTGAAAATAATTTTCTTTCAATTATTTTTAAAATACCATGCCATGAAAGCAGCGTGTCGGCAAGCATTATACAGGAAAGGTTCACACAAAGAAACTAAAAACTAAACCCACGAAGGAAAACAGTGGGGCTGCCAATTAGGCGGCGCATATGCGCCACCATTCTGTGTTCTTAATGCTCCGTGTTTCCGTGACCGTGTTTACTAATTGTCCAATAATAAGGTTGACATAAGTCTGCTTGTAACAAAAGATGTAGCCGCCCCTATGTTAGGGGCGTCTTACAGGGCCAATATCCTACTATGCCAAGGCTTCGTAGGACAGGTGGCCGTGACTACAACTTAAAGAGGCGAAAAAAATCACCTCAATGTAAATCTATTTTGAGTTTATTAGTAACTCCTCTCCCGGTCTCCAAGGGTAACAGTGAAGTGACGCCCCTAAGGCCGTGGCTTATTCCTATATTGGCTAGGAGAGCAGTGTTCAATGCCGCGGAAGACCCGGTTGAAGTGTGTAAGACTGTTGAATCCGCATGCGTGGCAGATTTCAGAAATGCTCTTTTCCGTTTCTGACAGCAGGCGCCTGGCTTCGCAGACACGCAGATCCTGCAAGTGTCTTGAATAATGCATCCCGGTTGTCTTCCGGAAAACAATGCAGAAGTGGGCCGGCGACAAATCGGCATGCTGTGCGACTTCCGACAATTGCATCCCGCCATTCCTGAAATTCTTGCCCATGTATTCACGTGCCCTGCGGATGTCTTCTCGCTCCAGTCGTGCTGAAAGCTCGCGGAGCCGGTGTGCGCTTTCGCACAGTTGCCGGGCAAAGATGGACTGGAGGCTCATGACATGCCTGATTGTCTTTTCCGGCAGGAATGTCGCCTTGTAATATGCTTTCCTGATGCGTTCCTCAGGGATATCCAGCCATTCCAGCCGTTTCAGCAATCTCTTTTCCTCCAGTCTTCCATGTGGCGCAGTCAGTACCTGTCCGCAAGATATTGTTGCAACATGGTTCCCCTGGACAACGATTGGTATGGCCATGTCGACAAAGCCGGCATGGCATTTGTAGCGCAATGGCCTCCTTGCATCGGCGGCCTTGAAGTGGAACCTGCGGTCACATGCCTCGCAGCGAGCTTTACCTTCCTGTGTCGACCTGATGAGCTTGCATATGGGGTTGCCTTTAATCTTTTCAAAATTGGCATGTGTTTTGGTGACCCCTGGCGTGTTTATGGCCATCGCAAGCCCTGTGAGGTTGTTTATTATAATGGAAAACTCCGCGAATTCACGGGAGCTTGATAGTACATCGAAATCAATTGTCGCCCGGTCTGTCATTTTTTTCTCCATAGTTTGCCATTAATATTGCACAAATCTAAACAAATGTAAAATCAAACGATAAAAAAGTGTAGCAATCCGCCATTCCCCCGCATATTATACGCGGAGGAAAAGAATCCTTATGCTTGAAAGTTTTATGGATTGCTTTATTTCTGAAAAATTAAAAACATTAAAGCCCGAAACTAAGGCTACTCCTGGCGGCGTTCCGCCGACACTGGAGCCTTGGGAATTCGGGTGTAACAAGGAGATGATCATGGAACATCCAGCGTATGAAAGCTATATCGTGGATTTGAGCACGTTGCCATTCTCGTTTGTGTATGACGACACGGCATATACGGGGTTTCCGGCGGAGAAGTTCCGGCAGGTGGAGCACCGCCGTTCTATTCAAGGTAAGAAGGAGAAGAATCTCTTTGTTTTGAAGGCGGGGGATCTCCAGGTGACGGTTGACACCGCATTCTATGCCGCATACGGCGCCTACGAGTGGACCGTCTGGTTTGAAAATACCGGCACGCGGAATTCAGCCATAATCCGAGACGTGCGGGTTGCGGACATGACTTTTGATGGAGAGAGTCCAGTGCTGAAAGGGATTCTGGGAGACCATGAGAACCAGTATCGTCCCTACGTGCATGCACTGCAGGAGAAGCCAGTGCATTTCCGCTCGGACAACGGACGTCCCACGCACATATGGTTTCCCTACTTCAATCTGGAACATGGCAGGGGTGGCACACTCATGGCGATTGGCTGGGGCGGAACCTGGGAAGCTAAATTTACTGCCGACGGGCATACCCATACTCGCTTCACTGCCACAAGCACCAATGACCTGTGTACGTATCTCAAGCCAGGAGAAAAAATCCGCACGGCTTTGATGTCATTTCTCCCGTATACGGTACGGGACGAGAACTACGCCACCAATCTCTGGAGACGCTGGTTTCTCGAGTGCAACCTGCCGAGGCTCAATGTGAAGGGAGATCCCGTAAAGCCGTTCAGCACCACCTGGCTGGCTTCAGATACGGGAATCCCAAATTCGGACGGCAGTATTTCCGAACGTCATTTCACATGGAAACCGTCTCTGGAGAAAATGTTCAGAGAGGGGATCAAGATGGATTACCGGTGGTTTGATGCCGGATGGTATTTTGCACCCAATGGAGAGACGGTGGAGCGCGACTGGTGGGGCACCGTCGGGACATGGGAACTGGATACGGTCAAGTGGCCCGGGAACTCATTCCGCGAATCAGTTAATTTCGCTCATTCGAACGGCATGAAGACACTGGTCTGGTTCGAGCCGGAACGTGTCACTGATGTAGACAATCTGGTGAGGAATTACGGATACAGGCGGGAATGGGCAATCGAGTGTGGCGCCATAGCAAACAACATCGGCAACCAGGACTGCCTTGAGTGGACGCTGGGGCGCATCCTGTCCTTCCTGGACAAGTACAATGTCGACATGTACCGGGAGGATAACAACAGCAATCCACGGGAATGCTGGAACAAGCTTTCCGCACAGGAGGGAGAGAACCGCAAAGGAATTGTGGAAAACAAGGCGGTAGTCGCGCACTACCGCATGTGGGACAGCATTATTGACTACTGCGCACGGACGGGGAAAGACACCTTCGTGGATTCCTGCGCCAGTGGTGGAGGACGCAATGATCTGGAATCTTTGCGGCGAGGTATTCCACTGATGCGAAGTGACGCCGACCGTACAACCACCGCACTTCGCCTTTCCATGGGGACAGCGTTCAACCGATGGGTGCCATTTACCGGGGCGGCATGTGTCGAACAGGGCGAGGAACTGGCGCCTGACGGCAAACGGGATGTTTACATTTTCCGCGCCTCCTATAATCCTATCCTTAACCTTTCCGCACAGTGGGTACAGGATCCGAACACTGATTTTGAAATGATCCGGTTCGGTCTCCGGGAGTGGGATACGGTAAAGGACTATCTGCTTAAAGATTTCTATCTGCTGACACCGTGGAATGGGCCGACGGACAAGACGCATTGGACCAGTTACGTATACTTTGATCCCGAGAAGGACAGCGGTGTGCTGTTAGCGTTCCGAATGGAAGAAGCTACGGAGTGCTCCTACAATCACCGGCTGACCATGTTGAGACCCATGCACAAATATCAACTGCGCGATGCCGACAATGGTGTGATCGGAACCTTTGAGGGAAGCGAACTGGCGAAGGGATATATCGTGACGCATCCGCAGCCCCGCAGCGCGGCGCTGATCTACATTGCACCGGTGCAAGTTATTCAGGGCTGCGGGCTGAAGACTGAAAGTCTTGAGGTTCGGGCATCGCAAGCCGATCAAGGGCGGACGTAAACAATTTTGTAAGGAATCTCAATATGAATGCCACGTTAAAACCATTTGTTCTTAAACATAGGGCGGTCATCATGCTGCTGCTGGGCAACTGGGCTCTTGGAGTGCTTGCAACCCTATGTTTCAAGGAAGGGGGGACCGATCCGGGCCACCGTATCATGTATTTCATCATCGGAAACGTGCTCGGCATTTCCAGTACAGCCGTCCTAATGTGCATTTATTCTAAGATGAACGTAAATCTGGCAATGGTAATTGCTGGCAGCGGCGGCTTTATTCTCCAGCAGTTCTCATTATGGATGCTCTACAGTACGCGCCTCTCTCCGTTGCAATGGGCGGGGATTGCCGTAATCTGCATCGGAGCAGGGATGGCCTCTTTTGCCTCGCCCCGGGAAAGCTCAGAAAACAATCTGGGAAGTGAACCAAAAAATGTGCATGATCCGCAGAAGGAGCTTGTCCCATGCTGATAGTATACCTTCCAGTCTTCTGGGTGATGCAGATCTTTGCAAACGTGGCCTTCAAAATTGGCAGCGACAGCCGGAAACACAAGAAATGGCTTGCAGGATTCATCGCGGGAAACATCGTAGGCGCGTCCAGCATTTATTTTCTGATGAAAATCTTTGAGTCAATGCCGGACAATAGCAATCTTGCCGTAATCCTGGCCACCAGCGGCGCCGGTATCGGAAGCCAGCTCATACTGGCGCGAATGTTCCGTTCGCAGCTCTCCTGGTTGCAGTGGGCAGGAATCTCCCTGGTTTTCCTGGGCACCATAGTGGCCACCATGAGCGGCCGCTAGAATTTGCATCTGGCAATCAACGCAAATCATTGCGGATGACAATGAGGAGATTTCATAATTGAGAAAATGTCAAATTCAATAAGATGAAAGGTTAATTATGACAGCCAAATGTAAAGACACTTCTGATGATGCCGACATCGTTCAACCGGAGGAAATGCAGGATGCCCGCCAGTCGGTGACGGACATGCTCGGGGCGCTGACGGACGAAGCCTGCGCCGTGCGCCCGGAGATCTCATGTGTGTCCCAGGGCTATGGCAGCCTGCAGATGGGACTGTCCATTGTCAGGGCACCGCTGTGCCTGGCCGGGAAACAGTATGCGTCCGGCCTTGGGACCCATGCCGAGAGCGAAATCGTCGTCCGGCTGCCGGTCGGTGCCAGGCGGGTGACGGGCTGCTGTGGCGTTGACGACAATTCGTTTACACGCCAGAGAACGACGCAGTTGACTTTCAGCATCGAGGTGGACGGCAAGGACGTCTGGCGGAGCACTCCGCTGGATGTCGTTGATGAGCCCGCGCGGTTTGACGCGCGGCTCGGTGGGAGCAAGCAGTTCACATTGAAGGTCAAGGGACCGCTTTCATACGCGCATGCGGACTGGGCAGACCTGAAGATTGAATTGGGCAAAGGTGAGTCTATTACAATCGGCAGAGCGACGGATGTCAACCCCTTCTGGTTCAGCTTCCAGTACGGCGGTAAATCTTCGGCGGGGGTTCTTCCGGGCTGGCGGCTGAAGAAAAAATCTCTCCCGGACAAGGATGGTGTCATCCTGCATCAGATCACCCGCACAGATCCGAAGACCGGGCTGGCCTTGATCTGCGAGATCAAGGAATATACGCGGTTCCCGGTGCTTGAATGGTGTCTGCGCCTGAAGAACACATCGGATCGCAAGACGCCGATGATCGAAAACATCCGTTCACTGGATATTATTCGCAGGATCGGCCCATTCCCGTATCTGAACTATTGGACCGGCGACTATTGTGAGCGGGATGGCTACGAGCCGTTTCGAGTTTCGCTGGCGCATGGGGAGGCGTACCAGTTTGCCCCGGTGGGCGGCCGCCCGACCGATCGCGCCTGGCCATTCTACAACCTCGAAGACACGACTACCAACCGCGGCCTGATCGTCGTGGTTGGATGGTCCGGCCAATGGGCATCCTCTTTCTGCGGGCTTGACGGCAACGCCGTGCATATCACCGCTGGCCAGGAATTGACGCACTTCAAGCTTCTGCCGGGCGAGGAGGCTCGGACACCTCTCTCGGTGCTGATGTTCTATCGCGGCGACCGGACACGCTCGCAAAACCTGTGGCGCCGCTGGTATCGTTCCCATGTCATGCCCCGCCCCAGCGGGCAGTTGATGAAGCCGCATCTGGCATGTTGCGGCACCGATGCGGCGGGCGAGGAATTCACGGCGGCAACCGAAGAAAACCAGGTTCGCTTTATCGCGAAATTCAAGGAACGCGGTATCTGCCCTGATGTCTGGTGGATCGATGCCGGGTGGTATCCATGCTACACCAAAGACCATAAAAGAGAATGGCATCTGACTGGCACCTGGGAGCCGGATACCGAACGGTTCCCCAAGGGGCTGAAGCCGGTGTCAGACTGCGCCGCCAAGGCCGGTGCCGACCTCTTGCTCTGGTTCGAGCCGGAACGGGTAAGCACTGGTTCAAAACTCGATCTGGAACACCCGGAATGGCTGTTGAGGACCGGAAGCGAGGGAAATCGCCTGTTGAACCTGGGCAATCCGGAATGCCGCCAGTGGCTGACCGACCATGTGTGCCGCCTGATCAAGGATAACGGCATTAAAATATACAGGCAGGATTTCAACTTTGCGCCGTTGCTGTACTGGCGCAGGAACGAGGCACAGGATCGCCAGGGACTGAACGAGAATTTATATGTCCAGGGCTACCTTCAATACTGGGACGATCTGCTGGCCCGCAATCCCGGCCTCTGGATCGATTCGTGCGCATCCGGCGGGCGTCGCAACGATCTTGAAACCATGCGGCGTTCCGTGCCGCTGCACTATTCCGACTACGGCTACGGGAATCATCCGGTGAAACTGGCATTCCAACGTACGCTCTACGAGTGGCTCCCATACTTCAAAGAGTCTACCATCTCCTGGGATATCGGCGGCAATGTGCGGTTCGACCACCAGGTGGACAGCTTCTCGTTCCATTGCGCCATGGCTCCCATGCTGTTCGCAACCTTGGACATCCAGCGGGACGATTACGATTTTGCGCTGGTCAGAAAGATGATCGCCGTCTGGCGAAGGGCCTCAGACCTTCTGCTGCATGGCGACTATTATCCGCTCACGCCGTATCACCGGAGCACCGGGCAGTGGGTGGCACGGCAGTTCGATTGCCCGGAAAGCGGACAGGGGTTGATCCAGGCCATCCGGCTTCCGGCAGCACCTGAAGAGACGATCACAATTCATCCCAAGGGAATTCACCCTGATGCCCTCTACGTCTTCAATAACGCCGAAACCGGTGAGATCCGAGACATCTCGGGGAAAGATCTGATCCACAAGGGGGTCGCAGTCACGCTGCCGCCGCGCAGCGGCGCGATCTGGTTCTATGAAAGGAGAAGGAACTAATGCAGGGCAGGAAACAAGAGGTCCTCTTTGTGCGAAATTAACTATTTCGCACGACTTTTTTTCTGTTATTTGCCCCGTCCCTTCCCCTCCTCCGTGCTGCGCGGAGGGGAAATGGAGAATTTTCACTGTTTACCAGCGTTTCCCCATTGAATCTTCAGTCCTTCCGGGTTATTGTCCTCCGCGATAAAAATCAAAATTTCTATCAGTATTCATTGGAGTCTGTTTCATTTTAATTTAATCGTATGGAAATTGTATTTTTCTAAGGAACGCCGGCAATCCCGACACACTCCGTGGCCGGGATCTTGTGACTCTGCCGGCACTATTGAATAAATGCCACCAACATCGTAGATTCCGGCACCAAAGGGTGTCGGGAGTGGTGGCGTTCCGACAAGTCCCGGCGTAACCTGTTAAATTTAAGGAGGCATGAACAATGCAATTGATTTGTGAAGGTCATTCCCAGGTGAAAAGCATGTCCCAGGGCATGCGAATTGTGCTGAACCGTCCGACGATCCTCGGCGAACCTGTGCTGCAGGGTGGCTCCGACGTGGATGCGGTCGGAGCTTCCATCTATGGCTCGGTGATTCGTGACGGCGGCGTCTTCCGGATGTGGTATCAGGCTTGGCCAAGGAACTGGAATGGCGAAGATGTGATCACCGTTGGCTGCGTGGAAAGTGATGACGGTCTGAATTGGCGCCGTCCAAAATATGGGTTGGTAGAGTGCATGGGAACCAAGGCGAACCAACTCACCGACCTTCCGTTCCACTCGCCTTCGGTCATCATCGATCCGGATGCCGACCCCACTCAACGCTACAGGGCATTTGGCTACGCCGATCCCGCGAAGTTCCTGGGGCGGTTTCCCGGGAAGGTGAACGGCAAGGGCTACTTCACCGCACATTCTGCGGATGGCCTGCACTGGGATCTCGATTCGCCCGAACCGCTTTGGTCTGGCGCGGATGTCATCACGAGCGTATGGGATCCTGTCTCCCGGTGCGCCCGCGCCGTCTTGAAAACTGGCCGGTGCATGGGCGGTTTGTCCAGGCGGGCATTCTCATCGGCAGAATGGAGGAAGGGACAGGCGAGCGAGCCTGTTTCATCGCTGTTCCCCGATGATTACGATGACATCTCGGCGCGAGCTAGAGGTTTCAACAGCGCCGACTACTATGGCGTGGGACTGATGCCGACCGAGGGGCCGACTATTGGCTTCCTTTGGAATTTCCGGCATCAACTGCCGCTTGGCCATGACAGCAAACTCGGTGGAAACTGGGGGAGCTGTGGTTGCGTGGATCTTTCCATCGTGTATCAATTGGAGCGCGGAGGCTGTTGGCGGCACGTCACCGGCCGTCCCGATTGGCTTTCCACCAGTGAAGCGCCTGAATGGGCGCGCGGGGCGATCTACACGGCGGCTTATCCGCTGGAGGTCGGGGAGGAGACGTGGCTTTACTTCTGTGGCACTATAGACCGGCACGGCGCGTGCGGTGTGGGGGTGCAAGAATCCGAATTTTACAAGAACGCCACTGCCATGGGTGGGTTTTCGAAAATCGGACTTGCCAAATGGATACGAGGCCGCATCATCGGCTGCCAGGCGGATCTTGTCGAGCGGATTTCACTCACCGCGCGTAAATCCGATTCGAGTCGGCTGGCGCTGAACGCGGTCATGCAGCCCGGGGGGCGGATTCGTGTGCAATTGGTGGATGCCGGTGGCAATCCCATCAAGGGCTACGGCTACGACGATTGCGATCCGATGGCAGGCGATCTTCGGGATCTTGCCGTCCGCTGGCGTGGAAAGGACACGCTTCCCGTAACGCCAGCCATAGCCGAGGTCGAAATCACGAGAGGAACACTCTACGCATTCGATTATACGTTTGATCATGTGTTGTGCCGCCAAGAGGAAGAGAAGATAGCACTGCGCCGCACCGCCACACCGCCACCACAGGTGCGGGTGCGGCGATCGCCGAAAGGCGCCGCCGGCGATCCGCTCAAGGTTGACTGGTGCAAGGCAGTGCCAGCCGGGGAATGGTTTACGCAATGGGGATATTCAGGTTCACGGAAAATGGAAGCATGTTTAATGCAGGACGGCGACTATCTTTATCTCCGGCTTACAGATGATTCAAAGACCGGATCCCTGGTATGCGGTCCGAATATCTGGGACGGGGATGATTGGGAGATGCTTTTCGCGCTCAAACATGGAGCATATCCGTACCGGCAAATAGCGATCAATCCCGAGGGCGGGCACGCTGGACTGGGTTATGGTGAGAGCTCTGACAAATGGGAGAGCGGGGTGAGTGTGATTTCCAAGACCGCTGCGGATTCCTGGACTGTGAGCCTGGGATTCCCACTTAGCCGACTGGTGCCAGGCGGGCTCAAACCTGGACAGACAGTTTATGTGAATCTGATGAGGTCCTACGGCGGAAAAGGCGACAATCTGTTTTGGAGCCCCACCTTCGATGGATCCTTTCACTCACTGGACCGTATGGGAGAAATCATTCTGGAATAATAAATTGTTTTTGGTATAATCTTACGAAGACGAAAGTCGAATTTAAAGGGAGCGCGGGTTTTCTTACCCGCGAAAATTGAACTCAAACGGCGGACTGGAAAGTCCACCCTCCGTTAGTTTTTCATCGGCTCGAGGTAATTTTGCAATTACCTCGCTTAGTCTTGCTTGGGGTCGGGGTCAGGACTTCTTCCTGAGGGAGAAAGGGAAAGTTTGAGAGAGATCCCGAAACAGAAAAACTGATGGAGGGTCGAATTCTATTCGACCGTGGCGGAATTAGATTCCGCCAGAATAATGCGGCAGAATAAAATTCTGCCTGTGGTCGAGTACCCGCCTTCGTAAGGAAACTACGGCGTGGCATGAAACTCGACCCTCCATTATCGCCGCCCTACTGTGTCCGCCATAGTTCGTTTGCGAACGACGGCGGATGGGTGGCTCAGAGCAAGGCCACGTCCTCTGGTCGTGGATTTTTACTAGGTTTTTCCAACAGTATAAAAATAAAACAAAAGAGGTACTGTATGAATGTTGTGGAGAAGGCATATGAGATCGCATGTGAAAAGTATGGGGAATACGGCGTTGATGTTTCATCCGCACTTGCCAGACTTGATTCGATTTCCATTTCAATTCATGCATGGCAGGGTGATGACGTGGTCGGATTTGAAAAGACAGATCATAACCTGACCGGTGGATGCCAGGTCACAGGAAATTGTCCGGGAAGGGCCAGGACAGCCGATGAGCTGCGTTCCGATCTTGAAATGGCACTCAAACTAATTCCAGGCAGACACAGAGTCTGCCTGCAGGCACATCAAGTTGACAGGATGTTCAAGGGAGTTGACCGTGACGGATACGATGTCCAACATTTTTCTGAATGGATAGACTGGGCTGAAACTCGTGGTCTAAAGATGGACATAGCCCCTGCCTTTTACTCGCACAGGAACCTGGACAACGGAATGTCCCTGAGTCATCCGGATCGTGAGATAAGGAAGTTCTGGATCAATCACGGCAAAAGCATTCGCCGGGTTGCGGCGAAGATGGGGGAGAGATTTGGTTCCCCGTCGGTCTGCAATGTCTGGGTTCCTGACGGTTTCAAGGATGCACCTGCCGACAGGTATAGCCCGCGGCTGAGACTGCAGGATTCCCTAGATGAAATATTTTCTGAAACGTTGCCGCGTGAATATTTGCGTGATGCCATTGAATCCAAACTGTTCGGGATCGGAGTGGAATCTTATACCGTGGGCTCCCATGATTTTTGCCTAGGATATGCCGTGAAAAGGAAAAAACTCCTGTGCATTGACTCAGGGCATTTCCATCCCACGGAATCCATCCCGGATAAGCTGTCTGCGCTGATGTGCCATCTTGACGAGATTCTGCTTCATGTCAGTCGTGGAGTCCGCTGGGACAGCGACCATGTTGCGGTGTTGAACGATGAACTCCTTGGCATAGCGCAGGAATCTGTCAGATATGATTATCTGAACCGTGTTAATTTCTGTATGGACTATTTTGATGCGAGCATAAATCGTATTGCAGCCTGGGTTATAGGCGTAGGAAATCTGCAGAAGGCACTCCTGAACGCATTTCTTGAACCGCATAAAAAGCTTTGCGAACTTGAAGGTAAATGGGATTTGTCCGGACGTCTCGCATTGCAGGAGGAAGCGAAGATGCTCCCCCTGGGCGCTGTCTGGGAATACTATTGTCTTAAAAACAATGTGCAATCCGGATTTGCCGTCATGGATGTAATCAGAAAATATGAGGCAGACATTCTGAAAAAAAGAGGATGATTCAAGGTCTTTTCTGATGATACTTTGTCTGAAAATGGTCTTCGGATGAGTACTTCCTGTCGATCACAAAGGCTATTCCCCCTAGTTCATTTTTTACCTGCACTAACATCAATCGTCCAGAAAAGACAGGCGTATGTGAATTTTCTCCAGTAGGCCAACGCGGACGGATGCAGGACAACCAGTGATCTTATTTGATAATAAGTCCATCCGCTTCTTCGTTTTTGCCTGCGGAGGCCACCGGAGCAGAGGTAACAACTTTGAATGTAGGAAGGTATCTGTAATAGACCTCAAGCATCAGACAGCAAAGCGCGGTTGAATATATGCCTTGTGCAACACCTTTGAATTGTCCTTCTCCGAACCCCTCAGCCTCCCCTTTCCCGAGTTCCATTCCATATATAGGGCTTTCCCAGTGACCATCTGAGTTTTGATTTTTGAGAAGTGCTTTTGTGAACATTGTATTCCAATCTTTCCATTCCTTACCTTTTCCTTCATAGCCCTGGAAGAAGGCCTGTGTCTGATAATACCATCTGTAT
>CAIQLG010000172.1 GCA_903872565.1 uncultured Lentisphaerota bacterium | reverse complement strand
TGACCTTCCCCTTTTCCTTGTAGCTTTCCCTGATTAAAACCGTCCGATAGAGTTTCTTGCCTTGCTTATTTTTTATTTCCTCAACATACATTGTGGCTACCCTTAGTGATATATTTATTTAAAAATATATTGCAATTATCATATCTGTCAAGAGATTATATAAAATATATTCAATTTCATTTTACTGGCTACCTTTTGACATAATATTTGCAGTTATATCATTGACCATTAAGGAGTTAAGTAAAAAACATCACTATAATGTCGGTCTAAATCTTCCTTTCATAGTTTCAGGCACATTATGCATGTTGATAATTGCCTGTGCAAGCACTTTTATAGGCATTCCCTTCAGCCTGTATTCCAATTTCAAGATAGAAAAAAAATATGGCTTCAACAAAATGACAGCAGGATTGTGGATTAAGGATTTTATCAAGTCAATTTTGATTTCCGGAATTCTTTCCGGAATAATTTTTTCGGCATTTTTCGCATTGGTCCAGTTCTTTCCAAACTGCTGGTGGCTTTTCGCCTGGATCTTCTTTCTGATTTTCAGTCTGTTCATAATGTTCATATCGCCGTATGTAATAGAACCGCTCTTCCACAAATTCGAGCCTGTCAATGACGAGGAACTTGTGCAGGAACTTAGTTCACTTATGTCAAAGGTGGGACTGCGCATAGACAGGGTGTTCAAGATGGACGCATCGAAAAGAACCGGGCACAGCAATGCATATTTCACCGGAATAGGAAATGTGAAGAGGATTGTTCTTTTCGACACGCTTTTGTCAGAAATGGAGAAAAATGAGATAGCGTCAATTCTAGCCCATGAGGCCGGGCATTGGAAGAAAAGGCATGTCTTCAAAAACCTGCTAGTATTTGAAACCTTGTCATTTGTCGTCGCCTTCTGTATATATCGCCTTATCGGAAGCGACTTCCTCAATAACGCATTCTCGTTCCCTCCAGATATGCTTCCACTGCAAACATTTCTCACAAAAATAATCCTTGCCGGATTTATAATGTCAATAGTATTATATCCATTTTCTCCAATCATGAGTATTATATCGAGAAAATTCGAGCGTGAAGCCGACTTGTTCGCCTGTCAATTGACTGGCAGTGCGCATCCTTTAATAAGTTCTCTTCTCAAACTTCATCGGAACAACCTTACAAATATCCACCCACATCCTCTGTATTCCGCCATCAACTATTCGCATCCACCCTTGCGCGAGAGAATAGCAACATTGAAAAAAATCGCCGAAAACAGCGAATCTCAGAAGTGAAAATACGGATAGGAGTTTTGTTTTTCAGTATTTTCCTAATTGAATCTTCAATCCTCCCGGCTTATTATTCTCCATGATAAAAATTAAAATTCCTATCAGTTAAGGGGGGGAATATGAAGAGTATGGCAATTGTCGCAATGACTGTTGTGGCGCTGTTATCACTCGGAATATGCGGTGGATACACACAGGAAAATGATAATACTATAGGCGTCTACAATGAATGGGGAAAACTGAAAGAGGTGTTTCTCGGCATCGAGGATGATACTATCGAGCCAGATTACGTGTCCAGCCTAGTGTGGATTCCGGACGACGGCAAGGAGGCCTTAAAAAAATACGCGGGCAAAAGTTCGCACGAGTTCTTCCCCGATGTAATGGACGCAGTCAAGTTGCAGATAGACGGTCTCGCGTCAGTCTTGGAAAAAGAAGGCGTAATAGTCCACCGACTCAAGCCGATGCAATATCCGGAAGAGAAAGATTTCCTCACCGGAATACAGAAAGGCAACATGCTCTTCGGCGGCGCTGATTTCTTCAGGGTGATATCCGACAACGTCCTCCTGCTGAATTCCTTCAGACTTCCTTTCAGGCGCAAGCAGGTGTGGGTGGTCAGGCCGGCTCTCGAACCTGTCCTTAAAGGCAGAAATGTCAGATACTGCGCAACACCCCCTCCGTCGCCGCACTATTTGAAGGACGATATCTATCTCGAGAACGGAGACATAGCCATGGACGGTTTTAACATTTACGTGGGCATGTCCGGCAACGCATCGAGCGAGGCCGGTGTCGAATGGCTACAGCAGTTTCTAGGGCCGAAATACAAAGTCTGGGTGATAAGACTCAAGCCCGACAGATTCCATCTGGACTGGGTGTTAGGCTTGAACAGACCTGGGCTTCTTACTTACTGCCCGGAAGCCATCATCGGTGAACTACCGGAACCCTTACTTTCCTGGGACAAGATAAAGGTAAATCCGGACGAGGTGGCCGGTGCCAATAACCTTTGCATTGACGAAAATACCATAGTGGTGCCGGAGCAGTATGAACGGATAGCCGCAGAATACCGCAAGCGGAGCATGAAGGTGATAACTCTGCCTTTTGACGCAACCATAAAATATGGCAGTGGTCCGCGTTGTCTCACAGGTGTCTTGAGACGGGATCATTGACGTGCAGCATGTTTTCCGACTGTTGACACTCTGACGTTATGCGAAAAGGGGTCAGAGTTTATACTGAAGTTCAAGATAATTTGGCGGCATTCTCGGAAGTTTTCCCGCAAAGACAAATATGATAGTCAGAATCAACCTGGAAAAACTCAGGGGAAATTCCATATATGCCAGCATGAAGAAGAAAAATATTGAGGTATATAATTCCGCCTGTGAAAAAATCTGCCAATAAACCGGCATTAAATTGGAAGAGCAATCTGGGTCGCTGGAATCAGGAAAAACAACGGACAGGAGGAAAACCCATTCAAAAAAGAAATTTTTGATAATATGAGCATTGAAAATTTGAGTTCCACTATTACGGTTAAAACTTCGCTTTCGGAAACCACACTAAACTCTAAACTTCGAAATAGAAAAGAAAAACTGTAAATAATGCAAGGATAATAATATGGCTATTGTTTTAGGATTCAACGGGCTTCTGCCGGAACCGGAAAAGGCGCATCTTGTAGCGGCCGTACCATACGATGTAGTCAACAGCGAAGAGGCCGCAGTTCTCGCCAAAGGAAACAACTTGAGTTTTCTGCGAATATCGCGTCCGGAAATCGAAATGGAAGCGGGTATTGACCTCTACAGGCCGGAAGTCTATGAAAAAGCCAAGACAAACTTCAAAAGGCTTATTGAAGCAGCGCCGCTGAAAAAGGATAAAGAAAAAAATATCTATGTGTATTCCCTTAAAATGGGAGATCATATTCAGACCGGCCTCGCAGCAGTTTTTTCCACGGACGAATACGACAAGGATATTATAAAAAAACACGAGAAGACCAGAAAAGACAAAGAGGACGACAGGACACGTCACATAGTTACCTTGAAGTCGCATACAGGTCCTGTTTTCCTGACTTACAGGGATAGACCGGAAATTGATGCGCTAGTCGCGGAAACAATGTCCGAAAAACCTTATTTCGAGTTCACTGCACCTGATGGAATATATCACAGTTTCTGGAAAGCGGGTGAAAATAGGAGTTTGAAAATTTCCAAACTCTTTAAAAATGTTGAGAATCTCTATATAGCAGACGGCCACCACCGAGCTGCCGCCGCATCGAGAACCGCCGCGGAAATGAGAAAAAACAATCCAAAACACACAGAAAAAGAAGACTATAATTATTTTCTCGCGGTCGTCTTTCCGGCTTCACAACTTAAAGTTCTTCCATACAACAGAGTGGTCAAGGATTTGAATGGTCTCTCAAAAGATAATTTTCTCCGTGAAATTCGCAAAAAGTTCGAAATTTTGCCAGCATCCAGCCCTTCTCCTTCAAAACCTGCCGAAATATGCATGTTTTTCGATGGGAAATGGCAGAAACTTACACCAAAATTTAGTCTTTCTGATCTTGGCCCCATCGAACAGCTCGATGTAAGCATACTACAGGACAATATTCTTGCGCCACTTCTCGGAATTGATGATCCGAAAACAAGCAAGAGAATTGATTTTGTAGGCGGAATACGAGGAACAAAGGAACTCGAAAAACTTGTTAATACAGGGAAGCATGTCGTAGCGTTCTCAATGTTTCCGACAACAGTTGCTCAAGTTATGGCGGTGTCCGATGCCGGCGGAATAATGCCACCTAAATCAACTTGGTTTGAACCTAAGCTACGAGATGGAATGGTCTGCCATACATTTTAGACATGATACCCCGCCTTCGATTCCAAATAATTTACGGCGTGGCATGCAGGATTAACTGGATAGAATAGAAAATTGTGTTTTTCGCGTATTTGGCGTGTTTAGCGGGGAAAATATTGTATTGGTTCCAGCATAGGTGGTTTAATTTTCCAGGGTAAGATATGACCAATCTTTCGACACCATATTACCTGATAGATGAAAAGAAACTTCTGAAAAATCTGAAGATAATCAGTCATATCCGCGAAACTTCTGGCGCAAAATCAGTCCTCGCCCTCAAATGTTTTTCAACCTGGTGCGTATTTCCTCTCATGCAGAAATATATGGATGGAACCACTAGCAGTTCCCTTTTCGAGGCCAGACTCGGCCATGAGAAATTCGGCAAGGAAACTCATGCTTTCAGCGTAGGATATTCTAGGAAAGACATAATCGAACTTGCAAAATTCGCAGACAAAGTGATTTTCAATTCCGTGTCACAACTCAATATGTTTCACAAGGATGTCAAAGGACTTAAGCTCGGGATCAGAGTCAATCCAGGGATCAGCTATTCACATTTCGATCTGGCGAATCCGGCAAGAAAATATTCCAGACTTGGAGTAATTGATAAAAAAGAAATTGAAAAGATTGCTCCACTTGTAAGCGGTCTTATGTTCCATTTCAACTGCGAGAATGATGACTTTGCGAATCTCGCAAAATCTCTTGATTACATAGGTGAAAAATACGGTTCCCTGCTCAAGAAAATGGAGTGGATCAGCTTGGGTGGTGGACTTTTCTTTACCAAGGGAGGCTATCTGGTCAGGGAATTCTGTGCAAAATTAAAGGACTTTGCCGGGAAATATGGTGTACAAATATATCTTGAACCCGGAGAGGCGGCAATAACCCAGTGCACAGAGCTGGTCACCACAGTCCTTGATGTTGTTCATAATAAGATGGACATCGCGATTGTGGATGCATCAATAGAACCGCATATGCTGGATCTTCTCATATACCGTCAAAATGCGAAAATAGCATCTCCTAAATCTGGTCCGCACAAGTTCATCATAGCCGGGTGCTCCTGTTTGGCTGGTGATGTGTTTGGAACTTACGGGCTTAAAAAGAAACTGAAGCCCGGAGACGAAGTCCGCATCGCCGACGCGGCGGGCTACACAATGGTCAAGAAGAACTGGTTCAACGGAATCCAAATGCCATCCATTGTTGTCCGCAGACTTGATGGAAAAGTGGAGAAAATACGCAAATTCACCTATGAAGATTTCAAATACAATCTGTCTTAAGACAAGTTAGTTTCTCCATCTGTGATCTCATAACGAGTTGCAATCAATGGGCTAGTAATGCTCTCATAAATGTAGTCGCCTCCAACATGGAGGCTACACACGGCCAACATGGCCGTGGCTACACAATTACTTGCCAATAGGACGCCACTTAGTATCAGACCATCTGTTCGGGATAGGAATTTTTCTTTGGGGACGAGACACCGAAGAGCCTGAACCCCCAGTCAAGTCTGACGAGGACATAGAGGACGGAGAATATGACCACGAGAGCGATGGCTGCGAGAAGTTTGTTGGGCTCTTCGGTGGTGTAGATTTTCCCTTCGCCAACCTTGGGCATGGTCTTCGGCTGTTCGGGGAATCCGTAGCGGGTGGAAAGTTCATCCACTTTTGTCAGATGTATGACCGGTACCCCTTCCTGTACCAGGCGGGTCATTACGGAATCTATTCCTGATGTGCCGATCGGAAGTTTCTTGTTGATTCCGGAATGGAATTTGAATTTGCCGAGTTTTGTTCCGACAGAAGTTGTTCCACCTCCAACATTTACATACGCCTTGATGGGCCTGTCCCCTGCAAGTTCCCTGTAGAGAGTCATTTTTTTCTCAAGGCTGTCGGGATAGTTCTTGACCTTGAGAAAGTTGTATCCGTTGGATGTGATGGAATCCTCCATTATTTTTTTCCCGTCGGCAGACAGACCCAATGCCTTATCGTCTATTCCTCCGAGCGTGACGCCATCCGCCCTTATGGAGAAGACCTTCTTGCTGAAGAGCAAATTTTCAATGTCGGGCCACAAAAAGCCTGGGGTGTTGGCACCCCACTGCGACGATCCCGCGCTCGAGACAACGATGGCCTTGGCACCGAGTGTTTCGATCGCCGAATAAACTGCGATGTTCATTGCTGGGAATGATCCCGAGATGCCGACGGCCACGACATCATCCTTCTTTATTCCCAGCGATTTGAGGTACTGTACGACCACGGCGGCAAAATTCGGGTTGACGGAAGTTCTTTTTGCAGGAAGATATCCCGAATTTGTGGTTACAGGCGACGATATGGTCCCGATGAGGCCGGTCTCGCCGGGGTCCGACTCGGAATCTATCGGAATATTTTTTCTGAGACGCTCCTCCTTGACCAGCTCGAATGCGTTCTGCGCAAGTTTGGCCGCAGCAATCTTGTCCTTGAAATGCGGAAGCTTTTTCTTCACATCGAATCTTAGTACTGTGATGTAGCAGACCACGGAAGTCAGAAATATGAGGAAAAGTACTCTCGATGAGATTTTCTGAGGACGCCAGTAGATTTTTTTCATAGTACCACCTCTATTCCCAGCATAATAATTATGAGTTTGACAATGATGGCGATGGTGAGCGTCGAGGCGATAGTCTGCACAGTTCCCTGCCTGTCCATCCAGGTGGCTATCAGCCCCGGAATTATGAAGCCTATGATCGAAAGCGAATTGTCAACGTTCATGAAGAAACTGGAATTCTCCTTGAGAAGCATTCCGAGAAGATATCCGACAAGTATCATCAGTGCCGTCCTCCGTTTTCCATACACGATAAGGAAGAGAGACATGACCCTGACAATGGAAAATGCGAGGAAGGCCACGAGAAACGTGACGATGATATCTATCGGCCTGTCAAGGAACAGGGCTATGTATCCGGGAACGACCAGCCCTCCGGAGCTTATCCCGAAAAACTCGGTGAAGAGCAGGCCTACAACAAGACCTACTCCTATTGAAAGGGCAAGAACTTCAGACATGATTCAAATCCTTTATATTGCACTTGTTCCTGTTAATTCGTGTGGAATCCGCCTGGTGTCCAGACATCCCCTGTTCTTGAAATATCTTGTCAGAGGAATCCCGAGGCCTCCAATGTTTCCGACTCCGACTATCAGAGCCGAACTGCCGCTCACGTCAATTATCTTCTCAAAAATCTCCTCGACTGAATCCTGCTCGGTATATACGAACCTGCTTACCGAATAGTCGGTTTTCTTGGATGCTATCCTAGAGAAAAGATATGATCCGCTTCCCATGAGGACGACTCTTTCGGCATTTTTCCAGAATTCTGTTTCGTTCACAAACTGCAGAGTTCTGAGTGGGCGATCTTCCCTAAGATTGAAGACTACTACGAAGTTCTCAACTTCGGAGTATTTCTTCCGCATCATGTTCCATATCATCTCGGTTGATTCGGGGTCATTCGCGGCGAACGCATTCACAAAAATTATTTCCCGTCCGAAGAAATTGAGTCTGTGTTCGGTGAGCACGCCCGGATCCGGCAGTACATTCCACATCGCCTCCACCGCATTTTTCCTGAGAATTCCGAAGTCCTCCAGAAATTTGATGGAGAGAGCAACATTGTCCCTATGTTCTATATACGAGAAGCCCGCGAGTTCATCGTCAGTCACAGAGTCCACTTCTTCTTTTAAAACTCCTATAAGTTCAGTTTCCCTGTCATCGCAAACTTTTTTCAAGATCTCACGATTCACATGCTCTGCGGTATAAAGTTTTCCCCTGACAGGGATCATTCCTGATATGGCCATGGCCGCATCCTTCGTTGTCGGCCCCATTACATCTAGGTGATCGGGTCGGATATTTGTTATGACTCCGTGCGTGGCTTTGATGAACTTATTCTCGCTTATCCAATGGAGTTCGGGCTGAAGCGCCATACATTCGAGTACCAGAGCATCAACCCCGAGATCCGATGCCGCAGAGACGATTCTCATCTGCTCCATTATGTTCGCGCCCACGGGTCTGAACACTGGAACCTCGCGTCCGTCCGGGATTATCATTCTGGGGAGTGTTCCAGTTGTTTTTGCGGCAGTCCTGATTCCATTGTTGTTAAGTCCCGCGCATATCAGCCGCGTCAGACTAGTCTTGCCTCTTGTACCGCTGACGTGGATCCTGTGGCGTATTCTTTTAAGTTTGCACTTGTGATGAAGTGATTCAGCCATTCCCAAACCTGTGATCCCGGCAGTAAGGCATGCGAGAAAGCTTAAGGGATCCATACGGACGTCCTTCAGTATAAAAGAGTTGTAAAATGGAAAATGTGCGACTCCGTCATATCTTTCTGAGCCACTTGTGCGTGTCAGGCTCTTCTCCAAATTGGATGCCGGTAAGTCTGTCATAGAGCCTTCTAAGAACATGGCCGCATTCGTTCCCGTACTTGAAAATCCTGGTTTTGAAAACAAGCTCGCCGATGGGGGTTATGATCACAGCAGTTCCGCAGGCGCCGATCTCCGCGAATTCCGGCAGTTCCTCGAGGCTGATTTCGCGTCTTTCGACCGGAATCCCCAGATCCGCGGCAATCTGCATGAGCGATTTGTTCGTCACGCTCGGCAATATAGTGTCCGAAGATGGAGTCACATAGACTCCGCTCCTTGTTATGCCAATGAAATTGCTTGTACCAAACTCGTCCACGCAGCTTCTTGTTTTCGCGTCTGGATAGAGCACGATCGGGAACCCCTGTTTTTTCGCCAACGCCGCCTGTTTGAGGCTTGCCGCATAGTTGCCGCTCATCTTTATGTGTCCCGTCCCCTTCGGAGCGGCCCGGTCATAGTCCTCGGAAATGATAGCCCTCACCGGAGAGATCCCTTCCTTGTAGTAATTGCCGACCGGAACGACTAGTACAATGAAGTCGTATCTGTTGCTCGGCCCCACGCCTATTCCGGCTCCTGTGCCTATGAGCAGGGGTCTTATGTAGAGCGACCCTTTTGTCCCGTATGGCGGCACATAGTCCAAATTGGCTTTTATCACCCTTTTTATGGCGTCAAGAAAAAGCTTCTCCGGTATTTCCGGGCATTGTATGTGATCCGCAGTGCTATTGATTCTTCTGGAATTTTCCTCGGGTCTGAATACGCGCACGGTGCCATCCCGCCAGCAGAATGCCTTGAGCCCCTCGAAACAGGCTTGGCCATAATGCAGGCAGGTGGCGGCTATGGGGAGAGTGATCTCATCCTTTTTCAGCAGTCTCCCGGAATTCCACTTCCCGCTCTCCCATGTGTATCTGATGTGCCTGTCAACGGGCATGTAATTGAAGCCGAGGCCACCCCAGTCAATATTTTTTTTATTTGCAGTCATATCGGTAATTGTCTCCTGGTTCCGTTTCAGGAATGTACAATAATATCCGGATTCAGATGATACAAATGGCAAAATACGCAAAATAATTCGAATTTTTATTGTTTTCCATCTTGTTTTTTGCAGGCTTAATTTAGATTAATAGAATAAGAGGATTTTTAAAAAGAGAATCTCGAGAAAAACAAAATTCAAAAAGAGGAGAAAAAAAATGAAGTTGTTTTCCCGTGTTGCATTATGTGTTCTGTTCATGTCGGCAATGGCTTTCCTGTCGGGTTGCAAATCAAAAACTGGCGATGGGGAAAATCCTGACGACATCAGCGGTATCAATGCCAACGGCGACGGCACGACGACGCCCGGTGCTTTTGGAGACGCAGGAGCAGGTGTCAAGTCGCCCGACCAGTGGACTCCGATTCCAGGTGTCAGCCTTCCTGCAGTGTATTTTGCCTATGACCAGTCAAATGTGGGAACTTCCGAATATGCAAAAATAAAGGCTGCCGCCGATCATCTTGCGAAGAACCCCGACCATTGTCTGATAATAGAGGGGCATTGCGACAACAGGGGAAGCCTCGAGTATAACAGGGCTCTCGGCGAAAGAAGAGCTATCTCGATCAGGGATGCCCTTGTAGGGCTTGGCGTGGCGGACAATCGCATGCAGACCGTCAGCTACGGCGAGGAAAAACCCGCAGTACAGGGCGACAATGAAGCAGCATGGGCCAAGAACAGAAGAGGCGAGCTCATCCCGGCAAAATAAGTTTCGGGATTTCAGAAAATGAAAAACGTCGCCGTCTGCATCTTGATTGGTATCACTGCGCTGTTTTTCCATTCTGCATATGGTGCCGACCAGGATGACATGTACAAGGCCGAGCTCCAGAAGTGCATTGGCGGCAAGGTCAATCTGAAAAAAAACACGACTCCGATCAAGTTCATAGAAGTGATCAAACAGGAAGGGGGAGAGACTGTCGCATATCTCTTCTCCTCGAAGGAACTCGGTATCTCGACCAAAGGATACCAGGGAATGGTCGAAGTCATACTTGTATGTGATCCGAAAGGCAGAGTCCTCTCCATATTCGTTGGCGAAAACAGGGAGACCCCGGCTTCCTTGAAGAAGTTTCAAAATGGCTTCAAGACGGAAAAATGGAAGAACAAGAAATTGGGCGAGGCCGAGTGTGAGACTGTCACAGGGGCGACTTTCACCAGCAACGCCGTGAAACAGGGATTGAAAAACATAATAAGGAAACTTGACGATTCTGGCTTCTTCAAAAAACTGAAAACCGAAAAAAATGATTGAATTCCGCTTCCCAAGACTGAATAATAGGACTTTCCTTGTCAGTCTTTTTTGCGTTTGTGCCATCATGATGCTGTGTTCTTGCGAGGGCAAGCTAGAGGAAGGCAAACACCCCATGTTCGTCAAGGCCAAAAAGCTTGTCGAAACAAAAGACTATAGCGAGGCGGCAAAGGCCTTCAAGGAATATATCCAGATCAATCCCAACTCACCTTCCGCCCATTATGAACTCGCAGTCCTATACGACGATGTCCTGGACGACCCGCTGATTGCGATCTACTATTACCGGACATATCTTGAGCTTGTTCCGGATTCCTTGGACAGGGAGAACGCAAGAATGTGGCTCGAGCAGGCCGAGAAAAAATATTTTGACAGGAACCGGGACAGGTTCGCCAATGACGGTGACAATATAAAAAAAATAATGGAACTCCAGACAAGAGAGGAGAAATACATCAAGGCGATCGAAAAGCTCCTCAAGGAAAACAAATACCTGAAAATGAAAATTTCACCAGAATCTTCCTCTCTGGCGACGAATAAAGATGAAAATCTCCCACTAACACCAGATTCCTCCGGCAAAACCGCTCCGGAAGGAAATGTGGATACCGCCACGCTGACCCCCGGGCCAATAGTATCAAAATCTGAAGTCAATCCCCAGCCACGAAATGTCACGTATCATGTGCAGACCGGTGACACTCTCATCAAAATCTCAAAGAAATTCTATGGGGACACAAAATACGTCAAACTGATTCTCGAGGCAAACAAGGACAAGGTTAAAAGTCCCACGGATCTTCAACTGGGGCAGGAAATTACAATACCTCCACGCAATTAAGAGCTTGTTACAGATTTATTGTCATTTGTGAATCGACATCAATTATCTCGCCGTCCCTGCCAATGGCGCGCTCCATTCTTTGGAAGACATTGTTTTTTGCATATTTTTTCAGGCATTCGGTATCGCCGACTATGATCATTTCGCGGCGACAGCGAGTATGGGCAACGTTCACCCTGTTGGGATCATCCACAAAACCGATTCCGCCACCATCGTTGCTTCTGACATAACTTATTATAACGAGATCGCTTTCGCCTCCCTGAAAGCTGTCCACAGTAGCTATTCTGGTCTGAAGGAATCTTTCCCATTCCTCCCTGTTTAGATCGGGCTTTTTTCCTCGCGCCCTCTTGAAGTCGAGCATTGAGCGCAAAAGGCGGATCTGGCGGCGGTATGGAGCGATTACCGTTATTTCAGACAAAGGATATCTGACCAGATTTTCGTATAGGATATTTGCGCAGATCCTGGCCTCGAGCTGATTTTCCAGACCAGGCTTGTTTCCCTCTAGAATAAGTTTTTCATGTCTTAATTCGGCCGGAAGCTTGCTTGTACGGTAGAGCCGGACAGTCGAAGGCGGATAAATGCGCTGACGCTCTGCGTATGGAAGGCGGTAGTATTCAGCCTGTTCGCTTGTTTTGACAGTGGCATCATAAAAAAGAGTCGAGGCGAAACGGAAAAGCCTCGGGTTCTGGCAACGGTAGGATTTCTGGAGCATTATGATCGGAAATTTCCGTTCGGTCACGAGCCATTCCAGGGCACTCACAGAAATAAGAGAATGCAGGTGTCGGTTCATTGCTCCATAGTTTTCCTTGATTGTCTTCATTACCTGATCCGGCATAGGAAAAGGAGGAAGCTGCTGATGATCTCCGAAAAGAACAGCCTTCCCTGCGAAACGCGCACAGAGGACAAACTCCTCCATGCGGGACATTCCGGCCTCGTCGAAAAGTATCACATCAAAGAGGCCGTTCTGCGCGACATCCTTGTCTATGAGAGAATTCTTTATGAGACCGACATGGGTTCCCGCATAAATCCCGCCACCCTTGAACTCATCTCTGAGCACAGTGAATTTTTTGATGTTCTTATTCTCGTTGATCCAATATCTTTCAAGAATGTCAGGAGCGATCGCATCGGCAAAAGCGCCAAAACGAAGGACCGGAAGCCCTTCGGCACGGCGACAGATATTGTCAAGCGCCGTATTCGAAGGAGCCGTGACAAGAATCCGCAGTCCCTTCTCGCACAAAGTCCTCAGCACAGATTCCATGACACATGTCTTTCCCGTCCCAGGCGGCCCCTGGATCAAGACGATTCTATTTTCCGGATTGGTAGCTGTGCTCCAGGCTAGCTTCTGTGAGTAATCGAGTTTTTCAGGTGCACCCTCGCAGATACCTTGCACATATTTGAATGGTTCCATTCCAAGCAGAAAATTAACTACTGTCTTGTTCCTGGAGAAATATTCCTTCTTATAGTCGTCCATCAGTACGTCAAATGCTGCGGCAAGAAGTGACCTTGCGCTTTTGACAGGCCGCGCAAAAAGGCGCTTCCCAAAATTATTTTCCTCATTTATGCCGTCCATCCGGAGACGGCCATATACTCTCCATCCATCGAAAAGATCTATCTTGAAAGTTCCGGCCTTCTCGGAAACACCTCGTTCGAAAACATTGAGGATGTCGCCTTCCGACAATGGCATGGAAGGTTTCGCAGGCAATTCGATCACGGCCTCATGCTTGTCCAGTTTCAAGACCCTGAGTCCTTCCAGACTCAGAACAAACTCTTTTTCCGTCTCGAACGACTTCCAGGTCGCAAGCGACAAGAATTCAAGATCGTTCTGAATCGCCCATCTGCTTCTCCTCGGGATTTCTATTTCCATGTTTTTCTGCCCTGTGGGCGTCTGCTTGCCTTCAGCTTGAGTATCAATTCCTCCCGTTGCAGAATAATTTCCGCCCAGCGCCAGACTAAGCTGATCGCTCAGTTCGTCTGTCGCCATGTCTTCCGCCGCATTTTTAAGCATGAATTTTATGAAATGAGCTGAAGATCGGCGCATGGCGCTTATCGCATCCGGGTCATGATCTCCTGAAATGCCGTCCAGAGATTCAATAAATTCCTTTTTTGTCATTGACAATACGTCTCGTGCCGGGAAATTCTTTTTTGTGTATGCGATCACATCGTAAATCAGATCCAGCCGCTCGCCGAACGACAGATCGGTATTTTCCAGGAAAATCGGATCCGTCTCCTGGATCATCGGCGCCCCGTCGTCAAATGAGAAAAGAAGTTTTTGGACAGTGTTTTCACCTTCGATCACCAGGGACGGGCAGGCTTCATCACAATCCCATTGGAAATAACCGATTTTTCCCGATTCGTCCTCGGGGAGTTCAAAAGTCTGATCGAGAATCTTAAGGGGACCTTCGGGCAGTATGAAAGGCTTGGGCTGTTGAACCTCTTCCCAGAGTTCGTAGAATTCGCGGCTAATCACACGTTCCGGGGCGGCTTTCCACAGCTTGGCTCCCTCCTCGTAGAAGAAGCGGATTTTTTCCTTTTCCTTGCAAATATTCACCTAATACCGTCCATCGGTGAATATTGGCCTCTGATTAAATCCAAGATAACTGGACTTTCCGCAAGAATAATGATGTTTGACATAAAAAATATCGGCATTGGCAACTGGTTTCTATCGAAATAACTCTGAATTGAAATTGGAATTCAGAATATACAGGATTAGCATCAATTTTAAAGCAGTATAGTGAAAATAATTCAGACAGGGATTTCTTAGCAATGTGGACTTACTCTTGCCGCCACTTCCTCTCCGTCATCTTGCGGGATGGCCCAGGTCTGATTTACTTGTCGGGTAGAACTATGATCTTTTCCGCGGTTCTGCTGTTGTCTTCGGCAAATTTCCTGTTCATCTTCTGCCAGGCGAAATATCCGTTCAGCGTCACCGCCACTAGGATGAACAGTATGGAAGCGAAGACCAGAACCATTATCATCGCGAAACCTTCATCTTTTTTATTATTTCTTTTCACAGGCTACTATCCTTATTTTATGTTGTTCCGGAGATTTTATCTCGACAACGACGGATTCTGGAAGTGCATCGTCCTTCTCAATACTGAAATTGAAAGACGCGTTCACAGGGAATACGAACTTTCTTTCCTTCCCGTCAGAAGATAGCACAAGGGTCTCCTTTTCGGATTTTGCGAAATTCGCACCGGAACGAAGGACTCCGTCGCGGATCTCGAAACTTCCAGGGCATCCGCCAATGAACGTCCTCCATTGTTTTCTGAGCATTGTTGCATCGCTGTTCAGATAGGCCTCCTTAAGTGCTGTGCGGCAGTTTTTAGAGCCGTCATAGAAAAAACCCGTCACCGCAGTCATGAAGACTACAATCAAGGCAATCACAGTGAGCATCTCAATCAGAGTGTAATATTTTTTTGTTCTCATTGTTTTCCTCTTTTCGCGAAATTCGCGTGTTTCGCAGGCAAATATTCTATTTCTTTTTCCGTGTATTCTGTGGTTATAATATTCATATTTTCTGATTCCCGGATTATTGATTTTTTCCCGGGCCCTCTATGGCTTTCTTTTGTTTAATCTCCGCCTTTGCCAGAATATTTCCTTTAGCATTTTTTATTTCGACTATAAAAAGTCCGTCTTTTTCCTGGAAGACTGTGCTTATTCCTTCCTTGTCTTTGAGCTGGCTTCTGTCAAATTCGATCCTGAATATTTTTCCCGCGACGCCAGTGGTCGGGCTTTTCACAGCGGAAAGCCTCTCGAGAAAATTGTCCACCACGGAAAGAGCCTCGGTCTGGTTCTCGAGTTGTCCGCGATATTTTGCCATCGAAGAATTTAATGTGTAGAAACTTCCTGCGATGAACACGAATATAGCGAACGCTATCACAAGCTCCATCAGAAGAAAGTGCCTGACAATCATTTTTTTATTTCTCTTTTTCATATCAGCATCGCATCCTTTTTGGAGATTATTCCCTTTTCGGCCAGTTTATTGGCGACAGACTTCAGGTCCGCATCCGGATATTCCAGTATCTTGCGCCGCATATCAGAAATTCCGGGATTCGCTATGATAAAATCCTTCCACTTGTCGTCAGGTGAAAGAAAGGCGGCCACAGGTTTCCTTTCGCCTCCATCCTTTGACGATGCAAGCCGCTGTGTCACGACCCCGGTTATCGCGGATGCCACCAGGAAGGGTTCGAAGCCCTGGTGGAGAAGCCGCGCATATACGGAAGGTATATCGCCGGCATGAAGTGTGGTTATAACGCGGTGTCCGCTAAGTGCCGCATTCAGAACCACTTTCGACACTCCGTAGTCTCTTATCTCGCCAATAATCAGAGTTTTAACATCTTGGCGAAGTGCTGCCCTGAGCGCCTCCTCGTAGCCCCAGTCGTCGCCGCTCCTCGTGAGCGACACCTGCGATATTTCTGGCATCACTTTCTCGACGGGATCTTCTATGCAAATTATGGAGGCGGGATCCTGCGAATTTCGCAGAAGCTCCCTTATCATAGCATAGATGGTGGTTGTCTTTCCGCATCCGGTGGGACCTGTCAGCACGATGAGTCCGCAGGACGGTACGAGCATTGACCGCAGCCCTTCCTGGACGGAGCTTTGAAATCCGAGTTCCTCGAGATATTTCGGTCCGCCGCCCGCCCCGAGAATCCTTATGCTTATCCGTTCGCCGTGGATTGTAGGCATTGCAGCGACTCTGAGCTCTGCGCCTGCGAAATTCGCAACTCCCTTGATCGAACCATCCTGCGATGTCTTGCTCTTGTATGTGAGCATTCCAGAAAGCACCTTGATCCGTGACGCGCACTGGGCCGCAAGTTCACGGTTGCCGAGTTCGAGAATTTTTTTCTGGACACCATTTATCCTGAATCTGACGTCGCACGATTCCGCGCCTGGAATCCAATAGACATCGCTGGCCTTCTGTTCAAGCGCATCAGAGAGAATGGCATCAACCACCTTCACAGCATCGCTTCCGTTTATGTCATTGTTGTTCTTCATAATTGTCTTTCATATTGATTGGCATCAGCCACTATTTATTGGTAATTGGCATTAATGGAGGGACACGCTTCGTCGCGTCCGGCCACGACAGAGCGTGGCTCTCCACTGACACATTACACGTTTGTTTTTTTGCATCCATTATTTATATCTCCTTTAAAATTCAACCGAGTAGTAAATCAATTTCCAGAGGCACTGCCAGATCGCGAAAATCGTGATCCCTATGAATGTTGCATTGAAAAAAATACAGAAAACCTCGAAAAATCTCATGGAGATGTTTGTCTGACTGTTTATTTCGGTTCTGAGCCATTCGGAGAGCATTCTGAAGCCTTCATAGGGATTTTCTCGCGAGGCTGCATTGCGGACGATCCAGTTCTGGGCAGGTGATCCGAGATGCATCTCCTCCCAGGCGTCCGACCAGTTTTTACCGCTTTCCACGGATTTCATAAAATTCCTGAGCCTTTTTTTCAGCCAGTAGCCGGAAACCGTGTCTGAATTCCATTTCGCGGCTTCAAGAACATCGTATCCTGCGCCTGTAAGTGTCGCCATCGCGCCGGAAAGCTCGAGCAAACCAATTTTCTTCACCTGTTTTCCAAAGAATGGGATATGAACCAGGATATCTACAGAATGAACTATGACAAATTTGCCAAAGGCATATATGATTCTGAAATAAAGATAAGGGACAATAAAAATAAACAATATCTGTAGAATACCAAAAAAAGTTATGGATATAATCCCGGTGCTTCCATTATGAACAAGAAATGAAGCCATAACCATAGTGGCTATCCCAAGTCCAGTAAAAAAGATGTAAAGCCACACGTTCTTATTTGAACTGGAACTGGAGTTGTACCATTTTGATATGAAACGATAAGACAGATATGGAATTATGACAATGAATGTGATTTGAATGAAATCAAAAAATGAATTGGACAGAGCAAAAGTATTTATTTTCATTTCATTCAGGACAATTATCGGAATAAAAATTAAACCTACGAAAAATTTTAGTATTCCAAAGATGAAGTTGGCAAGAAAGGAATTCGATATTCCAATTATAAATTGCATTAATGGAGGAAACTGCATATTTTCTATAAGTTCCGCGAAGATTTTTTGGAATTTTGGAATTATCAAGACAAATAGACCTGAAAAAACCATTAATGCTATTATTAACTGTGATATAGGGTAAGCAACAGATGCCTTGAACTGATCCTTGACACCGGAAGTGAATCTTATGTTTTCCGCAAGCTGTGGAAGGATTTCCGCAAGCTTGCCCTCTTTCTCCGCCTTCTCCACAGCGGCAAGATAATATGGAGAAAGATATTTTGAAAGATATTTTTTAAGAGCGAAGGACAGTGGCTTTCCCTTTTCAAGTTCAATGATGGCTGCGATGATATGAGTTTCGTATGATCTGGAAAATAAGACAAGGAAATTACCTATTGTTCCTGGTTTTTTGTAGGCAATGCAGGCAAGCGCATTCTGGAAGGGAATATTTCTCTGGACAGCCCATCCAAGAAGCGTTGCTATCTCGCCTTCCCTTCCAGCAGACCTGGAACTGTTCGGAAATCCCAACAAGGATACAGGAATGCCATATTCGTTATTTATTAGAACATTTTGCATTTTTATGACCCTCCAAGGCAGTCAATTATTCTTATCAGCGGCATAAAAAGACTCATAACTATAAGTCCGACCTGGGCCGCCATTATGATTATGAGAAGCGCCTCCCAGACCATTCCTGTGTTTCTTATGGCTGTCGCCGCACGGTCCTTATAGACATTTGCGAGGGTCGCAAGTTCATTCGGCAGTTCCCGCTCCGGACTATGCTTGACCGTGAGCGAGATCATTTTGGAAATGACTCCCTCTTCTTCGAGGCTTTCAGCAAGCGATTTGCCCTCGAAGGCTTTTCTCGAGAGATTCCGCAGAGCGCTTGACACTGCAGTATCGTCCATAAAACCCGCAATTGTCTGGAATGCCTGATCGGCCGGGATTTTCTGTCTCATAAGGACCGACCACATCGAGCAGATCCTCGCCATCATGAGATTGTTGAATATGGAATATGACAGAGGGAGACGCCTTATGATCTTCATAAAACATTTTATTGCGAATGTCGAGCCGGAAAGGAAAAGCCAGAATGAAAAGATGATCAGAATGCCGAGAATGATAGACAGGACTGGAAAATAGGCAACAGAGAATCTGGAGATCAAAATTGTCAGTTCTGTCAATGCAGGAAGTGGCATGCCTCCAAGCATTTCCATAAACATATTGTCAAAATTCGGTACGATAAAAGTGTAAATAAGAAGCATCAGTGATGCCGAGAATAGAAGCACGAAGATCGGATATGCCGCGATTGATTTGACCATCGAGACAAGTTGCGAATCTATGTGTGAGATGTAGGCGACCTCTCGGAGGATTTCCGGCAGATTCCCGCTTTTCTCGCCCCCCTCTATCATCTTTATATGGAACGGCTGGAATTGTTCAGGGAAATTCTTCATCGCGTTGGACAGTGGCGTCCCGATGGCGGTCTTATCGGAAAGTTTTGATAAAACTTCCTTGAAATCCTGTCTCTGGAAGTTTTCCGCGAGCTGTCTGAGGCTTTCTGGAAGTGGCAGATTCGACTCGAGCAGGAGAGAAAGTTGCCTGTAAAAATCAATAATGTCCGAATTCCTGGTTTTCATTGTCGTCATCCTTTGTTGTATTTGATGTAGAACAAGCCTCCGGCTTGTTTGCCTGCAAGCCGGAGGCTTGCGCTACTTCTTAAAACCAAAATTTTGCAATTGGCTTATATAGTTAAAATCTTCGCTGTTGATTATGTTTTTTGCGACAAGTGTTCCGTTGTAGGTTGTCTTGCCGATGTCGAGTATTTTACTGTCCGCCATGTCTGGAAGTTCGGTCGGACTTACTGCGGATCTTGATTTGGATTGCGATGGCAATGGAGTAATGGTGTAGAAGAGATATGCAAAAAGCATCAGGACAACGGCAGCGGCAGTTTTGAGGAAGAAATTTGCGAATTCCGCAATTTTCACCCTCTTTTCAAACTCTGCAAAATTCGCAATTCTCACAGGTGTCTGTTCAGATTCGGCAATGTATTTCCCGACCCCTTCCAGGACAGCCGACTTTTGCCGTCTTCTAGATTCGCTTTCAAGGCCGAGTCTCTCACCAACTTGCCGTATAGCCGCGATGTCGGGAGCATCCTGTTTGACCACCGCCGAAAGAAGCGAATCGAAAAACACCGTATCACAGAGTATAGACTTGTTTTCCTCCGATTCCTCAAGCCAGCAGGCGAGTTTTTTCTCCTCGGTCTCGGAAAGTATTCCTTCCATATATTTTTCGATGAGTTCATCGTATGTTGAATGTTCAATATTATCTTCAGGCGTTCTCACTGTATTCTCCTTTGTTTATTGGAGGATTTGAATCCTCGAGGCATTTCTTGAGCAGGTTCTTCGAGCGGAAGAAAAAGATCTTGGCCCAGTTTTCGTTGCGCCCATAGACCTCGGCAATTTCCCTGTGGCTCATATTGTCCTTATAGCGGAGCCTGAGGAACTCCGCGACCTTGTTTCCGGCCTTCCTCAAGCATTGGGACAGGGCGGCGAGCTTGGAGTCCAGGGCGCTTTCACCCAGGAAGTTCTCCTCGGCCCTCAAGGAAAGTATATAGTCTATATAGTTGTTGTGAGCCTTTGCGAAGCGCATCTTCTTTTTCAGCTCTTCGAGTGTTTTGTTTTTCGCAATCGCATAGAGCCAGGCCTGGAAATTGGTGCCTTCACGGAAGTCTCCAAGATGATTGTAGGCGAAGATGAAGACTTCTTGGACAAGATCGTCAACTGTGGCCCTGTCATAGCATCTGACTGCGATGAAAGCCCTCATTCTGGGCTCGAAATGTTCGACGACATGCAGGAAGGCATTTTTGTCGCCATTTTTGACGGTCTCGATTGTTTCAGATATTGCATTGGCATCCATTTTCGCATCTTCCTTTTGCGTTTCTACCAATATATAGCCGGAACCGCTGAAAAGTTACATCAAAAGGAAAAAGGAACTCATTTCAGATATTCCTCTAAATCCGACTGGGGGATGAACCAGAGGATTTTAGAATCATTGTTTTTTACGAACAACCCTGTGCCTTCAAGCCATACGCAGTCATTGGAATATGTAATCCCCTTGGAATAATCTTCCCTTTTGCTAAGTTTAAATTTGTCTGCAAGCAATTCATACTTTTCCTTGTTCATTTCAAACTCAAGTGGGATTTCTACTCCATCCGTCTTATTGTTATTGAATATAAGGAGGCATATATTGGTGGATGGGCTCTCAGCATTTTCCGTAAGAAATAAGCCGCTTTTACTGTTGTAAAAATAGTTTTTATTAAACGGTTTGAGATACTTTCCTGAGCTTTTCCACTCCTCCAAATTCGCCAATTTTGGAGAAATATCCTTGGTATCATTATAATGAAGACAAATTGTTTTATTTTGGTTCATTGCAAAGATTGGCAATATACAGCCACCATATACATATCTCTCATAGATATCCTTGCTCTCTGTAAAGTATTCCAATGTAATTTTGTGTCTGAATATTTTTTTGAGGATTTTTTCATCGAGAGATAATAGCTCCGTCCATTTATTGTTTGAAACATCATATGCCAGATAATCCGGACTCAAAGGTTTTTCCCGGTGAATGATGGAGAACAATACAATATCAGGTTCAATTTGCAGCATGTTGTCAATATTATATGGTTGGATGTTGTCAAGTGGAGACTGGGGTGGTTTTCTCCGAGAATCAGCAATGATATCAGACTGGCCGTTTTCTAGGTTTAACTTAATGATTCCGCTGTCCGGATTTTCATTTTTTTCGCCAGATACGAAGGCAATGAAAACATTTCCCTTAATAATTTTGATGGATTTGTAATCCTTTTGGGTGATTTCATATTCATTCCATTTTTTTTCGACCATGTCGTATATTATAATTTTCCCATTATTGCCGTTGAGTCCAATAACAAATCGGTTTGACACGTCAAAAAAAGAATAACCATATTTTTTTGGTGGGAAATCAATGGTTTCTGACGACAGATCTGATTTTATCAGGAAAATATGAAGAGATGCTATTACGCATAAATTTGAATTGCACTCTGCAATATGGTTAATTGAGAAATTCCAGCCATCATGGTTTTTATCAGACTCAAATGGTGTCCATATTCTGGAGACTTTTAATGATTTTTCCTCAGATTTTATCAGTTCAGGATATTTTTGAAGCAAACATTTGATAAGATTGTTTGTATAGTCATAATTTGTTTTGTTTTTAATTGCCGCCTTGTAGTTGATCAGTAATGGATAAATTAACAAAGCTTGGTCTAAATTTGAATCCTTTAACCAGCTATTGAATATTTCAGGATAGCGATAATAGAACTGGAAATTGCTCTTTTTAGGATACTCATCTAGCCAGAACCTTGTGTATTTGAAATAATATTCCGACAATTTCTCCTTGTCTTTAGGACATTTGACTTCAAACTGATTTGCATAAAACGGAGGGAAATCACTTTTCCCATCTGCAATATTCTCCCTTTCATCCCAGGAAAGTTGCAATAGTTCATTTAATGCAGTATTCTCCCCTTCCTTTCCTGTTGCGTCGAAATACCAAGATTTAATAAATAACCCAGCATATTTTAATTTTAAATTGTCAGACAAACATAATTTCTCAATAAAATTCATCCACTGCTGGTCCAGTGTTGACTTGCCCTCCTTGTTTGTCCAGTCAACAAGAAATGGTGTTCGATTTGGATCATCAATGTTTTTATGAATGACTCGCCCTGCCCCCCTAAAAAGAGTCATTTCCTCAAGTATTCCTTGAAATGTCAGCCATTTCTTTGTAACATAAAAATGTTCTCTCTCATTTTTAATTTGTTGTTCCTCAAATAACTCGTAGCAGGCTTTCAGAGATTCTTCCTTGCTTTCATACCAAAAAGGGACATATGCTGCCTTTATGTTGAAAATGTTCAAGTTCAATCCATAAGTGCAGTAAATCTGTTCGATCCTATTGTATGTATCTCTCAAAGTTTTCCTCAATATTATCTTCTTGTCCATATCCTTATCTGAACAGGCCTGGTCATAATATGCCCTTAACACAATAGATGCATTCAACATGGAGTGATCCACTATTTCGTATACCTGCACTAGAAGTGTTGACGATTTCCTAAGTTCTACAAAATTGTTTAGAATGTTTCGGTTTAGTAATTCCAAAGATGTAATTGCATGTTCGATGTTATATGAATCCTTTGATACATCAATAGATTTTGGATTATAGCCACATCCTTCCCATACCCAGATATTTGTTTGTTTCGAAGGATACGCACAGTTGGAATTTGCCTTCACTTCTAAGAATAGCGATTTCAAGGATTTCTCTCCTAAAGCCACTGAGTTTTGAATACTTGAAACCGCATTCTCGAAAAGACCTGCATCATATGCCCATTCGGCCTCTTTTAAATATTATTCCGCCTCGGCTTTTGTGTCCCAGCTTATATTCTCCGAGCTTTTGCCGAGTTCTTGAAGAATTTTTTTGGTCAATCTGTCTGTAACTTCGTTGAGCTTGTCTTTTTTTCCGGTCTCTTCAAGTCGTAGTTCCTCTCCAGATGGCTTTCTCAGACGAACTACGACTTTTATGGAATCATCCCCGACAAGTTCAATACTTCCATCGAGGAGATAACTCCCTGTCCAGAAAGGATTGTTTTCCGCAGATCCGAGGTCTTTTTCCCAATCGAGTTTTTCCATCTTCCAGCGTTCAAGGACAAATATTTCCTTTTCCTGAACAAGTCGGAATGCAAGTGCAAGAGTAAATTCTTTTTCAAGCAGTTTCAATTCCGAAGTATCAATCGGTGCTCGAATATTTAGGATTGATATGGGAACAGAATCTTTCGATTGGACTTTTAATTTGGGCAAAAGAAGGAGGAATCTTGTTTGAATGCCTTTAAGCCATTCATCCGACTTTTCCGGCGGGAATGGCTGGAATGTGGCTCCGAGTATCACCCCGGTATTCACAGCGACCAGTCTTGATACGACAAACTCTTTCTTGTCAAAATTGATCTTTTTCAGAATTATGAGGCCATCTGCACCGAGTAATTTCCCTAGTTCAATGGATTTTGCGCCCAAGTTTTCCACTGAGATCTGCTGTTCCTTGAAAATCTTGTCTATCTTGGAACGCTCAAGAAGCACCAAGTCTTTATCTTTCGAGAGTTCTACGGTCAGGATGTCGGCATATTCGCGCAGACTTTCATCTGCGATTATCGCAATTTTGACAGGAGCTTCGCCAGAGGGAATATTCCCATCCCCATGGCATGATGCGAAATTCGCGAAGAGCAGATTAAAGAAAAACATTGATATGCAGATAATTTTCATTTACACCCGATTTTTGGCAGTTTTCCAATTAATGGAATTGCATAGAGAGGGATATTAACCGTTTTATCTCCTTTTTATCTCCTTTTATCAGATTCAAGAGATTGCATCATTGCCGACAAGCTCCTGCACAACATAATTTTCAATTGCAGGATAAAAAATGTCAAGTATTCATTGATATAATGTGAGAAAATACGCATAATATCAACGAATAATGTTAATTTAAATTGCAAAAATTTTAGATTTCATACATATAGGTTACTGTAATAGTAACCAGTTTGCACGTTTAGTCAAGGCCCGCTTGCGGCGAGGATTAGGGTAAACGGTCTGAGATTTTTTTATGATCATTTTTTAGGTGTTTCTTTATCTGAATTCTGCTTCTTGATATTCTCGAGTATTTTCTCCTTTGAAACCACGGCGATAAATTCGTTATCAAAGATCCCTGATTCTCCAGTAAAGACGATGTAGTTATCAGTCAGGCCTGCTAGAAAGTTGCAATAAGTCGTTTTTTCGGAATTTTCATAATATATTGGTATCGTATATTGCTGTCCATTTCTATCAATTACACTTAAAACAGTTGATGTATTCGATAGAGAATCCGGATTTTGAAGTGGAGTGATGTAAACATAGCCTCCATCATAAATTAAGCTGCCAAGTATAAATCCAATAGGGCATTTTGTCTGGAAAATCATTTCCTTGATCCCAGTCCTATCAAAATTGCATATTTTTATTCCATCATTTGTTCTAGAGACAATATTCCTATATCCATTCATTAACCCCACATGATGGTCACCTGTTGTGACAAGATTCCATTCATCAGCACCAATTTTATGCGAATATAAACAGGCCTTAAACACGAGTTTGTTATCAACCTCGACATTGTATTCCACAAACAATGTTGAATCCTTAATAAAGACGGATAGGACATTCATCCCGTAAATTTCATCAAGGGGGGTGACCGGTGGCTTGCGGCGCGTGGAAGCGATTATGGTTTCAGTCCCTGTTGCTAAATCTAAAGATATCACTCCTGAATCAAGGCTGGTATCAGTTTTGAATTTCGAATCCGGAGAAAATCCTGCAAAAAGAGTTTTCTTATCATAACATATGGACTGAATATTTCTATTAGAGTCCTTGGCTATAAATCTCCATGAATTCGTTACCTTGCTATAAGATATTATTTTGTTGTCTGAAAGGACAAGAATAATGTGGTATTCATCTGAATCTGTTATTTGTAAGAATGAATTACCACGGAATTCAAATTTAGGTTCCCAAATAATATGGTTATCAATTTTTTTTGGGATTTCATACCTCTCACATTCGAGAGTCGGTGGAGAGAAGCCTACTATGCTATAAGATTTTTCCGAATGGCTAACTTCCTTTGTGACACACCAGATTTTCCCTGCCCTCATCTTTGTATTATAAATTTTGGTCGGTTGAACATTATTGAGCTTTAGTGAATCTTTAACTAGGATGAAACGGGTTGGTTTGATCACATCGGAATTTGATTCGATACTTTTAAAAGAACGCATTGCATCTTCGATTTTCCTGTAGATCCCGTCCAAAACGCGGTTTGAAGCAAAATAATCAGGATATCCGGATTTGAACTCCGTTAAAGTATCATATATTGCTGAAAGCTTTTCAATATTCACCTTCCTACTCGAATCACCATATTTTGTGATGCTGATATTAAAAGTCTCGAGGAATTGCCAAAATAAATATTGTTCTGGATTCTCCTTATATTTCTGGATGTAGAATCTTATAAAATCATGAAACAGTTCGAGCATTAGTTCAGGATTTTTTATAAGTTCGACAATTACAGAGTAAGGGGAAGTGAGGCCTCCTGTGTTTTCTTTTACGACTATTTCCCTTGAATTCCAGACGACATCTTTTATTTCACTGGAGAGGCTATTACGCTTATTGTCATTTGAACGCATAATAATGCCTGCAATCCTTTCGAGGTCATTATCTGATTTGACTAAGGAATCCAAGAATTCAGCCCATATTTTTCTAATCCTATCATAATCCTCTGGAAATTGCCAATCCATTGCCCTTGGAATGTCGTAGTTATAGTTGTAGATGAAACAGTTCCTTATTTTTGTTCCACTCCTTTTATCTTCTTCTGTCCCTGGGTACGTTCCGTTTATTATTTTCCTATAGACATCTACGGTCTGATTGATGTCCTCATGCCAGAACTGGGCATAATTGACAAATATTGTATACAAAAATGTTGAGTCATTATTTAACTTTCTCGTTCCACCAATAAGTGTTAGTGTTAGATTGAAACATTCCCTAGTCAATGACCTGATCTCTCTAAGTTTTAGACCATACTTATTATCTTTTTGAAGATTTTTTTCATACGCAGAATGTAGAATTACGGAAGAAAATCTTAAAAGACCGACACCTGTTCTTAAAATCTTATCTTTTTCTTTTGGGCTTTCTCTGACTACTTGACTATACATTTGGAGAGCATAAATAAGAGGATCGATAAATTGTTCAGGAGGAATTTTAATTATTGGAATACCAAATGTCATATTGATGGATATCCATTTATCCTCTTTTGGGAAATTGGCTTTTAGATACATGCTGTCACAATGTGCCTTTATTCTTGCTATGGAACAGTCGGTTGTTTTACATCCGAGAGCCCAGGCGGAGTCTAGGGCGGACTGGGAGAAATCATAGAGCCCATTGTTGAGAGCCCAGATTCCCTCGTCGTAATATTCTTTAGCCTCCTTACCCATGTCCCATTCCATCGCCTGGCCTTCCAGTTTAAGCTCGGAAATGATTTTCGTTACAATCCTTCCATAGAGATCGGCAAGGTCAGATGCTTTGCCTTCTACAAAGGATTCGTGCTTGCCTCCGTCTTTTTTGCGGACAATTATTGAAACCTTAAGCGCATCATTGCTGCCGCTTATATTACCTTCCAGGATATAGGAGCCTGTCCAAAAAGATAAATCTTCTTCGTCGAGAGACTTCTCGAACTCGACCTGCCCCATGTTCCATCTTTCATTCACGAAGATATTCTTTTCCATCATTAGGCGGTGGGCCGCTATGAGGTTGAGTTCTTTTTCAACCTTGACCAATGCCGGATCTGGACTGCTGGCCCTGAAGTTGAGAAGTGAAATTGGAACTGCATCTTCCCGCGAGATCTTAAGTTTGTCGAACAGTGGTGACAAATGTGTAATGATTGCCTTGTTCAAGTCATAGACTTCACTCTTTGTGTTTGTTGGTATGACACATGCATCTACAATGGCCCCTGGACGAACTGCAACGAGGCGTGCTCCAACATATTTATTTCCACCAGATTCAAATCCTTTGATCAGGATGATACCGTCCGCTCCGAGGAGTTTACCGATCCTGATGCTGCTCTTTGATATGTCCGAGAGAATAATGGACTGCTCTTCGAGTATCTTGTCTATGTCTGATCGCTCAAGGATGATGAGATTGTGCTTCTTTGAAAGCTCTATGGTTAGGGCATCAATCTCTGGTTGGAATTTGTCAGTTTCACCTATAATCGCAATCTTGACAGGGTTATCGCCTGCAAAAGCTATAAAACTCGCGAAAAGAAAAAATAATGAGATGCAGATTTTTTTCATTTTGACTCAACTTTAATTTTTTTTAGCCACAAAAAAGCACATAAAAAACAAAAATAATTTTCTGTTTTGTGACTTTTGTGCCTTATTATGGCAAAAATATGATTTGATCTGATTATTTGTTCACCAGTTTAGGAAGCATACGTTCGGCTATTGCCATTGCTGCATTTTGAAGAGCCTTCTTTCCGGCGATCTGTTCGGTAAGATCCACTTCTACGGATGTCTGGCGATCAACTGCGATTATCTTGTCCGTGCTCCGGTCAACAGCCTTGACTTCAAGACGTGCCTTGACACTGACTATGTTGCCTTTGCGCAATGCGAATTCGCTGAAACCTTCGCCCTCAATCATTATGTCTGCCTTTTTATCGGCAGCTGATTTCGGGTCAAGCACTTCGAAGCCAGTTTCCTTGCAGACCAGGGTTATTTCTGTTTCCGCCGCCGGATCAACTGTGGCTTGGCCGACGTGACGTTCTGTTATACGAACCATTACAATGGGGCGTTTGGCATTGCCGAGCAGTTTGTTCAATGCCGCGATACGATCTTCCATTTTGGGTTCTTTTACGACAAGCTTTTCCGAATCCTTCACGATCAGGGCCGTGACCTTTTCCGCCAATTGCTCCACGAGTGTCTCAATAGGATCGCTGATTTTGCCTTTCACTGATTCGCCCAGTACACGGCCGCTCTCGGTGCCAATGACTTTTGCGACGAGATACAATGACTTGTCAGCCTCGATCACCGAACCGGTCACAAGCACCTTGGCACCAGTAAGTTTGCCCACTTTCACAGCCTCGTCAGGTTTGACTATTCCTGAAAGGGTTAACTCATATTCTTGAAAAGTTTTCTGCATTTCCTGGCGATCCACCAGATAAAGAGCGGGATTTACCACCATCTTTGCGAACATGATGTCGGCCACTTTCGCTCCGAAACCCTTTATTCCTTCCCCGCGTTCCTCAAACGGGAAGATTGCCGTCGGACAGACACTTGGAACATCTTCAGCGAAAAGCGCTCGACCCATGAGAACCACCACGCACATCACCATCATCACCATCGCTTTTTTCATCTTCATCTCCTAATTGTTATATTTTTACTCACATTAAAATCGTTCTTACACATATTAGATATATTCTGCACATGAATCTTTGGTGTAATTTTTATAAATATTGAATTTACTTATAAAGCTAAACTAGGATTGACATGTGCTTAGCCATTTTAACTCTATCTACAAACGGTTACATTCCCTTAAAGCAAAATGCGTATAGTATACAGCCTTTTAACTTGATCGTATAGGAAATTGTATTTTCCTAAGGAATGCCGTATGGCTTGAAACTTGTAGCCACGGCCATGTTGGCCGTGTCGCCTCCAACATCCTCCTTCGCAAGGAAGCTACGGGGGACAGGTGGAGGCGGCTACATCTTATTTACGATCAAGCAGACTTATGATAATCATTATTTCGTCATATCATTCAATATTCTTTCCAAAAGGAACCTGGGTGCGGGGCTTTCATTCCATTTTTCTACGATTTTAAAACCGCACATAATAAGGCATCCTTTGCCTGCGGGAAAACGTAGATCAACCCAAGACCATCCCGCGCCAGTGTTTGCAACTGCCAGCAAAATGCCTTTGCGGTCCGACTGAAGCACCATAATGTTTGACACAATGCTGCCATCCGGAGCCCAACCTTTATCGTCAAGCCGCTTGTCCAGTTCCGCTATGATGTTGTTCTGTCTGAATGCGATCTGCAAGGGGAATGGCTGATTGCTTCCCTCGACTCCCGGCATCTGAATCTCACCTTCGGAAGGTGCCAGGCATAATACTGGAATTCCGGCGGCGGCTGTTTTTACCAGAATATCTGCCAGACTGCGAGATTCCTTGAAAGAGACAGACTCTCCCACGATCAAGACCGAATCTTTGCTGTCGGACAACGCGCCAATGGTGTTTACTTGCTTGAATGGAATTTCATTCTTGGTGAAAAGTTCGGCGGTTTTTCCTGCCGGATCAAACAGAATTATGTTCAGCTTTTTCAGCCAGTCCGACCTGTCGGCAAATGGATTTTCCGGAAATATATAAAGCTGCTTGACCAAGTTTGCCGGTATTTTTTCCGCCTTTTGTTCGGCAAACTCCACCGTCAAGGATGCCGGCATAATCACTCCATCTTTGACAGAAGGAACTGCAAGTTTGATCTCTACCGCTGGGCGATTTGTCGGAGACGCTTCAACTGCTTTTTCTCCTCTGGCAATGGTATGGCCTTCACAGGAAAACTGCCAGGAGACTGTTCCGGTGGCCGGTTTTGCCGAAGTCACAGCAACATGAAACACCGCCTCCTTGCCGCCAAACACATCGCCCCACTGTTCTTGCATATTAAGTCCAGTTTCCAGCTCTCCGGCGGACACCATCGAAACAAAACCAATAAATACCGATATAAAACCCAATAATGTCCAGATTCTCATTTTCATATCTTTCCTTTTATGATTTCGACAGTCTGAAATATCCGGTATTCGACGCCATCTAGCAGGAGCGACGCCATTTCGGCAGGTTCCCCAGGCGTGACGACCGCATTTAACCGCGAAGCTATCGTTACAGGAAGACGAAGTGAAATGGAAGAATCCACGGCAAGTTTCCCGTCGTCCAACGGATACACCCAGAGCGACAGCTTGTTGTCAGCCAGTTTCCGATCGGGAACAATCTCCACCATATCCTGCCCGTGCAGAATCAAATCTGCATTCCAGGCCTGATGCCAGACCGTATCGCCAGTTTTTCTGGATAGAACAGTAACCTTGACCATCATAGGTGAAGACTTTGCAGCAGTTTCGTCCTGGCGGGTCTCTTCTATGCCGAGTCCAACTTCCTCATCGGATTGTGCGATCCATCGCAAACCATCCGGGAACAATCTTTTCATTTCTCCGAACAATTTTGAGTTTGACTGCAATTGTTCTGCAGAAATGCCGGCCATGCTGGCAGGTACTATCTCCTTGCCAGCCGTCTGTGTGGATGACCCGGACATCCGCATGAACACGATGCAGACTGAAATCGCGATCATTGCGCCAAGAGACGCATAAGAAAGTTTGCTCCAAATGGTGACTGGCTCGCTCCAAGCCTCGGAAAATCTGTTCTCGTGAGCGACTCGCCGTGCCTCCAAAGTAATCCGGCGAATAAGAGCATCCGTATCTTCAGGAGCAGGTTTGTTCAAAACCACCCATTCCTTCAGCGTCCTGTCAAGTTCTTCATTATTCATGACTGCTAACTCCTTTTTTGTAGTTTCTTCTTTAAGAATTTCCTGGCTTCGTGAACCCGCCAATACATCGTTGCCACAAGGCACCCTTCCACTTTTGCCGCCTCCTTGATGCTCATTTCCTGCATCACCGTTAATGTGATTGCCGACCGCAGGGAGGGAGACAGTTCCGCCAGTGCTTCGCCTACTTGCGACACAGTTTCACTGGAAATGAGACTCCTGTCCGGGGACAGCGAATGATCGGGATATTCAGGAAGATCTTCGTGGAAAACGACGGGAGCCCTTGATTTCTTCATAAGGTATCCGCGTGTGGTGTTCATGGCAATCCGATAGAACCATGTGGAAAACAGACTTTCTCTTCTGAAACGGTGAATGTTGTTGACAATCCTCACAAACACTTCCTGTGTCAGATCATCCGCATCGGCATCATTTAACACCATATGGTATATCATGGTTCTCGCCTTGCCTGTATATCTCCGGACAAGCTCATCGAAATGCCGCATTTCGCCGGATTCCGTGAACATCTCCACCAGTTTTTCGTCCGCAACATCGTTCATTAAATTTCTTCCTTACAATATTAGAGCAGGCAGAAACGAAAATCTTTGATGATATTTGTAAAAAAACAATATAATTGAAAATATCTTACAACATTGGAGCCGGAATGATGCGGCAATCATCGCGAAGTTTGGTAATTTTTGGATAAAGGCAGACGACTGCTCCCATTCCTATTGGCATTTTCAATTGTTTGAGAGCAATGAAATTTTTGGCATCGTCGGATTTCGGGGAGGCTGTCTTTTTGAATTCCACCGGATAGAGCGTGCCGTTTTGTTCTATAATAAGATCTACCTCGCGCAAGTTGTGATCACGGTAGAAATAGAAGGGTGCTTGTTGTCCATTGTGACAGTAGCTTTTCATTATTTCGGCAAAACACCAGCTTTCAAAAAAAGCTCCTGCCATCGCTCCGGCAGCAAGCACATCCGGTGTTTTCCACTCCGTAAGGTATGCGCAAAGTCCCGTATCCATAAAATATAATTTGGGAGTCTGTACGATTCTCCTGGTAATATTACGGTAATATGGGTGCAGGAGATAGACAAGTCCTGACGCCTGCAGAATGCTGAGCCAGCTTTTCGCTGTCGGAACAGATATGTCCGCATCGCGAGACAGATCTGAATAGTTCAACAGGCTTCCAGTACGTGCCGCCGCCGCCCTGAGAAAATTAAGAAACCGATTAATATCTCCAACCTGCGTCAATGCCCGGACATCACGTTCAAGATATGTTTGGACATAAGATGAATAAAATGACTGCCAGTGCGCAGCGGATCCCAAGGCAATCTGTGGAAATGATCCCTGCCATATCCGCGCATAAAATTCCGGAACAGACAATTGTTTCATTTTGGAGGAACATGTAAATGTTTCGGGCAAAAAGGGTGATGAGCTCAAGCTCTGGCATTCACGATTGGACAAGCCCATCAGATCAACAATGCCAACTCGGCCGGCAAGCGATTCACTTACACCTTTCATCATGTGAAATTGCTGTGACCCCGTCAGCCAGAACGACCCGGGACTGCGATCTTCGTCCACAATCATTTTTATATAAGGCAGAAGTTCCGGAGCATATTGAATTTCATCAATCATGACAGGAGGTGAAAAGTTTTGCAGAAAACTGCGGGGATCGTTCTTCGCATTCTGGCAGTTAAGAGGATCATCAAGCGTGACATATTTGCGTTTTTTACCTGCAATGTGACGTAAAAACGTCGTTTTCCCAACTTGTCTGGCTCCGGTTAGCAGCATTACCGGGAAAAAATGACTGGAGGACTTAAAGTGTTTTTCGATGTTACGAGCAATGTACATGTTTCATCCTTTATGTAAGGGTAATTTAAAATCCAATTTTAAAATACCATATTCTTTAATAAAGTCAAGACATGATGACACAAGCTGGGTCTGTCCGATAAATGTGTTGTGCAATTTGTTTATTTTACCAATACCAATCCGTCTATTTCATGGAAATGCGTATCAAGAGAATAGAGTGCCAGTCCATCTCTCATTGCATTTGAGGCGATCCATATGTCGTTGACAGGAATTGGGCGTCCCTTGGTTTTTAGCCTCCTAACGATTATGGAGTAATATTCGGCAGTCTCCATGTTGTGATGCAAAATGTCAATTCTTGGTGTGTCGAGGAATTTTTCAAGCTCCGCCCTGTTAAGCTTTTCCCTGTTCCCCATTTTAAAGCCTGAAAGAAGTTCTGCCACGACAGTGACATCAACTCCTATGTGATCGCAACTTCCCAGAGCTTCAACCACAACCATGTCATTGCTTTTAAAAGCCGCATAAATGTTGGTGTCAATTGCAATTCTCCTCATTTCCAGATCTCCTCGTCAATCCTGTCGAAAATCTTTATGTTCTCAAGAAAGGTTTTAGTTTCTTTTTTGCTCCATCCCCCGGCAAACGAATTCAAGTCATCGTATTTTCTGAATATTTTTTCCTTGTCAAGTCCTGCAGAATGTTTCAATGCTTTCAGCACCCATTGGTTGATGCTGAGGCTTTCCCTGGACGCATTGAATTTGATCGTTTTTTCAAGTTCAGGCTCGATCCCGCGTATTGTGATTGTCTTCATCGTGAACCTCCATATACAAATATAGATTGCACTATTAACATACAATATGATTGCACTTTATGCAAGCAGTTGGAATTCTTTAGCCATAAAAAGGTAATGCGTCTTTGTTGGTGGAGGGGCACGCTCCGTCGTGGCCGTAGGCGGACGCGACCCTTCTACGCCAAGAGAGCTACGCAGGGCAGGCAGAGCGCGTCCCTCCAAAAATGCCAATCTGCCGAAAAAGACGCATTATCAAAAAAGCACATAAAGCACAAAAAATATTATAATTTGATCGTACAGGGAAATTGTATTTTGGCAGGATGCTTGAATGGTTGGAATTTTGTAGCCACGGCCATGTTGGCCGTGCAGACGCCTCCAACATGGAGGCGTCTACATTGGTTCCGGCGCAGACTGTTAATTCAATCGTATAGGGAAATTGTCTTTTAGACAGGATACTCCGCCTTTGAGTACAATCTATGGCGTGGCATGCAGGATAAACTGGATCTAAAATCTCTCATTTGGTCTTATAAAATATCCTGATGATCCTGCAAATCCTGTCTAAAAGACATTGGAATCAAACTGCGGAATTCCTCATTATTGCTTCTTGGCAGCCTCGTTATCCGCCTTGAATTTTTTCATATTTTGCAGGATTATTTTTCTTATTGGATCGGGAATTTTCAGGTTATTAACCCATTCGTTTGCCTTCGTGCTGTCTTTCAAATTCAAGTAGCAGGCCACGTCCATCAATGCCATGGACTTGTGACCGAAGATGGACTGTTCTTTGTCATCCGACATTTCCATGGCAAGTTTTGCCGCCCTTTCCGGATCTTTAGAAGCCAAGCCTCTGGCCACTGCGAATAAAATTTCATCCTTTCCTTTACCTTTAGAAGCTTGTCTGGCGAGGTTTAGCGCCGCATCCGGATCTTTGTAAGCCAAAGGTTCAACCATTCGGAGTAAAATTTTGTCTTTGGTTTGACCTTCAGGCAATTGCACGGCCCATTCTGCTGCCGCCTTAGGATCTTTCATGGTCCAATTGTATGCGACACCCACTAGTGTATTGTATCGGAGGTCGCCTTCAGGAATTTGCATTACCAGTTTTGCCGCCTTTTCCGGATCTTTAAAAGACAAAGAGTCAGCCCTTTTTGATAAAGCTTCATCCTTTCCTTTACCATCAGATGCTTGCATGGTGAGGTTTTCCGCCGCATCTGGATCTTCACAAGCCAAAGATCCAACCACTTGGGCTAAAACTTTGTCTTTGAGTTGACCTTCAGGTAACTGCATAGCCCATTGCGCTGCCGCCGTTGGATCTTTCATAGACCAAACCTTGGCAACATCCATCAATGTCTTTTCACGGAGGTTGCCTTCTGGAATTTCCATGGCAAGTTTTATTGCCGCATCCGGATTATTAATAGCTGAAGCTGTGGCAATTGCCGACAATGCGTTGTCTCGGTTAGGCAGTTGCGTAATCCACTGCAATGCGGCATTCGGTTCCGTTAAATACCATTTTTTAGCTACTGCCACCAATGCCGTGTCACGTGCCTCGCCTTCAGACAGTTGCATAGCCCATTCTGCCGCCGCCTTGGGATCTTTCATAGCCCAGTTATTGGCAATATATCCAAATGTCTTACAAAGTGCCAAAGCCAATGCTCTTTTCTTCGCTTCCGGATTGTTCACAGGCATGTCCGCCGTATTATCAGCAGAAATTTGCAAAGCCAATTTTGCCGCTTCTTCAGGATTATTATTGGAGTATTCCCCAATTACAAAAGCCAATGCATGCTGATGTACCAATTTTGGATTTTGCCCAGCCCACTTTAACGCGGCTTCAGGATCTTTCGTTCCCCAGCCCATGAGAGCGCTATAATATAAAGTTCCTTGCTCTGACTCAGGTCTTGTTCTTATCCATTCGATAGCGGCCGTAGGATCTTTTTTTGCCCAGCCCCGTGCCACACCACAATAACAGGTTTCCCGTCCCGGTCTTATCGTAATCCATTCCGATTGGGTGGCAATCCACTCAATTGCGGCTTTGGGGTCTTTTTCAGCCCATATTTCGACTATAAATGGAAGCAGGTGCCCCCCCCATATCTGTGTTTCACATGATTTCCTGGCCCATTCAATCAGAGAGGACTGATCTTCATCAAAGAATTCTCCGAGTATATTTAGAGTCGCACGATAAGACTCTAATTCTTCACCCTGTGGTGCAAGTTCAAGAAGACGTTTTTTTATTTCAGACTCATAATCCCTCTTCTTTGCAGCCACGTGTCTTTTTGAGTCCTTCGGAATTTGTCCTGCCTGGGAGACCACTGGATTTTTAGCTGGCGGTGGAATGGAATTGACGATTTTTTCTGCGCTGGCGGGCGGTTTTTCCCGCGCATTTATTACAATGACTGTTGACGGGATAGCCAGGACTACGATTGTGGCCACGGCTACGACTTTGACTTTGTTCCAGAACATAATTTCCAATACTCCTTTTGCCATGAGATAGGCGGTTGTTCCGCTGACCGCCAAGGTTCCGGCCTTGGCTGACAGGACAGCGGATTTTATGGAAGAAAGGAGTGTCGGGGAAACCTGCGCTTTCGCTTCCGAGTCCAGAAGCGGAATCATCGAGATGCCGAGTGCCGGGCTGATTTTTCCGAGACGTTTTCTCAGCATGATCAGCCCGAAATTCGCGCGGCGGCTCAGGGCGTCAACAGAGCCGGCAATTTCAGCGGCCTCTTTTTCGCTGTATCCCTGCAGATAGCGTAGGATCACAGCCTGTCGCTGGTTGCCGGTGAGTCTTTCGAGTTCCAGGTCAAGAGACTGGTGCAGGAGTTCCCGCAAGCTGTCCATGCCATCGTGAGACTGGATCGAATAGTTTTCCATGCTCTGTCGCTCCCTTGTTTTTCTACGGATTTTAGTCCGCAGAGCGTTTATTGCAGCGTTTTTAGCCACGGAGTGGAGCCATGCGGGCAGATTTGAAACTGTTTTCAAGCTGTCCATCTTCCTGACCATGACGATGAAGGTGGCCTGTGCCACATCTTCCGCCTCATGGACATCGTGAAGGACGCGGTATCCCGTGCGGAACACCATCGGACCATAACGTTTCACCAGTTCGTCCAATGCGGTTTCATCCGTGTTCCGGATGAAGCCGGCCAGCAGTTCCGCATCGGATTTTTGAACCTGTTCCGTCATTTAATCAAGTCTCCTCTTTTCCGTTTCTTCCATAAATATAGAAACCGGAGAAACGGATTCCCTACATATAAAATTAAAAAAAATGAAAATTATAATGAAAAAGATATCATGGGCGCGGATATTTTCATGTCATTTGTCGTTTATTTGAGGAAGAGCCATTGAATATCACCCAAACAATTGTAGTTTAACAATATGTGATTCTCAAACAACGAAAAAGGAGGAGAAAATGATTGATCTGCTGAAGAAGAACCTCTATGTCGGGCTTGGCCTGGTTTCCATGACCAAGGACAAAATCGCGGAAGTCGGCAAGAAGTTAGCCGAAGAGAGCAAGCTGTCCGAGGAGGAAGGTAAAAAATTCATGGAGGAACTTATGAAGCAGGCGGATGAGAGCAAGGCCAGCCTTCAGGCGCAGGTCTCCAAGATTGTCGAGAAGACCGTGACTTCCATGAAGCTTCCCTGTACCACAGGCTTTGAGAACATTGAGAAGGAAATCAAGAAGCTTCAGGAGGCCGTAGCCAGGCTTGAGGAAAAAGTTTCGAAGAAAAAATAAATGTTCAGACGATACAAGACTTTCAAGCGGTACCAGGCGATCTCCAGCATTCTCATCCGGAACGGATTCCACGAATTCGTGATGAAGAGCAATCTCTCGAAGTATCTTATCTTCAGCAAGAAGAAGATGCTAAAGAATCTGGAACACCCCCCCGAACCTATAACCAGGCAGACCACCTGGCGTAAAATCAGGGTCATAATAGAGGAGCTTGGCCCCGCATTTGTCAAGCTCGGCCAGTTCGTCAGCGACCGCCCGGATCTGCTCCCCAGCGACCTTTGCCTCGAACTCAAGAATCTGCTCGACTCGGTCGCTCCATTCGATTCAAGGGACGCAATACGCCTTATAGAGAAGGAACTACAGGCGCCCATAGATGAGATATTCAAGGAATTCTCGGAGAAACCCATCGCCTCCGCTTCCATAGGCCAGGTACACAAGGCCGTGCTCTACGATGGCACTGTGGTCGCCGTGAAAGTCCGCAGACCGGGAATCAGGAAGGTGATTGAAGCCGACCTTGACATAATGCTTAACCTTGCAGTGCTACTGGAAAAATACGCTCCGGGAACCAAATCCCTTAATCCCAAAGGCATTGTTGAGGAGTTCAGGGAAGCTATTCTCAACGAACTCGACTACACTAACGAGGCCAACAACATCCAGCGTTTCAAGGAATATTTCGAGGGCGACAACAGGATATACATATCAACCCTCTACCGGGAATTATGCACGAAAAACGTGCTTGTGATGGAATTCATCAACGGGGAGCAGCTGAAGGATCTTTCCAGCGCAAACAGGAGCGAGGAAGACATCAAGCAGATATGCGACAGGATGACCGACCTTGTCCTCAAACAGATTTTCGAGCTCGGCTTCTTCCATGCCGATCCACATATGGGGAACATCATCATCAAGGAGAACAATGTCATATGTTTCATTGATCTCGGGCTCATGGGAACCCTCCTTCCCAAACACAAGGAACTGCTCGGATCAATCATAATAGCCCTGGTCAAGCACGACTCTAGGAAAATAGCCAATCTGGTTATGAAACTTTCGCCTCAAACCGAGATTGAAGACAAGGAGGCACTTGAATATGATGTCCTCAAGATGATGGAGAAATATTCCTATCTGCCGCTCAAGAACATAAACATCGGGAATTTCCTCAACGAACTTATCAAGCTTGTGATAAAATACCGCATGACACCCCCGCCGGACCTGGTTTTGCTGATGAAGGCGCTGATTTCGATAGAGGGCGCCGCACGGAAATTCTGCCCCGACTTCAACATGGTCGAGCACGTCGAGCCATTCGTCAAGAAACTCGCATACGAGACGATGAGCCCGAAAAAAATCTTCAAGAATGTGATGGATTCCGTCGCGGACTACGCCCAGCTCATCTACGATTTCCCCTCCGAGATGCGCGAGCTGATGAACCAGCTCAAGAACAAGAACTTCAAGATACAGTTCGAGCACAAGGGACTAGAACCTATGCTCAAAAAACACGACCAGATAAGCAACAGAATAGCTTTTTCGATCATAACCGCCGCGCTGATAATAGGTTCTGCCCTGATAATGCGCGCCAACATTCCACCCAGAATATACGGCATCTCATTCATAGGAGTCTTCACATTCATATTCTCCGCCGTCATGGGTGGAATACTGCTGATCTCGATCCTCCGCCATGGAAGAATGTGAACCGGAATAGTTCGCCACAAAAAGGCACAAAATTCACAAAAAAATCAGAGGAGAAATATTTTATGCCCGATGAAGAAATTTTCGATTTATGCGATAAGATTCGTGAAACGGCATTTAGCCTCCATCAATATCTTAGAAATGGTCATCTTGAGAAGGTATATGAAAATGGTTTAGTCCACCGGCTCAGAAAGTCGGGTATTTCATGCGAACCTCAATTCCCTTTGACTGTATATGATGAAGACGGGACGGTGCTAGGAGAATATTCTGCTGACATATTTGTTAAAGATTCACTCATTATCGAACTTAAAGCTTGTAAAAATCTGTCTGATGATCATGTCGCTCAGATTCTTGGCTACCTCAGAGCTAGTAAGATAAGACATGGTTTGCTGATAAATTTTGGAAGTCCAAAACTTGAAATTAAAAAGTTTAAATTATAATTGTACGGATTTAACTTTTGTGTCTCTTGTGCCTCTTTGTGGCTGAAAAAATATTGATTGAGGTGAATATTGGGTTCCGAGATAATATCCAAGGATTTGAAATACTTCTGGCATCCGTGCTCACAGATGAAGGACTATGAGATCTTTCCCCCCATCACGGTGGAAAAGGCGAGAGGCTCGTATCTCTACACCACGGACGGGGAGAAAATCATGGACGCCATAAGTTCCTGGTGGTGCAAGTCCCTCGGACATTCGCATCCGAGAATCAAAAAGGCAGTAAAAAGACAGATTGACAATTTCGAGCACATAATTTCCGCCAACACCTGCAACAGAACCCTCTCCGAACTTTCGGAAAGGCTTTGCAACATTTGCCCCGGGCTCGACAAGGTTTTCTACGCTGACAATGGTTCCGCCGCAGTTGAGATAGCACTTAAAATGAGCCTTCAATATCACAAAAATATGCGAAATCAGCGGAAGACCAAGTTTGCGTCATTCAAGAACGGATACCATGGTGAAACAATACTTGCTCTTTCCGCAGGAGATTGTGGAATCTATTCCGAGCCATTCCGCCCAATCATGACAGAATTTGCGAAAATCGCGGGAATTCCATACGTCTCCGGAAAAGGTGATCCCAAATGGAATTCGATGCCTGAGTTGATGTGGAAAAAGACTGAAAAACAGCTCGATAAACTGAAAGACAAACTTTCGGCTATAATCTTTGAACCTATCGTCCAGGGCGCGGGCGGAATGAAAATATACAGTCCTGAACTATTGAAAAAACTGCGCAAGTGGACAATAGAAAACAATGTCCATCTCATCGCCGATGAAATCATGACCGGATTCGGAAGGACGGGAAAAATGCTTGCCTGCGAACACGCCGGAATTACGCCGGATCTCGCATGTCTCTCGAAAGGACTTACAGCCGGCTGGGCTCCAATGTCAGCAGTGCTTTGCGGAACTCCCTTCTACAATGCTTTTTACGGAGATTATTCGGAAGGCAGGGCTTTTCTACATTCGAGCACTTATTGCGGATATGCGATCGGCGCCGCGGCCGCCCTTGAAACACTTAAAATTTTCGAAGAAGAAAAAATATGCGAACAGGTGGAAAAACGTTCCTGCGAAATTCGCAGAATCCTGGAGAATGTGGCGGCAGAAACCGGAGCGCTCCGAAACATAAGAAGCCTTGGTTTTATCGCGGCGGCGGACATTGTGGATCCGCATACCGGAAAACCTTTTGAAAAAGACAAACGCGCGGGATTTGAATTTTTCAGAATAGCAATGAAGAATGGGGCCTTCCTGCGTCCCCTCGGCGACACCGTCTATATCCTTCCCCCACTTAACACTCCGCCAAAAGTCCTGGATGAACTTTCCAATATCATTATAAAATCAATGAAATCTCTGTGATGCTGGTATGAAAGGAAAAATTGGGAATGGGAAGAAGAAGTTAAAAGCGAACAGTTGACAGCGAACAGTGAACAGTAAGAAGAAGAAAAAGGTGAAATAAGAATGAGTGTGTCCTTTGAAGATATTGGATGTGTAGCATATCTTAAAATTAATAGGAATTGGACTGTTCGCTGTTTACTGATAACTGCTTACTTAAAATAAATCTTTGGAGGTTTTATCATGAAAGGATTTCTCTGCACGGCAATCGTCGGAACCCTGATTTTGGGTTGCGGGTCGAAAATTTACTCCCAGAATGTAGGAATCAATTCCGATGGTTCGGCTCCTAATGCGAACGCGATGCTAGATGTCGCATCACCAGCCACCGGCAACGGAAAGGGAATGCTGATCCCGAGAATGACCGAGGCGCAAAGGACTACAGCCAGCGCCGCACTCGCTGGCGGTCTTCTCGATGGCTCCGGGAACTTGCGCGGCGGAGCGTGCCAGGGACTCCTCGTCTATCAGACCAACAACACGCAAGGTTTTTATTACAACACCAGCGCAACCTCGACCCCAACCTGGATTTTACTTATTCCCGGCATTTCCGATTCCGCTGGCAACAATAACACCGGCATTGGATATCAGGCATTAAATTCCAACACGGAAGGATATCACAATACGGCCAGTGGTTATAGGGCACTATATTCCAACACGACTGGCTTCAGCAACACTGCCTATGGTTACTCAGCTCTTAGAGATAACAATAATAACTTTAACACGGCGATCGGAGCCGAAGCTCTTTTAGAGACTAACGGGACTTCTCCATACGGCATCGGAAACACAGCCCTAGGTTGTCAGGCCGGCGATAACAATATTACAGGCTATTACAACACTTTTATAGGATATACTGCTGATGCCTCTTCTTCTAATTTTACGAATGCCACAGCAATCGGGTATGGAGCATTTGTGACCGCTTCGAACCAAGTAATGATTGGGAATGTTTTCACCACGTCCCTATATTGTCAAGGGGCATACGCTGCGGAAACTGCATCAACTGCGAATATGTTTGTTAATTCAGATGGACAAATAATGCGTTCTACTTCCTCCGCGAGATATAAAAAGGACATCGTTGACATCGAGGTTGACACATCTAAAATCTACCAGCTTCGTCCGGTTTCTTTCACCAGCAAGAACAATGGCGAACGCTATTTTGGACTCATCGCAGAGGAAGTCGCAGCGACAATCCCTGAACTTGCGGAATTCGCAAAAGCCAGCGATGTCATCCCAGGAAGAACCGACGACGAACTTGTCCCGGATGCCGTCAAATATCCGATTCTGTCTGTTCTAATGCTTGAAGAAATGAAAAAACTCAAGGCTGAAAATGAAGAATTGAAATCGGAGAATGAAATATTGAAGGCAGACATCAGGGAAATTAAATTAAGGCTGGGAATGGAATGAAGAAGTGAACAGCGAACAGTTGACAGCGAACAGTGAAAAGCAAGAAGAAAAGAAGGTGATATAAAAATGTGCGCATTCTTTGAAGATATTGGATTTATCACATATATTTTAAAATGAATAGGAACTGGACTGTTCGCTGTTCACTGATAACTGCTTACTTAAAATAAATCTTTGGAGGTTTTATCATGAAAAGATTTCTGTGCGCGGCATTCGTCGGAGCCCTGATTTTGGGATGTGGGTCGAAAATTTACTCCCAGAATGTAGGAATCAACGCTGATGGTTCGGCTCCGAATGCGAATGCGATGCTAGATGTCGCCTCGCCGGCCACCGGCAACGGAAAGGGAATGCTGATCCCGCGAATTTCGCTGGCTCAAAGGACTACTGCACAGACAGCTTTGGCAGGAGGACTTTTGAATGATGCAAACGAACTCCGTGGTGGCGCAGCACAGGGACTTCTCGTATATCAGACTGACGGTACGCAAGGTTATTACTATAACACCAGCGCGACCTCGACTCCAAACTGGATTTTACTTATTTCCGGCATTTCCGATTCCGCTGGCAATAAGAATACCGCCATTGGATATCAGTCACTATATGTCAATACTACCGGATACAACAATACGGCCAGTGGTTATCAGGCATTATGTGTCAACACGGCAGGCGTCAACAACACTGCCTATGGCTACAAAGCTCTTGCAAAGAATCAAAGCAACGAAAACACGGCGGTTGGAGTCGAAGCTCTTTTAGAGACTTACGCGACTTCGCCAAACGGTGTCGGAAACACAGCCCTAGTACAATGTAAATCTTAAATATTCGTATTATATTAATTCAGTGCTATATTACTTCCATAATAAAAACAGGAGGTATATATGGCACCGAGATATAGGGTTACTCTGACGAAGGAAGAACGCGAAATGCTCGAACAAAT
>CAIQLG010000171.1 GCA_903872565.1 uncultured Lentisphaerota bacterium | reverse complement strand
CTCGTAGCTTCAATCGCACTGGAGACGTAGAAAAAGGGGTTGTGGCTAAAAAAGGGTTGCCCCCGGGAAATCTGAATGAAAATTCCCCCCAGAGGTGGAATTTTGAGACATTATTATTTTCAGCGGATCAGGAACTCTGAATTTACTCCAAAGACGGTGGAAACGGCCAACGAGCGCGAGAAGCTGGTGTTCCGCGTCAAGGCACACATTGACCCAGAACTGCTCAAGAAGCACTTGACCCAGGTGAAGACCGGAGTGCCTGGGATGGCCTACATGAGGATGGATACTCGAGCCAAATGGCCGGATAATCTCCAGGTCAATGTGCCGAAATGACACGAACTAACAATGTGGTTGCACGTCTCGACGGAGTGACCCTGCGATACCCGGGCGGTTACGCAATTGATTCAGTCAGTCTGGCTATTCCAGCCAGTTGCATGGTGGGGTTGATTGGCCCGGATGGCGTTGGCAAGTCGAGTCTGCTGGCCCTGATCGCCGGAGCAAGGAAGATTCAGGAAGGTGAAATTGTGGTCCTCGACGGTGACATGAGGTCCGCCTCCCATCGCCAGTCTGTTTGTCCACGCATCGCCTATATGCCGCAGGGGTTGGGCAAGAACCTATATCCCACCTTGTCGGTGTTCGAGAACGTTGATTTTTTTGGCCGTTTATTCGGCCAGTTGCGTGCCGAGCGCGAACATCGCATCACAGATTTGCTGGATAGCACAGGATTGGCATCGTTCGCGGATCGTCCGGTCCTCAAACTTTCCGGTGGCATGAAACAGAAACTCGGCTTATGTTGCGCGCTGATCCACGATCCCGACCTGCTGATTCTAGACGAGCCGACAACAGGTGTTGATCCGCTCTCACGCAATCAGTTCTGGGAATTGATCGAACGGATTCGAGAGCGACGTAGCAACATGAGCGTGGTGGTCGCGACCGCCTATATGGAGGAGGCGGAGCGATTCGACTGGCTTGTTGTGATGGACGAAGGCAAGGTTTTAGCTACTGGCAGTCCTGCTGAGATTCGTCGACAAACGAAAACTTCCACTCTGGAATCGGCTTTCATCGCACTGTTGCCAGTACAGAAGCGATGTGGGCATAAGGAGCTTGTAGTTCCGCCGAGGGTGCGCCCTTCAGGCGAAGCGGTAATTGCCATTGAAGCGCATGGTTTGACCCGTAGATTCGGCGATTTTGTCGCCGTGGACCATGTCAATTTTCGAATTGAACGTGGTGAGATCTTCGGGTTCCTGGGGTCCAATGGATGCGGCAAGACGACCACCATGAAAATGCTCACGGGCCTCTTGCCGGCCAGCGAAGGGAATTGTGCGCTGTTCGGCCGGCCCGTCGATGCGGGCAACATCGAGACCCGTCGACGAGTAGGTTACATGTCACAGGGATTTTCGCTGTATGGCGAGTTGACGGTGCGGCAAAATCTGGTGCTGCATGCCAGGTTGTTCCACTTGCCAGCTATGGAAATCGAGCCTCGCGTCAGGGAGATGCTCCAGCGATTTGATCTTGAGCAGGTCCATAATTCCCTGCCTGCCAGCCTGCCTCTCGGCATTCGTCAACGTCTTTCGCTGGCCGGCAACCGTTGATCCAGCTCAACGTAGACGCCACAAAAACGACCCAGGCCTTTACGGGGACGGCCTACATACAGAACATCGTGTCTACGGAAGTGGGTGAATTTGTCAGCCGCTATCAAGCCCTCCGTGAGATGCCAGTGGAACTCACCGTACGCATGAAATTCAACCCGAATCTTACCGAGGGATGGTTCAGTGCGGTGATGCAGTTGATCAATCAAATCACCATGCTGTCAATCATTGTGACGGGTGCAGCGGTAATCCGTGAGCGCGAACACGGTACCTTCGAACATTTGCTGGTGATGCCTCTATCCCCATTCCAGATCATGCTGGCCAAGGTCTGGTCGATGGGCGTCGTGGTTCTGGCCGCCTCCGCATTTTCTCTGGTGGTCGTGGTGCAGGGGTGGCTGGCGGTACCGGTCAGTGGTTCACAGGCACTGTTCTTGCTGGGCACAGCGCTCTATCTATTCGCCACCACCTCAATGGGTATCTTTCTGGGGACGGTAGCGCGTTCCATGCCGCAACTCGGTCTTCTGTGCATGTTGGTGTTGATTCCCCTGCAGATACTCTCTGGCGGATTCGCGCCGCGGGAGAGCATGCCGGAACTGGTCCAGCACGTCATGCTGCTGGCCCCCACCACTCATTTTGTCAGCTTTGCCCAGGCGATTCTCTATCGCGGCGCAGGTTTCTCGATCGTATGGCCGCAGTTTCTGGCGATCATCATCATAGGGTTTGCATTCTTCATCGTTGCTCTGAATCGCTTTCGTAAGGCGATAACGCAGATGGAAATGTTCATTTCCTATTTCAACAGGACTATGGAGCAAAGTGACGCAAGTTGCTGTGTCATTCTTATTCAGTTATGATTGTAGTTTAAAACAATTGCGACATATTAATCATGAACAATATTCAAATAAGAAATACATATAGGAGTTTGAAGCCATGGGGAAAAACATTTTGCTGGGGATACTGGTTACCATGTTGGGAATCGTTGTTGACGCAGATGAAGTAAGAGTTTATGGTCCAATCGAAGCTCGCGTGAGGAGCATTGCAGGAGAACCTCCACAGGATCTTCCACCTCTCAGCGAATGGTCCGCATTCCAGCTGGCGATTGCACCGGGCTTTCCTCCTGCGACGAACAATTCGAATGTCAACGGGCTCAAGCTTGGTCTTCTTGCGTCAGGGGGGAAAGGACGAGTCTGGGGGACTGAAATTTCTGTGTTCAGCAGTAGTACGGACAATGTAAAAGGCTTTCAGGCATCGATTCTTGCCAATGTCGCAAATTTTTTTGAAGGTGTTCAGGCCGGACTCGTCAATGTAGTGAAGGTGGGTGGCGATTTGCCCTTCCAGTTCGGGCTGGTGAACTATGCAGAGGAGACCGGTGTCCAGTTTGGTCTTGTCAACATACTTCCGGACAGTTCGTTGCCGTTTTTCCCGGTTTTCAACATGAATGCGGCTCCCTCAAAGGCCACATATATACAGACAAAACCTAACAGATAAGCGGCAATCACCATCCGAGCGCGGGTCTTGTCGCCTGTTTGGCGATTTCCACATTGTCCTCCCACAGGGCCAGTCCTGTCTTGAGGTCAGTCATCGCCATATGTATGAAGAAGTATGACTCCTCGTCTCTGCCGGATACTGTCTTCTGCTGGATTATTTCGCCGGAAAGGCTCATGTCGGGGGCAATTGCCGTTCCGTTCTGCTGGACAGTGCGCTGGTCGAACATTCCGTCGTTCTGGAGACTCCTGACTTGTCTAGTGGCATTGTCATCCGCTCCGCCACCGGAGACCGCAGTGGTTGTGACAGCCTTTCCCGAGCGCAGGATGGCCTGTCTTATCTTGTCAGTGAGAATATTGGTGTCTATATGCTGGAATGTACTGTTTTTCACAATGCTGACCATGATAATAGTCTTTCTGCCGTCTTTTCTGTCGAGAACACCAGATTCGAGAAGTGAATTTATGCCTTTTTCTGCCGCCATCTGCCAGTCCTTGAAGTTGATGTCATGAGCGGTTGTAAGTCCTTGGTTTCCAGTCGGATCAATCCTTGTAGCGGTGCTTCCACACCCTGACGAGAGAAGAGCGGCAATTGAAAACGCCATAGAAAGTGCGATAAAATATTTTTTCATGTTTTCCTCCTATTTAATGGATATTTCTTGTTGGACATGGGATATCTATTTTCGCCCGATTAATCGAGTTGTCTTAGTTTAAGCAGAAAGTCCCTGCAGTTCTCGCTTGGAGCGAGCCCTGACATGAATGCCGTGTCGCCAGGAACAATGTCCTTTTCGATCCAGGTGTTTGTCGCCGTGTCCACTTCCATCCCGGACTTGTTGAGCCAGGTGAACCTGTATCCTATCTTGTAAGGCTCGTCGCCTTTGAAGAGCCAGCTCCAGAATCCAACCCTTTTGCTTCGTACTGTAACTTGCACCTTCAGCAACCCCGCAGGCAGGGTCTGCTGGTCGACAGAGACGATCTCGAGCCTGTTGTCAAGTATCCCATCGGTCACGACCCTCTTGTTCACCATGAATTCCGGTTTCATGGTCTTGTCCTGATTTTCCACGGTGTTGACCGTGTTCTGGCAACCTTGATAAAGCGGGACGAGCAGGAAAAAAAGGGCAATCGGGAAAAATCGTCTCATAATTAGATCTCCATAAATTGTTAATTGAGAAAAAAAACTTTTCCTAAAAATACATCCGGGCTCTGAGATTTCACATAAATAATGTTGATTTTCTTGTTTTTGTCGAGTCTTATCTGGATGGTTTTGCCGGGCACCGTATAATTGCCTATGCAGGGTGTCAATTGCACTGTCTCGTTTTCCGGCATTTTCAACTGGCATATCTGGTAGTATTTTGGGAGTGTCTCCCAGCATCTGGTGTCGGCCGTGTTGAAAAGATACTTGTAAATGCCAGTTGCCACATATGCTCCAGCAGTCGCCCATCCGTTTTTCGCCTTCCTCGCCGCATAGACCGCAGCGGCACTCGCGACTTCCTTCGCTATTGTCGAGATCGCTATTCTTGTGATGATGCCGGGAAGGCGCTGGGAATATTCCTGGGAAATTATCGCATCCATATCTGCGACAGTTTCTGTCGGGACAACTTCGCCATTCCCCGCAGTCACCATGAGCCTGTCGTATGGAGACGGGAAATATTCGAGCTCCGGATATGCGAACCCTGTATATCCCACAAATGGCAGGATCAGGTCGATTTTCACCTGCTTGAGGGCCGCTCCTCTCCCGTTTGCAAATATCACATACACGGTTCCTGTCTCGAGAGGAAAATCGAACGGCTTGACATCTTTCAGTGTCTCCGGGATCTCGAAACCTGCAATGGAGGAGCAGGTCGTAAAATCCCTGCGGACAAAACTGTTTTCCGGAACCATCTCGAAAAGCCTTCGGAAATCCACGAGAGCCTCTCCGAAGTTGTTCTCGTAGAGATAGCCGATCGCCGACAGATAGACTGCGAACGGATTCATGCAGGCGGAATATGTCTTGTTGATTTTTGCGTTCATTTCATTGATGGACTGCGAGATTCGCCCGTTGGATCCAAGTGTGGCGAAATACACTGAACTTGGCCTTCCTTGGGATTGGGACTTCTGGGCATTTTCCCTGTTCGCGGCTACGATGCCCTCCTGCTCTTTTGCTATTTCATCCTGAAGTTCCTGTTCGGCGATCTTCTGCCTTTCCCGCATTCTTCTGAGCTCGACCATGGCTCCGGACGAGTTGCCACGAGTGGCATAGTCGAAAAATTTATAGGCCTGAAGCATTATCCTGTCGGAGTTGAGCCCGCGATAGGGGAGGGCGTTGGGATTGGTCATCGCAGAACCCACCTCGGCACCAGCACGTCTGATATTTGCATCGGCCCTGTTGTCGAAGTCAGTCGCGATAAGTTCGGCCTTCTCGAAGTCGGAAAGGCTCCCGCCGTAATTGGACTCGTCAAATTTCAGAGTTCCCTCTTCAAGGCGCCACATCAGCTCGTCGCCGCTCCCCTCCCTGTTCTTGAGCTTTTCGTCAGTAAGCTTTATCGCCTCCTGATAATTCCCGGCGATATAGTTCGACATGATGTCTTTTTTTTGCTTTCTCGCATCGAAGATGGAGGAACATCCGGTGAAAATCAACGTGGAAAGCAGGAAGGACAGCCCGAAAATGTGTTTACGCGAATGTGGCGCCATATTGAATTCTGCTTTTAACTCCCTTGAAACTCCAAGTTAATCATGTGTCCGACATTTTCCTTCGGGATTGCTATCGGTATCGGAATCGATTTTCCAGTTCCATATTATGCGATTCCGACCTGTCCGCCGTAACCTGCCAAGGGCGGCGGCAGATCCCGATTTCTAACTCGATCGTATAGGAAATTGTATTTTTCTAAGGAATGCCGTATGGCTTGAAACTTGTAGCCACGGCCATGTTGGCCGTGTCGCCTCCAACATGGAGGCGGCTACATAGGTCCCGGCGTAGCCGGTTAAGTTCAAACAGACGAAGTCCCCACGTGATAAATCAGTCGCAACGGACAGACGCTGAATCCTTGGAAGACATCTGGCTATCCAGAAAGGACGTGGTTAGGAAACATTAACAGAACTGCTATTTCTTCAGATACCTTTCCTTCAGCTGCTCCAGTGTGGGATGGTCGGGATAAAACTCGCCCTGCGGCCCCATGAAGCCAGTGGCAGTCTTAGTCAGCGGAATCAGAGTGAATGTTCCATTCCCATTGGGAAGATATATGTCGTATTTGCCGGAATCAGGTTTTGATGACGTACCCCGATCTGAGGATTCAGCATTAGGATAGGCGGGAGGCTCAGTGTAATGCTGTTGTTGGGAAGCAGCCGGGGGTGACGCCTGTTGCTGCTGCACGGCAGCTTGTTGTGCAGGCTGCTGGACAACTACCTGTGGGGCAGGGGCCTGCTGGTATATGACCTGCTGAGGAGCTGGTTGCTGGATGACTACCTGTGGGGCAGGGGCCTGCTGGTATATGACCTGTGGACTATTATCAACATAAACCACATCGGGCTGGTTTAGAGCACCAAGTACAAGCGCTCCTGCTGTTAAGCCAAAGCCTGTCCAAAATGGTGCGGCTCCATAATAACCGTAACCGCCATAGTAGCCGTGACCACCATAATAGCCATGGCCACCATAATAGCCGTGGCCGCCATAATAGCCGTGGCCGCCATAGTAGCCACCTCCGCCACCATGTCCGCCACCAGCGAATGCAACCGAACCAAACATCATGACGGCAGCCACCAGCACGAAACTCAACGACTTTTTCATTTTCTTTTACCTTATGTTATTAAATATTATTAAAAGACTTATTCGCCGAAACCTGTTCCTTCTCCGGCTTTAGTTAATACTGACAGAATAACTTTCTCGGCATGTATTTAACATGTAGCTTACAATGCAAAATGTCAAGGGGTGAATTGAAAGATAAATACCAGCAGATCTGTGATAATTATATCTCCTGACAGATCCATCCGGATTTTTCCAGTAGAATTCTCCCAGTTCCGCCCCAGTTCCTTTTAAAAAATCCATTACGACTTCGATCCATCTCACTTTTCAGCATATCAAGCGCGACATCAGAAAGACCAATATATTTATTATATGAACGTTCATATTCCCTGATTTTAGCCTTATCGGGGCAACATTTCGCCTCTTCATCAAAAACACGAGTTTGAGCAGTTTGACTCCGGTCAGTCATGGTAATTGGACTGACTAGATAATCTCGGCGGAAGTCTTT
>CAIQLG010000170.1 GCA_903872565.1 uncultured Lentisphaerota bacterium | reverse complement strand
TTTCATTATCATCGCTCCATGTTGTTAATGTTTTGTAATATATTGCATTATAACATGTTGCGATGATATTTCAAGTAATATTTCAAATTATTTTTTATTTTTTTTAGCCTAGCTCGACCTTTTCGAGCAGGCTCTAACTACTCGGCATCTATATCCTCTTTTCCATAATTACGTGACTTTTCACTGAATTTCAGGCAAAAACAGGCTCCTGTCTCAATCTTGTAGGTAGCATCATTTGTAGCCCATATTTCGTGGTTTGCCAAGGCAAGACTTTGCCGTGCAATATAGAGGCCCAGTCCTCGTCCGTCTGGCTTGGTTGTTGTGAAGGCTTCAAAAATTCGATCCAGCATTGTTTCATGTATTCCCGGTCCACTATCATTCACAATAATAATTCCGTCAATAAGATCAAAACGAATTATCCTTCGTTTTCCAGAACGCAACCAGTAAATCGCGTTGTCAACAAGGTTTATGAAGGCAGGATAAATCAATGCAGGTGCTTCCATTATGGTGAAGTTTAGAAATTTGGGCGTTGGCTCAAATGTAACACCAGCAACCTCCAGATCATGAGCAAGAAACTGTTGCGTGAAATCCAAAATACTTTTCCCGGTAATTTGCTTTTTAGTCCGGTAGCTAACACGATATAAGGGTTCAAGTTGACGATACCGCAATTCAAGGTGTTGAAATGTAGACTGCAGTGAGTCCACCTGTTTCATTGCCTCAGGAATCTTGGAAAGCATGTGGTGCAAGGTGTGAATGGAACCAGAAATTCCTCTGAACATATTATGGAGATCATGGTGAATAATTTCGACCGATAAACCTATTTGGGCTAATTCCACGGTTTCCTGAATCTTTTTCTCAAGCTCTTCAATGCGGTCATCCTGAACCGCCATGACCAATGCATTATCTTCAGAAAGAGCACTCCCAAAGATGTGTTTAAGCCGCTCCTTCAATTCCACACATGTGTTTTCACCGGAATTCGCGGCTTCGGCAATGAGCTTTATTGCATCTTCCAAGCAGAGATCCGCTCCAACCGCATCCACAACAGATGTTGTTCCTGTTGCCTGGCACAATACAGATTCTATCTGATTCAATGCTTCTGTTTTTAGATTACTAATTTTTGAGGAAATGACGGATGTTTTCTCCGCAACAAGATTGTCAAGTTCTGCGAAAGCTTTTCCTATGCGCATTTTCCACATTGCCAGCGCATTTTCCAACAATCTTCTCCGTGTTAGCCGTTTTTCGATAACAGGGCAATCACTTTCCGCCTTAGCTATAATTTCATTACGTGCTGTCTCAGCTTCCACCTGCAATGATTTGTATTTTTCCTCATAGTCAAAGGCAACTTGGTTGAGTTCACGTCCACGGCCAAGAGATAGATTTCTCGGAATTGTGACTTTGGTTTCGCCAAGTAACTGCTGGACCTGCTTCTCAAACCTGCTCACCGTTTCTTCTATTTTATCAACAGAAAGATTAGAGGTGTCGAGACTTTGCTCGATTTCTTCTTTCAATGCCTTCAGCCGATTTCGCTGTCGGTCGATTTGAGAGAGTGAGGTTTTCAGTTTCTCAAGTAGTTCTTTTCTTCTCGCATTGAGAGCCTTTTTGTGGCCATTAAGCACTTGGTTTTCATTCTTGAGTTGATCCTTCCTAGCCAAAAAATCTTCATTTTTATAGAAGTACTGTGTAGCTACTTGTTGAAGAAATGTTTCGAGGGTAGAGCGTAGATCCCTATATGCGCCATTTTTAATCATTCCTTCTCGACCGGCTTTATCTTTCAACATAGGATTATTTTCAGCATCAATTGTAACATAGCCAAACATTCGTCTATAGCTGAAAAAATAGTAACCCGCTCCCTTGCTGCGTTTTTCCTCGATATTCAACCAATCGTTCTCAGGAATGCCATACGGCAAAACCCTAAGACCATCTCGATAGGTCATTATCCCGCCGGAATACTTAAGTTTCGTATTAATCCGTATTCTTGTTTCATCATCAAGAAGTGTGTCCTCCGGTTTACCTTGCCAATACCAGAATCGAAAACCAAAAGGACCACATTTAAGTTCACGAGTGACAGGTTGCTGGTCAGGGGCGGGAAGAATCAACTCCTCTCCATAACGCAGGATTTTTCCTGAATAACGGCCATAATTGTCAAAATAGATATCAAAGAAATGGTCATGTTTTTCCAAATCATCAGGTTGAAAGAGTGCTTCATCATCAAAAATACTAGCGGGAGCTTTCAACTTTTCATCCCAAAGGCGGACATCAACCAGAAATGTGTTTTTTGATTTCAAAGCAGATTTATCCTTTGCCTCAATTTCAGTAGGTTCTATGCGTGATCTGCTGAAGTTGCTGAGCAATAGAACAATCTGGTCATAGACATTCTGATCCGTGGTATCATAGCGATCTGATGGTTTTGTAAGGCATTCAACCTCATCGGTCAATGTCCCCAGATAAAAAGCTGTTCCACTTTTTCCTAGGAAAGCACCAGTCCGATGAAACAATGACAGATCTGGTTCAAATGAAGTTATATCTTTCTTGATTTCGGAAAGAAGGTTTTCATAACCTTTCCATTTTTCATTTTTGGACGTAACATCAAGCTGTAGGGTAAATTCATCTACCAGCATTCCAAATATGTCACGTGTAAAATCCTCTAGCGAACTGAATGGCAATACAGGTATATCAAATTCATCCAACATTAGCTTGTGATTGCGTGCAATTTTCCAGTTAATGAACAGTGCTGTGAAAGAGTCCGTTTTCTTAACTTGTTTTTTCGAAATTAAAAGAAGTGTGTCGCCAAGAGTGGAAACTGCCAGTCGCCCTATCCCTTTTTCCCCCATTACTGGTCGTTTTTTATATCCGTCTCGTATGGTTTGAGAAAATAATTTTTTGCAAGGGGTTCCAACGACCAACCAACGGTTCTCTATTTCATCCAACGACATTCCTACACCGTCATCCCAAAGGATCGCATGTTGTTTATGCCTGAACAGCTCAAGTGCCACATTGTCGGCATAGGCATCATATGCGTTTTTGAAAAGCTCGCTCACAGCAGTTGGCATATCGGCAATCTGTTCAGAACCAAGGAGATCTAGAACCCTGGCATGTACTTTAAATTTTGCCATATACTTCCTCGATGTGTTCAATAAAACCTTTCCCCATTGCATGGGACAAATCAACGGGTACGGCATTGCCAACCTGCTTTGCCATCGAATTCAGATTTCCGGTAAAAACAAAATCATCTGGAAACCCCTGTAATCTTGCGGCTTCTCTAACGCTAAGTGCCCTGTCCTGTTCAGGATGACCATATCTACCATTAGAGAAACTGATGCAACGAGTAGTCAATCCCGGAGATGGGCGATCCCACCACAATCTTCCATATACATCAGTATGTCCCCCGTATATTATTTTTCCGTTCTTATCTGTTTTCTTATGACATTGCAATTGAAGTTTTGCAGGCAAGCTTAATCTACCTCCTCCATTACGAGGAGTCATCTTAATGCGTCTCATGTTCATTTCTGATAAATCAGCTGCACGATGGTTTGGATATAACTTCGTATCAGGATGGCTTTCTCCTGCGTTTATATTTGGTATGTCAGATATAGCGTCTCTCACAGTTCTATATGACTTGTCCCGGCCTAAGCCATAAGCCGGTTTTGGTAATTCAATATTTCCAATTCTACTAGCGAGAAGAATAAAGCGTCTCCTTATTTGTGGTGATCCATAATCTTGCGCGGCAACAATATCACTGTCCATCTTATAATCTAGTTCTTCCAATATTTCTTCTAATTGTCGAAGAGGATTGTTTTTGCCCTGTCCTTTACGTAATCCAGGAACATTCTCGATGAAAACAAAATGAGGCTTGTATTGTTGAACGATAGGAATAAATTTTTCCAACAACCCAAGCCTGTCGTCCCTGTCCTTTTTATCAGTCCTCTGCTTTGTATAAGGTTGACAAGGGGCACACGCACAAAATAGAGATAAGTGATTGGGATGGCTATCGATAATTGCTTTTATATCCGCATGAACCAAATGCCGAATATCGCCCTGATGGAAAAAAGTATTCGGGAAATTCAGCTTAAATGTTTGAGCTGCGTCTTTATCCACATCTAAAGCAAAAACAATATCCAATCCGGCCTTATGAAAGCCAGCACTGGTTCCACCGCATCCGCAAAAGAAATCATAAACTGCTATTTTTGTTTTCGTTCTCAATATGAATATTTCCTATAATTATTCGACTAATATACTAAAACTCTTTAACTTTTTCAATCTCCCCCATGATTTCTGCGGTTCTTTTAAGAGCGACGATGATTTTCTGGTAGTGGATGATGTCGTCGTAGGAGAGGGTGCGGTTTTTACGGTCTTTGAGCCATTTCTGCGCGGGTTGATATCCGCCAATGAAAAAGTTCCAGGAAATCTCAGGGACATTGTCGAAATATTGAGTCGGGTTGATGAAGACTTTGCCGGAAAGTGTAGGACAGGCATTCCTGCCTGTCACAGAATCGCAGACAGGAATGTCTACGCTACTTTTAAAGACTACTTTTTCGACGACATTGCTTCCGGAGATGGGATAAGTGGTTATTGGGGTGTTGAGTTCGGGGGATTCCATCAGATGCAGTTTGCGAAGTTCGCAACCTTTCTCGACAAACTTCCAGAACTGTTCGGCGTTTTCCGGCAGGGGAATGCGCGGGAAGTCAATCTTAAGAAATTCCTTGTATTTATCGCGGTAGTTCGGAGAATGAAGAACGGCGTAAATGTAGTCGAGAAGATTTTCAGGTGTAAAGTAGGATGGACATTCTTGTCCGGCATTTGAGTTTGCTTCCATTGAATCGCAGACAGGAATGTCTACGCTACTTTTGAACGCAACCCCAATCTTCTCTGCGAATTTCGCAACTATTTCCATGTTCAGGTTTGGGACACGGGATTTTTCCTTCCCTTCCACCAAGTTCAATTCGTCAGCAGAGGGGTAGAGATAGAGGGGGAAAAAGTAAGATGCTTCTTTTGTTTGAAGGGAGATTGAATTTCGGTCCGTAAAATAATTAGTAATAAAACAATGCTGAAAATCAAAAGTACTTTGCTGTCTGCAAAGAATTAAACTGGGATTTTTTTTGATGAGTATATGCTTTACAACACTTTCTCGACCAAAATCGATCAATCTAGAATCATAATATATGGGTCGGTTATCAAAAGGGCGATAATTAATTATTTGTAAATGTCCAGTGTTGAAATCGTTGCCTTGACGAGCATTTACCATACTCCAATCACGGTTATCCTTTAGACCTATTTCCGAGCGAATAGCATCATCTGATAAAGTTTGATCAAGAAAACGGCTGATTCGCTTTGTCAGAGTTTGAATATCAAGATCAATTACAAAATGATCACGAGCAGTACTTACTCCACTGGAATTTAGTCTAAACAACTCATTAATGCTAAATCCTTTCTCGTAAGCAACTTCCACCCCAAAATCCTTGGGCACTAAAAAATAATTCGGCCCATTAGCCCCTAATTCATTCCAAGAAATGCTTCCACTGTAATTTTCATTTAAGTTATCATATTTATATTCTCTTTTCCCAAATAACTCAAAATGACGAACCTTGCCAAATTCCACTTTCTTTTTTTTGCCGGTTTTTACAAATATATTTATGGAAACCCCTTGCATAATGTCAAATACATTTTGGTC
>CAIQLG010000169.1 GCA_903872565.1 uncultured Lentisphaerota bacterium | reverse complement strand
CGAGGATCTGTTGACTTATCACTGGCCCGGGAATGTCCGAGAACTTGAAAACATTCTTGAGCGGGCGATGGTCCTGGGCAAAGACGATTTCTCGAAAATTATTGCGGAGCACAGGAAAATGCTTTCAGTGACAGATATCCCGGTGAGCGATCAGCTCGATGCCGCTGTCAAACTGCATATCCGAAGGATACTTGAAAAAAATGACGGCAACAAGACACGGGCGGCAAAATCACTCGGCATCAGTTTGAACACGCTGAAGAAGTATTTAAACTGAGGTTTAATAGGATCTGCGGCGCGCCCAAAAATTTGTACAGGTGAATAAGGTGTGAAATTTCCTTAAACAACATTAGATTAACGTAATTGAAATGAAAGGAAATTCCATAATGAGAAGAACATTTGACAGCAAATTCAAGGCTCGTGTGGCTCTTGAGGCCATAAGAGAAGAAAAGACGATTGTCGAGATCGCAAATCAATACGAGGTTCATCCCAATCAGATCAGCGCCTGGAAAAAAGAGGCGTTGACGAAGTTGCCCGAACTGTTCCATGACGGCCGTAAAAAACAGAGGAATGAAGAACCAGAGATATCCCGTGACGACATCCTCAAGGAGGTCGGGCAGCTAAAGGTCGAGAATGAGTTCCTAAAAAAAAAGTACAGGCAAATATACGGCCAGAACGCGATCTTGTAGAACCGATGGATCCGAAATTGTCAATATCAGAACAATGCCATTTATTGGATGTCTCTCGTTCCTGGTATTACTATAGGCCAAGACCATATGAAAATGCCGAGGTTGCTATGCTGAAATATGAAATCAAGCAGGAATATATTCGACACCCTACCTATGGCTACAGGCGGATTGCAAACGCGCTTGACCGCAAAGGGGTTAAGACAAGCAAAAGGCAGATACGCACGCATGGACAAGATGGGGTTGAAGGCCATTTATCCCAAGCCCAGGCTCAGCAAGCCCGGTAAAGGGCACAAGGTATATCCATATCTGTTGAATGGTCTTGAAATATCACATCCCAACCATGTCTGGGCATCTGATATTACATACATCAAAATCGGCGGGTCTTTTGTCTATCTGGTCGCCATCATAGACTTGTTCCGCAGAAAGGTGCTTGCATGGCGTATATCCAACACCTTGGATGCCGACTTTTGTGTTGAGACGCTTAAAGAGGCCATTCGCATATATGGTCTTCCTGAAATATTCAACACCGATCAGGGCTGCCAGTTCACAAGTGATGATTTCATCTCTGTCCTGAAAAAGCATGTGATAAGAATCAGTATGGACGGAAAAGGCCGGGCATTGGACAATGTCTATGTCGAACGCCTGTGGTGGTCATTGAAATATGAAGATATTTTTCTCAAGGATTATAGAAACTTGAAAGAACTGAAAGGAGGTGTATTGTCATACTTCAAGTTCTATAACACGGAGAGGTACCATCAGTCGCTGATGTATCAGACTCCGGATGAGGTCTATTCCGAGAGGCACCCGGAAGAGTTTGTAACGGCGATGGCTGCGTGAAAGAGCTTGCAATGCCGTGCGGTCCCTGCGGGACTGACTTCAAAAGGCGCAGATCTGTGATGCGCTTTTAAGAAAAAAGAACGGTGTTTCACACCTTAAAGAAAAGAAAATTTGTTCAGATAAAAGGGCTCACCTTCGGGAACGGGTATGGCATCGGGAGTTCTGGGACCGCTTTATTCGTGACAAAAAGCAATTTGAAGCCGCAATCAAGTATATAGAACAAAATCCTGTCAAGGCAGACGGCAATGAGCACGTTCTTGTCAATGCTGAATCAGGAATACTGAATCATATTTATTAGTAGCTTTTATTGTGATTGTATCAGGTAATACATCTGAGCAAATTCTCCGCCGATTTTAAATTTGATTTTCCCATTATCGGTCATGCTCTCAATCGTACCGGTAATACAGCCTTCATCATTAATTGAAATAACTCTTAAGTTCGATTTATCTGTACTAATTATTATTTCCGCTTCAATAACTTCAATGAGTACAGGTGGGTTACCGGTATCAACCACTCTTTTCGCACTGCGATTCACATCTACTGTCTGTTCAAGTTGCTCGAGAGCTTGTAAAACAGGACTGATTTTAATATTATCAATATCATCTATCGTTTCTTCACTATAGCCAGTGTTTTTTGAACGGCCAACTGATGTGACAAGCAAGTTCTCAGAGCATGAAATTGGATCTTCCGTTAAAGATGAAATAGCAATAGTCCCAAAATCAGTGTCTGATTTTATTGAAACACCCTTTAAATTGAATTCCTGCAAACCAATCCTGCCATAAACTGCTTTAGTAAATGGTGTATCAACATAACCAAAGCCTTTTTGGAGATTGCGATATAGTTCTCCAGTATCCGAGGTTATTTCCATCGTTTCTTCAGGAATTACACGCTTTTCTGCATCGATTATCTCATCCATATCATTTGTCATACCAGGTAAAAGCATTCTTGTTCCATATTTCTCTGGTAAAAGTTCCAAGGCAGCACACTCATCAGGGATAGTTGAAAGCAAATCAAGTTTTATACCCATTTTTTTATTTGAAGGACTTACATCTCCCCTTCTCATAATTAGCGCCGCATGATAAAACAATCCAAATTTTGCAGGGTCATTATATGTGTCAAAAATGCCTCGATAATGGGATCCTCCCAAAGCCAATTCTCGGCTTAGCTTATGAGTTACACACTCTTCTTCCCGGGTCCCGTATCGATAGGTATGTATGGTAAACCCGCCACAACCTTGCAGCCTTCCAAGTGCAGCCATGATAAGAGTAGCATCAGCTCTGTATTCATTAGGCCATGGTGAATCCCATTCAGAATTAAAGAATGGTTTCCCTGCAACCCTGCCAAAGGCAAGCAAAGGTGCCATTATATGTCGGGATTTCAACATTTCCTTTGAGAAAAATCTATGCCTGTCTCCTACTCCTGGCCACCAATAATTATGGACATCATAAAAATCGACACCCGTTTGTGCACAGTGCAAGGCAGTATTTTTTGCTCTTGGGTCTCCATTCACAGGAATTTTTACTCCAATAGAACGTAAATCAGCAATCATTTCATCATAATACTGTTTCATAATAACTGTCAGAAACTCCAGCAACATCTCATCCCTTAAGACCATACGTCCAAGATGATCAGTTGAATCACCATCAAATGATACGGAATCGGGTTTCACTGTAATTCCTTTTCCTTGAGCCCATTCAACATATCTATTCACAAGCATTGTACGGTAGGGCTCCACTGCTACACTATCGGTAAACAAGTCAGTCTCATTGTTAATTCCAGTCAAGACTATAACAGGATCATTTTTATATTGCAGTTGAGTATATGGGTTATAATGATTGAATAAATCATGGTTGTATTTTTTCTGAAGATTGATCATTGTTCTATCAAAAGTACTGTATGGTTTTGCAGAATCATTCAGCAAGTGTGCGTTTATAACGCCATCTGCGCTTTTAAAACGACGGTATGTTAATAAATCCAAATAAATATAAATCCCATTTTGCTTTAAGCAATATATGAGATAATCCAGCCTTTCCATACTTTTAGGGTGAAACTCCAGATTGCTTTTTTCATGTACCCCGCGTTCAAAAGTAAAAATATTCGGCAAAGCCCATTCACCATCCATCTGATGGAGGCGAACCATATTCACACCAAATTTAGCCAATCTGCGAGCGACCTTCTCGCTATGTTCATGTGTTGGAAAATTTGCATTACTGTTGAAATTGACCCCCCAGAAGTTTACTTCTGTACCATCATCAAAAAGAAATTTTTCTCCAGACGTTTTAAGGAATCCGTGACGTCCAGCAGGAATTTCATTGCTGAAAATGTTTGAAATATCAATGGGTGCATCATCCCAATGAAGAATATACGGAATATATTTAGACATTGTCTGTACCTCCTTTTCCAATGTATATATTGCTAATATTTAACTATATCAAATTAATTATATATTTGATAAACTTTATCTAAATAAATCTTGAAGAAGCACTATAGAAGCATCCGCAATCATATCTAAAGCATCCTCATGCAATTTCGATGCAATTCCGGTACATGTCTCATAACCACCTCTATTAAACGCTTCTTTTGTTGGTATATAACCTACATAATAATTACACATATGAGCTAGAAATGTATATGGTGCCGGAGATTCGAGTTTAATCTTCAACTGCCCCTCAACAAAAGGCTCTCCACCAAGTGCTACAATAGCCAAATCTCCTATTTTGAAGGCTTGTATCTCATAATCGAACTTAGCATTTCTGCCAAAGTGATTATACAAATCTATTGTTGACATGGCATAAAACCAATCCCAGGTAATTGAATTCCTTTTTTCATTTTTATCCCATTTTATATCATCCCATTTTGGGGTTTCTTCCAGTTTTGGCATTGGATGGTCTTTCAGTATTTGCCTAGCTTTTTCAAGTTCTTCTTCAGAAATTTCACGAATAGGAATCTCTAGATGCTTGTTTTTTATTAACAGAGCAGGATTGCTAATATATTTTAGCTTCTTTAATGCCTTAATAGAGGCTTCTGCTAAGCCCTTTCCCATCCCTTTGTAGTCGTAAGGAATATAAGTTGGATCAAGCCGATTATCATGGAATACGTTACCGCAGCAGCCATTTAATACTATTGGCACACAATTACTACCAAGTCTGTCCCTCATACATTCAGACCATGCTCCTGGCCAACCAGAGGTAATGTAATTCATAGCATTGCCATGAACAGGATGACATGTATGATGAAGAAGTACGGCAATATTTTCGAGATTATCATTTGTTATTAATGCAACTCCCACCTCAGGATCACTTGGACCTTCAATATGAAGAATTTCTTCATTGCACCGATCAGGGAGCATCTGTGATGTACCGTCGCGCATGACATATCTTCGATTGAATGCGAATCGTCCGTCAATCCCCCTGCATATTCCAATGTTCACAGCTTGAAGTTTTCCTATTGCTTCCCCTATTACATCTAATATCTTTTCAACAGCAAATAATATATAGTTGTCATCGCCGCCTTTGGCCCAAGCCCAATCATCACCTTCAGGCAGTAGGTTGTTGGTTTCAGTCACCATTATATGTCCGAGAGATGTGGCCGCATGGTTCTGTAAAGCATGGACCATTACATTTTCCTTCAATATGCCATACCGCTGTTCTGTTCTCAATCTTATTTTATCACCCCACTCCTTCGTTATAGCGGTTAAATCCAAAGATATAATACAAACTTTTTCGTTACCACTCTCAAGCACAAGAGCTTTAGCATAAAGAGGTTCGAAAACCACTTCTGCAGGCCTTTTGTACCCGAGATCCCCATCTAATTGTGTTCCTATGCGTGGAGTTATATCAATTTGCGCCGCTCCAGCCTTTAATTTTGATTCGTTAAGAATTGTATCCATTTTATTCATCCCTTCGTTTTTTCTAAACTGCAAACATCCGCTGATGTTTTCGGCACTCTTGAACTATAAAAGACGTTTGTTCCATATTAAGATGTGGAGTTGCAGCTAAACAAAAAATCATATTATCACCAGGACATGAGTCGCTAAACATCTTTTCTATACTTTCTGCAACTGAGTTGCGATCATCTATTGGATAGTTCATCTGATGCAAGGCAGCAATGATTGAAATTGATGGTCCCAACATTTCTTTAGCCTTAGCGATGGAAGGAACATTACCTATTGGTCCTAAACATAGCGCATCTACGGCATCCATTCGAGTCTGACGGTACAAATCAAGCAAGTTGTTTATTAACCCGCAGGAATGATGAGCATATAGAACGCCATATTTATGAACAGTATCCGCTACACGGTCAGTATAGCCTAGACAAAATTCCTCAAACATGGATGGACTGATTGTTGTAGTGGACGTATCATCGGTACCATATAGAATGTCATAACCCAGGGAGGCATACAATCTGAATTGGCGCAAGTGGTTTTCTTCCATGACATTAAATAACTGCCATAGTTCTTCCTTGTGGTCAGCCCAAAGATATGCGACTCCCTCAACTCCACAGTATAATCTGACCATCATACCCAGTGGTGTACCCGGCATGTAACATCGACTCAATCCACTATTTCCTATCAAAGCTTTACGGTTTCGAACAAAGTCTTCAGCATTGTCGGCAAGTACATGATCCTCATCTTCAAAAATACATGTTAATATTGGCAAGTCGTCTACACCTTTAACCAATCGCTCGATACATTGGAAGGTACCGTCTTCTCTCACTACCTTATATACTTCCTGAAGATCTCCCCTTGGTGTCTTGTAGATTATTACCCAGACATCCCCCTTGTCAATACGCTCAACAGTTACTTTGCGTCGCTTTCTAATAATAGGAGCAGCAATCGGATTAACATGCATTAGCTCCCCAAAATAATCCATTACATCTAGTCCAAGATATTGTGAAAATATACAGGTGCTTCCATCTTCCCACTTTATTGTACCCAACTTTCTGGCTAGTTCAGGATCCATCCCATCTCGGTTGGGCTGACTGTAAGGGTCTATGTGCCCAACAACCGGGATCCACTCCGGCTTTTCATGTCGGAGAACTTTTAAAAGGTTTTCACGTGGTGTAATCATTTTTAACTCTCCTCATTAATTTAACCTTGGTGCTACAGCTAGTAATTTTCATTAATGTCCTTCCAATAATTTACAGTACCCGTTTTTTACCACGAAAAACAATAGGCCGGGAGGATTGAAGATTCAATAGAAAAATACTGAAATGAAGACTGAAAAACAGTGAGAATTCCTCCTTACTCCTCCGATCCGGCATACCTATCAAGCTAAAAAATACATATCCAATGATCAAAACTCAATTTCCAATTTTCAAGTTTTAAAAATCCCTTACTTCATGATTGATCATTGATGATTCATGAACTGGACAAGCCTCTCAAGCACATCGCGGTCGGTGGCGGCAATGAGCACGTTCTTGTCAACGCTGAAGCCGGAATGCTAGAGGTCTATTTCGGAGCGGAACTGATGGGTGATCGCGTCGGAATCATGCAAGCCGGATCAAGAGTCATAGCGTCGAATTGAGGGGCCCTCCCGCGCAAGGGGCGATTGAATTCATGCTAAGGTCATGGCAGATAGACCTCATATCCCACGACCGGAAGAGGGCGTTGTTTATTCAATCCACAATCCCGTTCCGCGGGTTAGCCGCTTCTACGTGCAGGTACGCTGCTCGACGTGCCCGCCGCGAACCTGATCCTGTCAATGTGACAGGCATACGACGGATCCGTCGCAGAGTGTGACGAGCACGCGGCCCTCACGGTCCAAGGCAAGCCCGTTCATGACAGGCTGGCTGGGAAGGGCGGCTGTCCAGACCTTCGAGCCATCGGCGCGGGAGAACCCGTTGACACTGAAGCGTCCTTTATCGGCCCGGGAGACGACCATCTGATCCCTGGCCATGGCGATGGCGGTGGGCATAACGGACTCGCTTTCCCACATTTTCAGATCGGTGAATTCGACCAGCTTAGGCTTGGGTGCGTCCTTTGACGTCTTGGCGGCGGCGGCCAGTACAGCCGGCCTATCCAATATCCATGCCGTCAGCTTCGATTGGGCAAGTAAGGTGAGCGGTCCCCACAGGCCCTTTGGCGGCATGAGGACAACCTCGTTGTCCCATGCGGGCAGCATGGTGCCGACATCGGTCAGGAGCGTCCGTTGGAAGCTGGGGTCGGCACTGGTGACGGTCCAGCCTGATCCGCTGAGGGGGCCCCCCAGGGTATCCTGTGTTTCGCTGAGGCGGCGGCCACCCTGAAGGACCCATTGGCCCATGATGCCGATTTCGCCCGCGTATTGGCCGGCGCCCTGTGATTTCCATTCGCCGGTCTTGAGGTCAAAGTAGCCCGTGGGATTGCTGGCCAGCCACAGGCGGCCGTCGGCGATGGCCACATTGCCTTCGCTGTTGAGGCCGGACTGGGAATCGCCCTTGGCCCCGGCACCGGCATCATCCCGTTCCCAGATCACCTGCCCAGTCTTCGGATCGAACGCGTAGGCGTGGATGCCATTTTCTTTCTGGTACCCGGCGATGGCGTAGGCGATGCCATCCTGGACAACTACTCCGGAAAGGACGGGCCAGGTGCTGATCAGGTGCCCGAACCAGAAGATGCGCCGATCCCGAGGGGCGGCCTGGAACTGCCAGAGACAGCGACCGGTAGCGGCATCGAGGCCGTAAATCCGGCCATCTCCTCCGCCGACCAGGACACGGCCGTCATAGATGGTGGGCGGGGCAAATATCCGGCCGGCGGTCGGAAAGCTCCAGATATCCTTGCCAGTGGCGCCGTCAACGCAATGGACCGTTCCGTCGGCGGAAGCGAACCAGACGCGGCCGCCAGCCGCGATGGGCGCGGTGCCGATGAAATCGGGTGCGAGCCGTGGCCCTTTGGCGGCTGGCTTGTTGTCGGCGGCTGGCGCGCCGGCAGGCTTCCAGCACCAAAGGATGTTCGAGGCCGCTCCGACAGTAACGGGGCTGAAGCCGCTGCGCCGGGGATCGTGGCGGTAGGTCGGCCAGTCTTCCGGCGAAATGGCAAGCGGGGCGGGTTCCGAGGTGTCGGGGCATGTGAGGCGCCCCCTCCAATCCCATACCTATCAAGCTAAGGATTTTTGAATATCCAATAACGAACACGGAATATCCAATTCCCAAGTTTATTTCTGTCCTTCATCGGTTGGAGATTGAGAGTTGGATATTGGGTGTTCATTTTTCCTTTCTCCTTTTCCTG
>CAIQLG010000168.1 GCA_903872565.1 uncultured Lentisphaerota bacterium | reverse complement strand
CATTTGAGATGGTTTGGTAAGAGTCGGTTTACCGGAAAGACTATAAATAGTACCACTATATTTTTCCCTGAAAAGATAGGGTATTTTATTGTTACTACTAAGGTTGCTGAACCAGGTATTGTGGATGACTATGGGACTCTTTAATTTTACCAGATTCTAGAATATATTTTGCCGCTTCAAGGATGTCCTTGAATATCAGCGACTTGTCATTAATTTCGTCATGATGTTTCGAGCCATGCCCGGTAAGGACGAAGAGGCCTGAGCCGCCAGCGTTTATCCCGAATTCCATGTCGTGCGGATGATCCCCCACGGAGAACGAATCTTTTAGCGATATGTCATAGGCGGTAGCCGCGAGATTCGCAAAATATGGTTTTGGCTTTATGCAGTCGCATCCTTCTTCCCTATTGTGCGGACATACGAAGACATCTCTTATTCTGATCCCGCTTTTCTCCAGATGCGCGAGGATGTGCGAATTGATGTTTTCCACATCTTCCATTGTTATAATGTCATTGGAGATGCCGCTCTGGTTTGTCACTATGAAGAGTTCAAAGTTTGCCTGGAGCATCATCAGTGCCTCAACTGTGTTCTGGTAGAAGCGGACTTCTCCAGGAGAACTCAGGTGCCCCTTGTCCTCTATGATAGTTCCATCCCTGTCCAGGAAAACTGCCTTCTTCGACATTTTACTATCACCCGTTTTTTGCTTTGATGCTGCGTATCGCGGTGTCGAGATTGGTGAACATCTGCCCGAGCTTGTCTGTGGAAACTGCCGAAAATGCCAGTCTGACAAGGCCCGATAGGACGATGACCCCGGTACTGTGCGACGCTATAAGTTCCTTCCTTACTGCTTCGGCATCGGCACCGACAGGCTTGACGCACATGAAGTATCCGGAATTGAACGGCATCGGGATGAAGCTTTCCGCATATCCGGGATGTGCGGAAAGTATCTCCTTGATCTTTTCATAGCGGTTTTTGAGGCACATGAATTTTTCATTTTTTTGCTTTTCATAGTTCGGGTTCTGGTATCCCTTAAGAAGTATGGACTGGGCTATGCCGGAGCAGTTCGAGACATTTCCTCTGACAGTTCCTGCGGCCTTCGCTTCGAGTGCCTTGTACTGTTTTTCCGTCGCATTCTTGATCCCGAACGTCATGAACCCGATTCTGAAACTCCAGACATAGTCCTCCTTGGTGGGGCCATCGAGTTTGACGACGAGCAGGTTTCGGTGGGCATTCGCCAGCTTGGAGAAGAGGGATTCCGTGTACACTCCCTTCTCATATACGAGGCCAAAATATGCATCGTCAAGAAGCACCACGACTTTTTTCCCTTTTTCAGCCGCCTCAACAAGTGCGGCTGAGATTTGCCCGGCCTCTTTTTCGGTGGCGGTGTATCCGGTCGGATTATTGGGGAAGTTCAGCAGGACGATCTTTTTTTCCCCCTTGGAGAAGAGTTTTTCCCTGAGTCCCAGGATGTTGTATCCGTTGCCGTCGAATGTCTTGTATGCCGCGAATTTCGCACCGAATGCGTACTTGAAGAGTAGTTCGTAGTTGTCCCAGTTGAGGTCGGGCAGAATTATTTCATCTCCTTCGTTAACAAAGAGATATCCCGATACGCTCAATGCGTGCGTGAGGGCGCCGACCACGACGGGAAGGCTTATTGGTACTCCGGCAAGTCCGGGATTTTTCCTGTAGATGAGCTCCTTCCATGTTTCGCGCAGTTTCGGGAGCCCGTAGCTTGGAGTATAAAGGAAAGAGTCGGAATGGATGTTCAGCAGTTCCTCGATGCATTCCAGGCAGAGGGGCGAACCGTCCTCCTCGAACGCCGTTCCGATCGTGGCATTGATCTTGGAGCCTTTGGCTTCTGCCGACTGGCCGAGTATTCCCTTTGACGGGAAGAATATCTGCCTGCCTTTTTCGGACAGCAGATCGAACGCGCAGTTGTCGTGCTCTTTCAAATCCTTGTTGAGTGCCTCTGCGAGAGGTGATGTTATTTCAGACATTTTGGTTGCTCCTTTTTCTCTAATTATGCTTTGTTGTAATCGTCAGCCTTTGTTGTAGCCACGGCCGTGGTCGCCCCCAACATGGGGGCGGCTACAGTAAATACAATAACATCTTACACATCATTATTCATTTGACTTGCATTATTTTCCGGCTTTTCCACGCAGTGCCTGATATCCGTAATGTGCGATAAGCAGATCAAGGACGATGATTGCTGTGTAGTTTTCTGCGACCGGCCATATTCTGGCGACTATCGTCGGATCGCGCCGGGTTATCGCAGCGAGCGCCTTGTTCTTCAATGTGTACTTGTCAACTGTGTGCTGGGGCTTGTCTATGGTTGGAGTGGGTTTCACTGCAAGCCTTACGACGAGATCCTGCCCCGTGGCGAGACCGCCGGTGATGCCTCCCGCATTGTTGCTGTCGAAAATGACCTTCCCCTTTTTCGAGGATATCTGGTCATTGTTCTGAAACCCGGTCATATCTTTTACCTTGAATCCTGCGCCGATCTCGATACCCTTCACCGCTCCTATGCCCAGCATCCGTCCGAGTTCAGCGTCGAGCTTGTCGAATACAGGTTCGCCAAGCCCTACCGGAAGACCTGTCGCAATGACTTCTACGAGCCCGCCTGCCGAGTCGCCGCCAGCGGATATTGTGTTGCAGGCCTTCACCATTTCCTCTGCCGCCCTGATATCCGGGCAGTTTAGAATGTGGTGGACTCCATATTTGTCAGCTATCTCTTTGGAATTCATTGGCTTCTGCTTCGCCCTTATCTTGTCGATCTCTTTCTCTATTTCGGCGAAAACAGCGGTTTTCTCCAGGAATCGCATATCATTGCGCACCCTCTTTTTCCTGTATATCTCCTGATAGAAGGGATCATAGTCTCGGCGCATTTTCTTGAACTGCTCGGATGATTTCAAGGCTTCGCCGTGATCCGGATCGTCGCATGCGACTCCAGCGATCTCCTTGACAAATGAGAAAACTCTGATCCCGCATTTCGCAAGTATCCTTTTGGCGACATAGCCGGCTGCGACAATGGTCGAGGTGTAGCGTCCAGAGAAGATTCCCGCCCCTATCGAGTCATCCGCCGGGCCATATTTCATGAAGGATGCGTAAGATGCGTGCCCGGGTCTTGGCGTACGGTTGGTGTCCTGGTATTGTTTTATGTGAATGAAATGCCTGTCGAGATTTGGAATCAGGATCACAAATGGCGAGCCGTTGGTGTGGAAGGCGTTTCCCGCATCTTCGACGGTGTCCGCCGCATTGACTCCGCTGTAGATAATTGGAAGATCTGGCTCTTTCCTGGGGGACGAAAGCTCGTCGGCTCCTGGTTTTCTGAGAAGAAGATCCCCGTAGATTTCCTCTTCGGTGATCAGCATCCCGGAGGGAACGCCCTGTATGGCCGACGTGAGACCCTCCTGGTATGATCCGCCTGCTATGGTCACCTGGAAATTCCTGCCGTAAGTGCATCCTATCATGATTTCATCCTCCTTATATTTTGTAATGCGTCAGTCTTTGTTGTAGCCACGGCCATGTTGGCCGTGTACGCCCCACATGGGGGCGGCTACAGTACAATTCCCAATAAAAAGTGATGCATTGCTATATTCCCTGTCCGTGTTCGACATCGGACATTCAACTTTTATCTCTCTCTCACGACTCTTCTTATTAATATAATTTCAGCAATAATAACTGAAAACTGAAAGGGACGGGTTTGCCGAAATTCTATTACTTGTACCGCCGGAATCGGCCAAGATAACAGTAATTCAAGAGGTTTCAAGCGATTTTAGGAAAAAAAACGGAATTCGGGTAATGTGGCCTTGTTGTTTCATTAGTTGTAACCACGGCCATGTTGGCCGTGTACGCCCCCAGCATCCGTCTTCGTTCACGTCGGAGAACTACGCCGGGACAGGTGAGGGCGGCTACAGTGAGTTCACAATACAACTTGACGCATTATAATTCAGTATTTGACTCCGAAATCTTTTTTCTGAGCTGCATCTTTGTACCATAGCTTGGCATCGGGGAGTATTTTCCTCATCTCTTCCTGTCTTTTTGTGCTCATGGGATGCGTGGAGAAAAACTCTTCAATGGTGCTCTGCTTCGAAATTGTGCTGAACTTGTTCCAGAAGTCAAGAGCCGCCTGTGGATTGTACCCGGCCTTTGACATGAGAACCATTCCGATTTTGTCTGCTTCGTATTCCTGTTCTCTGCTGTAGGGGAGAACGACTCCGACATTTGAGAGTCCGGCGTAGGCGACCATCCAGAGTTGGGAGGTGGTGCCTCCGGACTGTCCGACGGCTGTTTCGACAATCTTCGCCCCCGCCTGCTGAATCATATCATGGGATATTCTTTCCGCACCGTGCCTGGCGATTGCGTGGCCGACTTCGTGACCTACAACCGCCGAAAGTTCCGCATCGTTGGCAAGATACTTGAAAAGGCCGCTGTATACGGCGACCTTGCCTCCTGGAAGGCAGAATGCGTTAGCCTCGTTGGACTCGAAAACCTTGAATTCCCAATCGAAATCCTGCCTATTGGCTTCTGCCGCTATGTTTTTCCCGACTCTCGAAAGGGCGTCGGTATATTTCTTGTTGGTTGAGATCCTGTTCTCTGCGGACACCTGCGCCCAGGCCTCGTTGCCCATCTGCTTTTCCTGGTCCACCGAGACCATTATGAGCTGGGATCTGCCGGTGAAGGGTGCAGTCTGGCAGGAACAAAAAACAAACGGGACGACAATAAGTACAAGCAAGATTTTATAATTCATGGTTTGGCAACTCCTATTTTTGTATTTTACTAATTGTCCTATAATAATATTTATAACAGATGTAGCCGCCCCCGTGCCGGGCATACCTATCAAGCTAAGGATTTTTGAATATCCAATAACGAACACGGAATATCCAATTCCCAAGTTTATTTCTGTCCTTCATCGGTTGGAGATTGAGAGTTGGATATTGGGTGTTCATTTTCCCTTTCTCCTTTTCCTG
>CAIQLG010000167.1 GCA_903872565.1 uncultured Lentisphaerota bacterium | reverse complement strand
TGACTGACTGTACTTTTCCCTTTTTCCCCGCGCCGGAGGAATAGTAGGCAGTCGTTGACTGCCCGGTTCTGGGGTCTGTCACGCCGGTCTGGCGGCCGAGGCCGTCGTAGGAATAGGAATAGGACAAATTGGACGAGGTTGTCTGGGAGGTGACGAGGCCGTTTACTTTTACAGTTACCGAGTTGGTGGAGCTCTCGGGCGTGTCGGTGGTCTGGGTGACTGTCTTGTTGGACCTGTTGAGGGTTGTGGTGGAAACGGTCTCATTCCCTGCGATGTCCGTGGATTTAACAACGGATATGGTGCCGGAAGCCAGGCCGGTGAGCTGGGTCTTGGAAATGGATGTTGTTGTGGCGGTGCCAGAATTGTCTGTCGCGTACACACGCTGTGTGCTTATCTGCCAATAAGTCCCGCTTTCATTGGCGAAGACAGTATCGGACTCGGAAATGCGATCAGTTGATGCGGTGCCGAGGGATCCGTTGGAATCTACATCCAGGCCGGAGCGGGTGATATTGCCGAGTGAATCGTATTCATAGCGAGTGTCGGCGCTGCCCGTGGTCTGGGTCTCGGTGAGCTGGCTCATTGAGTTGTAAGTGTACTGCGTTGTGATGGTTCCGGTGTAGCCCGGTTTTTCCGTCTTTTCGGTTCTTCCTGCAGGATCATAAGTGCTCTTCACATAATTTGGGGATGAGGCCGAAGATGTATTCTCCTGCGACCAGGTGGTGCCGTCGACGTTCTTGCCGTAGTCGTAGTATTTCGCTATGACGGCGGTGCCTGTGACGGATTTCATCCGCCCGTCGAGGTAGTGATCGGTGATTTCGGTAAATGCTTCGGGACGGGTTACGGTCGTAACCCTTCCTCCGCTGGAATGTGAGAATGTGGTTTCGAGGCCTGTGCTGTCGGTCTGTGATGTGACTCTTCCTGCGAGGTCGTAGGTGGAGGAGGTCGAGAGGCTCAGGGAGCCGTCGGTTACAGTCTGAGTGAGAACATGCCCGGAAGCATCGTATGTGTATGAAGTCACAATGTCTGGCTGTGAGCCCGCGCCCTTGACAGTTTTGGAAGCTACCCGCTTCAGAAGGTCATAGGACATTTACGTGATTTTTTCGCCTTTTAAAGTTGTAGTCACGGCCATGTTGGCCGTGTAAGACGCCCCTAACATAGGGGCGGCTACATCTTGTTTGCCACAAGCAGACTTATGTCAACCTCATTATTGGACAATTAGTAAAAGTACACTCAGTCCACGCCGTCCAGCTTAACGGTTACCTAAAGCCCGTACCTATGTTATTTCTGATACTTTGACACTTTGCCTCTCTGGCTCTTTTTCTGTCTTCCCGCCTTCGGCCCTCCTTTGTCGTCTTGTTTGCGATGCCGTCGGGGCTTGCGGTTGTTCCGTGGACAACGGTTGTCCTGAGTGAGTTGCCCGAGCCTGCCGTGAAGGATAAAATTTTAAACATTAATTTACACAAGAAATATTTTGCCACAATAAGCCACAAAATTCACAACTTAACCGGCTACGCCGGGACTTATGTAGCCGCCTCCACATGTCTCGCCGTAGCTCCTTTGCGTAGGCGGATGTTGGAGGCGACACGGCCAACATGGCCGTGGCTACAAGTTTCAAGCCATACGGCATTCCTTCGAAAAATACAATTTCCTATACGATCAAGTTATAGGATTTTTTGTGTCCTCTGTGCTTTTTTGTGGCAATAGATATTTTTTCCTGTTCATTCTAAAATCTCTGAGTTCTCTGTGGTTTTCTGGTTCCTGGCGAAAAATCAATAGAGCGAAGTGCTACTGGCTGGCTGACTTTGTGCGACATTTTCACCCTCCCCTGGATTGCAGACAAAAACAGTTTCATGTGTATCAATTGATATCATTGAATTCCTCTTCGAGAATCCCTTTTCATTTATAAAATAACCATTATCATGACAACAAAATAATATGAATCAAATCAAAAACAAAATTCCTTATAAAATATTTTATCCGGTTTTTCCCCTTGGAATTTGCTGGCGTAAAAATGAGAGAGCCGTCTGAACCAATATTTTTATTCTCTCTTCCGTTTTCTGAACTGAAGATGTATGGGGAGGCCTGTGAATTTCATCTCGTTCAGGAGGAAATTCTTGAGATATCCCTTGTAGTTTTCAGGGCAGAGTACGGGATCGTTGACGAACAGTATGAATATCGGGGGAGAGGCCGACTTCATTGTCGCGTAATAAATTTTGAAGGCCTTCAATGCCGTCGAGGAGGGTTTATTTCTTTCCTGCGCCTTGGTGAAAAATCTGTTTACAAGAGCCGTAGGCAGAAGAGTTTCCATATCCTCGTCTATCCTCAATATCAGATCCGCAATCTTTTCAATTCCCTTGCCTGTCACAGCGGAAGACAAGACAATTGGCGCGTAGTTCAGGAATGGGAGCGTGTCTCTGAGTGACGAGATGGCCTCTGCCTCCTTGGCCTCCTTGCCTGCCAGCAAGTCCGACTTGTTGGCGAGGATTATGCATCCTCTGCCCGCATCGTGTATCATTCTGCCGATCTTCTTGTCCTGTGCGGTCGCACCGAATGAATCCGCCTCGGTCACGAGAAGGACAATGTCCGCGGATCTTATGGATTTCTCCGTCCGCATTATGCTGAACATTTCGACCGCAGTATCGGCCTTCCTCTTCTGCCTCAGTCCCGCAGTGTCAATCAGGACGATTTTTATCTTCTTGCCGCCACGTCCAACGATTTCATATTCTATATCGACTGAATCTCTGGTCGTTCCTGGAACACTGCTGACGATCACACGCTCCTCATTCAGTATTCTGTTGATGATTGACGACTTCCCGGCATTCGGGCGGCCGACAACTGCTATTTTGAGTTTTTCCTTTTCGGGCGCGGGAACCTTTTCCGGCAGCATCGAGACAATCTGCCCCAGCATCTCTTGAAATCCTCTCCTGTGTGCGCAGGAGACTGCGACAGAATCATTCCAGCCAAGTCTCCTGAAATTTCTGGATTCTCTCTCGATGGAGTCGTTGTCGGACTTGTTCATCACGAGGAGAACCTTCTTCCCACTTCTTCTTAGCATTGCAGAAATGTCCTCGTCCAGTGCGGTCGCGCCGGCCGTGATGTCTGTCGCAAAAAGTATGACTTCCGCCGCCTCAATGGCAATCTCGACCTGTTTTCGTATGTTTATCATGCCCTCCGAGGGCTTTTCTTTCTCGTCATGGTAGAACGAGATTCCCCCAGTGTCTATGACTTGGAAGTTGTAGCCTTCCCACTCCAGGTTGGCGGAGACTCTGTCCCTCGTTACACCGCTTTCGCTGTGGACGATGGAGAACCGCCGTCCAATAAGAGCGTTGAAGATGGATGATTTCCCGACATTGGGCCGGCCGACGATTACAACCGCCGGAAGTGCATTGTTCATTTTAGTCCCTATAGCAAAATTTATAATATTTATAGAAGTTTGTTATTTGCAGCAGGCAAAATTATACGTTGTTATCCCAAGTACACGCAATAAATTATGCTACTGCAAACTATGCCGTTAACTTTTTTTCACGGAGGAGGAACCCTAGCACCATCCCGGCAATTTACAAGCGAAGACTTCCAGCTTGCAAGTTTATCGCAAAATCAGTTGTCAAGTTTTTGCACGGCAGGAAATTGACAATTATCAGTTTTTCGTATAATTCGCGTGTTTCGCAGGCAAATGATTCGTTTGAGGCACAAGTGGTTCTAAATGTCCGTGGTTAAGTTTCTTGATGGGGGACTTGAAAATTCTCCCCCCGGAACTATTTTCCCACTTTTTACGAATATTTACAGGAGACAATTCACATGCCACCGCAATTTGTCCTAAAGATAACTGACGTATCGAAGTTCTACGACGACAAGCCTGTCCTGCAGGACATCAGCCTGTCGTTCTACTACGGCGCAAAAATCGGTATTGTAGGAGAGAACGGATCCGGCAAGTCAACGCTCCTCCGCATCATGGCAGGACTGGACACGGACATTATGGGGATCTCGCAGCTCACCAAGAATATGCGTGTCTGCCATGTGCCCCAGGAGCCGCATCTCAATCCCGAAAAGACTGTCCGAGGGAACCTGGAGGAGGCGGTGAAACCGGTCCACGACCTCATCAGCCGCTACGACGAGGTCTGCAACAAGATGGGAGAAAAACTGTCCGAGGAGGAAATGATGAAACTCGGAGATGAAATGGATCGCCTGCAGACCGAGATTGACAAGGTTGACGGCTGGGAAATCGACCGTATGCTCGACATCGCCTCTGACGCCCTAGTGCTTCCGCCAGATGACGCGAACGTCACAACTCTCTCCGGTGGAGAATGCCGTCGCGTCGCCCTGTGCAAGGCGCTCCTCGAAAAACCAGACCTGCTCCTTTTGGACGAGCCAACCAACCATCTCGACGCAGAAACTGTCGCATGGCTCGAACAGGCGCTCCGCGAATATCCTGGCACCGTCATCATCGTCACCCACGACCGATACTTCCTGGACAACATAACCAAGTGGATCCTGGAGCTTGAAAACACGCACGGCATTCCATTCGAGGGCAACTACAGTTCCTGGCTGAAACAGAAGTCCGAAATCCTTCGCGTCCGCGAGAAGTCCGAAAGCAACCGGCAGAAAAGTCTCCAGAAGGAACTTGACTGGATACTCAGCACTCCTGCCGGACGCCTTAAAAAGCAACAGGCGAGAGTCAGCCGCTACGAAGAAAAGGCCAACGAGAAATTCGAGGTGAAGAAGGACGATTGTGTCATCCAGATTCCGCCCGGCCCACACCTTGGGAACAAAGTCATCAATGCAAAAGGACTTACCAAGGGTTACAACGGAGTAACTCTCCTCGACAATGTTGATTTCACACTGCCTGCAGGCGGCATAGTCGGTATTGTCGGCCCCAACGGAGCAGGCAAGACCACCTTGTTCCGCATGATAATCGGACAGGAGAAACCAGACTCCGGCACGCTGGAAACAGGAGAAACAGTGAAACTTGCATATGTTGACCAGCACCGCGACGCCCTCGACGACGACAAGACAATCTTCGAGGAAATAACTGGCGGGCTGGACGAGATTCCGCTCGGAGACCGCACCATCAACAGCCGCGCATATTGTTCACGTTTCAATTTCAGGGGGACCCAGCAGCAAAAGAAAGTTGGCAAACTGTCCGGAGGAGAACGCAACCGCGTCCATCTCGCAAAGCTTCTCCGTACCGGCGGCAACCTGCTCCTGCTCGATGAGCCCACCAACGATCTCGATGTCAACACCCTGCGTGTCCTCGAAGAGGCGCTCATAGAATTTTCAGGTTGTGCAATGGTCATCAGCCACGACAGATTTTTCCTTGACAGGATCTGCACCCATCTCTTGATATTCGAAGGTGACGGCAAGCTGAAGTGGTTCGAAGGAAATTTCCAGGCATACGAGGAGAAAATGCTCGCGGCGGATGCCGAACATCTCCTCCATCGCCGCAAACACTACAAACGCCTGGTACTTAGGTACTAATTTCTGTCTTCGACTATTTGAATCCTGAAAATGAGAGATAGTGTTCAATTGACATGTTTTCAACTGTATTCCCAGTCTGTAGTGCCATAAATTTCTCCAAGGCTGTACTGGCCATAGTCTATCAGATCCGCAAGGTTTTCAGGAGTGTCCGATATGTTTTTCTTTCCTTTTATGACATAAGCTCCGAATCCGTTGGACGAATCTCTTATGTATAAGATCGAGGAGCCATATACTTTCCCATTAAGCGCGTCATTCATGTATCCGATGACTCCGGCACCGGCCATTCCGCCGAAACCTGCATTGGAATAGACTTCTTTCGAGTCTATTTCATTGAACCCGTTTCTTATCGCATATACCTTGAATTTTTCATATTGGCTTTCTTCGACATCGTATGTCTCGCTGAATATCTCAAACTCCTTGGGATCCCTGAAAAACACAGGCCCAGGCATGACAGCTCCCCAATTCCACCTCGCATGCTCCTCTATGTAATAACGCAACTCGTCAAATTCGTCGGGATGCTCATCTACTTCAAGTCCGTTTTGAGCGAAAATATTTTTTGCCCTTTCCTGCGAGCGATCCTCTACAGATTGCAGAAGGCTTGAATTGTCATAGTTATTTTTCAAAACATTTATGGCATCTTCCAGTTTCATCATGCCGTGGCCTTGGAAGACGTTCCATCCAGTCTCTTGTTCTTTCAGTTTTGATAAATCCATTGTCTGTCTTCCTTCAAGGTTCTCAACGATGGTAAAACTTGGATAGGCTTGCACCCTTGTTCCATCATAATCCGCAGGTCAGCCATCCTGCAGGATTTTCCTGAGATCTTCGAGTTCTGACGATAGCTGGCTGATTAACGCCTCCAGAGGGGCGGTGGACAAGTCGCCGGACTTGAGCCTCTGTTCAAGATGCTTGGCTGTCTTCTGTATGGATATGGCTCCAAGATTGCCGGCGGAACCTTTTAGTGTGTGTGCCGTAAATTCCATTTTTTTGAAATCATTCTGGAGGAGATGTTCACTGAGAAGCCGAATTTGCCTTGGCGTATCCTCCATGAAAATGACGACCAGCTCCTTGAACAGATTCTCGTCACCATTTATTCTTTCCATGAGAGCCGGCCTGTCAAATATCCCGTTTGCCGTGTTGCATGCAGATTTTTCAAGTCCGGCATCCGCTGACGTGGTATTCTGTTCTGCGGTCGGCGCATATTTCGACATGACCTTCCAAAGTTCATTCGGGTTTATTGGCTTGGAAATATAGTCGGTCATTCCAGACTCCATGCATTTCTCCCTGTCTCCCTTCATCGCATGGGCCGTCATGGCGATTATGGGGATATTGTGGTTTTTCACTCCGGAAGATTGGTTTCTTACAATTCCAGTCACCTCATATCCGCTCATTTCTGGCATTTGCACATCCATCAGGACAATGTCGAAATCCTGTGACTTCATTAGTCTAATCGCCTCGTTCCCATTCCATGCCTGGCTTGGGAAAACGCCCATCTTTGAGAGGATGGCCAGGGCAACCTTCTGGTTTATTTCATTGTCCTCGACAAGCAACACCCTGGGCGAAGGCGAAAAGGACTTTCTCCGCATTTGCCCTGCTGCCGTGCCAGCATGGCTGGCATATTCCGTCGCCGTAGCTGAGTCCTGCCGGTCAAAATTTGCCGTGAAATAGAATTTTGAACCCTTGCCCTCCGTGCTTTCGACCCCTATGCTTCCGTTCATCGTCTCGACCAGCCGCTTCGATATGGAAAGTCCGAGACCTGTACCGCCAAATTTTCTGGAGGTGGAGGAGTCAACTTGTGAAAATGGTTTGAAAAGAAGGCGTAAGCTGTCTTGCGGAATTCCTATGCCTGTGTCGGTGACGGAAAAATAAAGTTCAATATTCCTTGGTGTGCAGTTCTTCAATGAGACATCCAGAATTATCTCTCCGTGCAGTGTGAACTTTACGGCATTGCCAAGAATATTTGTCAAAATCTGTCTCAGGCGGACCGGATCGCCTCTCAGAAGGATCGGAACCTGCGGTGAAATGGAAAAAATCAGTTTAATCCCTTTTTCCCGGGCCTTGATCACAATGGTGTCCGCGATATCCTCAACAAGCTGTCTCAGGTTGAAATCTCTGTGGTCAAGCTCGATTATTCCGGCCTCGATTTTCGAGAAGTCCAGGATATCATTTATGATTGAGAGAAGATTTTCTGCGCTTCGCCTTATTATGTCTGCGGATTTTCCTTGTTCTGTGGAAAGCTCGGAGTCCAGCAATATGGCAGTCATTCCGAGAATCCCATTCATGGGCGTTCTTATCTCATGGCTCATGTTTGCGAGGAATTCGCTTTTTGCGGCGTTCGCAGATTCCGCCTGCACGGCAAGCATCTTCGCCTGTTGAATGCTTATCTCGAGCTGTTTATTGAGGGCATCGGAGTCCTCCTTGGCCTTGTAGAGCTTTTTTTCCGCGACCTTTTTTGCTGTTATGTCGTTTGATATCGCGACAAATCTTGAAATCTGATTCTGTTCGTCATAGATCGGATTGAGTGCAACCTCCCAAGTTGTGACCGTGCCGTCTCGGCGCAAGGTCTCGGCCTCAAAGGAGTTCATCTTGCCTTCAAGCACTTTCCTGACGGCATTGGAGACCTGTTTCCTGTCGGCTTCGGAAGGCCAGCATTCCTCGTAAGATTTTCCAATTACGCTTTCCATGTCCATTTCCTTCTGCCGGAGACCGTTCTGATTTATTGACACATATCTTCCTTCCCCGTCGAAGAGCTCAATACAGCTTGTGGCGCCTTCGACAAGGGTTTTGTATCTCTGCTCCGAGACAAAGATTTTGAACAGCGACTCCTTCTCCTTTTGGTAGAGGATGAAAAATATTGTCAGCATGATGCATATTAGCATCGTTGCGGTAATCGGGGCAAGCCTGTCTTTTGCTATTGTTGCATTCCAGTCGGAAGCGTCAACATCCATGCCGAGAACTCCGACGGTTTCTCCGGACGAAGTATCAAATATGGGTACTGAACCTGAAATCCATGTGCCCCACTCGTCCGTCACAGGCCCTTCCACCATAGTTTTCCCCAGCTTGAAACATTCCAGAAACTCCTTGGTGGAGTTTTCATATATTTCACCAGGTTGCGATAATGGGTCCAGCGGGTTCTTGTACCTGTCTGGCTCGCTGTCTATAAGAAAAAAGATCTTCTCATTTTTGTTTCTCATGATGTATATGAATCTGACATCGGACTGTGAATTGCCTATCTCGGTCAATCTTTTCTGAAGTTCCTTGAACTCGGGTGTCTCCCTGTCCGATTCACTGCCCGTCAGTTTCATTATGATTTGCGGATTGATTGATGCGCCAATGGCCTTTGTCGAGTCCAGAAGTTCGAGGCGATGTCTTGCGTCCGATTCGATCCCCATTTTTCCTGTAATCATCCAGCCACCGAAAAGCACTAGCAGCAGAAGGACGGGGAGCAAATATCCGTAGAGACTTCTGTCTGACCTTGAAACATCCTTATAGACTATCTTGTGGGTCGTCCTGTAATATACCCACAGGGAGGTCCCTATGATGAAGGTCAAAACCGCCTGCATCGCTTCCGCGGGACAACCGGTCGCCTTAGTTATCTCGTCCATGTCTGGCAATATTTTTGGCAGAAAATCCATCGGCGGCAGGAGAAACAGCTGTGAAATCCAGTATATTGCCGTGGATACAACAGCGATTCTCAAAGACAGGCTTTTGGGAGACACTTTTTCCCTTAGGCAGGAAAAAGACAGGGCGCAGAGGATTCCCCCCGGGAAGCCGATGAAAAAGAACGCCGCAACTTCCAATTCGCCTATGCCGAAAAATCCCAACAGTCCCACAAGCAACAGAAGAATAACATAGATCCATCTGCTGTTATTGTTCTTCTGGTAGTGATTGATGAAGACGCATCTTCCGAACTCGAAAAGAGCCAGAAAAGATGCAAGGACAAGTGCGAAATGCGCAAATTTGGAATAGCTGTTTTGGCCGGTTGAAAAGAAGATGAGCTCTCCCCATCGGCATATTCCTTGCAGAAACGCAAACATTCCAAGCCATTTCCACGGAATTGCCGTCTCCCCGCTTTTTAGCAGATACGCCGAGGCCGAAAGAAATATCAATGAAAATCCGTTGAGAAAAAGCAGATAATCCGTCTGTGATATCAAGTATGAACTCAAAGGACCCTCCACATAAGCAAGTTTCCCCCATTTAGGTTGATATGGTTAAGATAGCCCGAGTGACCCCAAAATCAAGCCCTATCTTTTAAACGCTTTTTTGCATTACCGCCGCATGTGTGTATATTTAGTTGAAATTATAAATTGAGGGGCACCAATATGTTAACTGCTTTGATAATGGCGGGAGGTTCGGGAACCAGATTTTGGCCATTGAGCCGAGAAAAACAACCGAAGCAATACCTCAAGATCGTCTCTGACAAGTCAATGATAAGGATGACTCTCGACCGGCTCGACCCCATCGTGAAATGCTCCGATGCCTTCGTGGTCACCTCCGCGATGCAATCAGTTCTGGTTTCCAGGGAACTGCCGGAACTGCCCGCTGAAAATATCATTGTGGAACCATTCGGGATGAACACCGCGCCAGCAATCGCGCTAAGCTCGATCTATCTGAGGAGAAAATATGAAGGTGATGACATTGTTGTCGTTCTTCCATCCGACCATGTGATAAAGGATCTCGATGCATTCAACGCCAGTCTGCGCTCCGCAGAAGCTCTTGCCCGTGAAGGATATCTCGTGACTTTCGGTGTAAAACCGGAATATCCTGCCACGGGATATGGCTACATCGAGGCGGGCGGGAAAAAACTCGGTGGCGGCTTCGAGGTCGCAAGTTTCAAGGAGAAGCCAGATCATGACACGGCTGAAAAATTCTGCAGGAAGGGCAATTTCTACTGGAACAGCGGAATGTTCGTCTGGCGATTGGATGCCATACTTGAGGCTTACCGCAAACTTGCACCTGATCTCAATGAAATCCTTGCGGAAATATCGGCAAAATGGGACAGAGATGGAATTCTGGCGGATATCTCGGAGCTGTACTCTAAAATGCCCAAAATTCCGGTTGATATCGGCATAATGGAAAAATCGGAACGAAGAGCCGTCATCCCGGTTGACTACGGATGGAGCGATGTCGGCGGATGGAGAGCTCTCATGGATCTGAAACCGCATGACAGCGACGGGAATGTGATGGAATGCGACTGCGAAACCATAAACAGCCACTCCAATTTTGTGAAGACGGACAAGCTGGTCGCCCTCATAGACGTGTACAACCTTGTCATCGTGGAGACAGATGATGTCCTGCTTGTCGCCAACAAGGACAGCTCCGAAAAAGTCAGAGACATAGTCAGACGACTTCAAGGCAAGGGATTGAAGAAGTGTTTATGACCACATGGTTGCAAGTCAATATCTGATGATGTTGCTAAATGAAGAACAATTCGATCCCGATCCCGACAGCGACCCCGGCACCTATTACACCGATTATATTTCTCGTTCGTATATTGGTGATTCCGTGTTTGTTATTGGATATTCAACTGTTTTTTTACCTGATAACATTCCCCCCAGCACACTCTTCACATTGCGATAAGAACCACTGTGCTTCTTGCGGACACAAGATAGCTGGCCGGATAGTCGAGCGGGTGCATTCCCGGATCGTCAACTATCGCATCATCTCCCCGCATGCTGGTATCTATGAAGCGGTGCCATGTCCCGATGCAGGGTGACGGAAGCTCGAAATCATGCGATTCCCAGTGGGCATTGGCAATCAGATACATGTCTGGTGCCGGTCCTCTCGGGGTGTTGCCGGAAAGATGCATCGCCAGGCTGCGCGATTCATCGCTCCAGTCCGGAGCTCCCGCTCTGAATCCGTCATGGCTGGTTATGAAATTGATGCCATGTCCCGGTTCGCGTCCATGCTGGAAGAGGTCTGAACTGCCTGCAAGACGCGTTGCAAGGCTCCTGGCCATTCCGGGGGCACCGCAGACGAAACGCCGAATGTCGTCGCGGAACCGCCCGTTCCATTCCGCCCAGTGTCCCCAGTTCGGAAAGGTGCCGACCTGATAAAGCCCTGCCGCATCCCAGGCTTCCGCAATGAGCTTGGTGTCGGCGAGAACCGGATCCCCTGCGATCTGTTCAAGGAGGGGGGGGCTTGCCAGCACATTGCCAGACTGGTCCCTGCCCAGGATCGAAGCCAGATCGAAGCGGAATCCGTCAACGTGCATTTCTGTGACCCAGTAGCGGAGGCTGTCGAGGATGAAATTGCGCACATAGGGGTGGTTGCAGTTCACAGTGTTTCCACAGCCTGAGAAATTCATGTAGCACCTGTCTTCGGAAAGCATGTAGTATGAGCAGTTGTCTATGCCCTTCATCGAAAATGTTGGTCCGAGATGGTTGCCTTCGCCAGTGTGATTGTAGACGACGTCGAGGATGACTTCGATGCCTGCCGCGTGCAGCGCCTTGACCATGTCCTTGAACTCGTCTATTTCCGATCTCGGAGCAGTGTCTGCCGAATAGGCCGCCTTGATCGCGAAGAAGGAGAGGGGGTGATAGCCCATACCTATCAAGCTAAGGATTTTTGAATATCCAATAACGAACACGGAATATCCAATTCCCAAGTTTATTTCTGTCCTTCATCGGTTGGAGATTGAGAGTTGGATATTGGGTGTTCATTTTCCCTTTCTCCTTTTCCTG
>CAIQLG010000166.1 GCA_903872565.1 uncultured Lentisphaerota bacterium | reverse complement strand
GGGTGGTTAAACCGCTCTTGCTTTAATACTTCAACCCCGTCCTCTGTAAATTTTATCGTTATCACATCAACTCCATGTAATTGTTAAAACATGAAGGAATATACATTATAATGTTTAATATTCAAGCCAATACAGTATAACTATAGTGCATCGTTCGAATGCCTCATGGAAGTGTAAATATATGGAAACGATGAATAAAGAATCACAACAGGTCGAAAGTTTTTTCTCAGAAATTTCCAATGAGGACGAAATTCTGGATAAAGAGCTGTCAAGACTCTTATTAACCGATATATCGAGTATAATTGATGGCATCAATAAAATCAAAGCCGGACGGGAGGCCGTCATTGATGCGACAAAAGCAAATTTCAATGTATTTACAATCCTGCTTGCCGCGCACGATGAGGTTCGCCTTCACACGAGATTTCTCACAGGCCTGCTTGATGGGGGCAAAAATGCGACTCACGGGTGCGGAACACTCTTCCTTAGGCTATTCTTAGAGACACTTGACGAATGTAAAGTCGAGCCTGTTGAACAGAAATCCACGACCTTCAACATTTTACTATCTTCCACTGATGATAATGAATTCGAATCTACTTTTAACGAATATCACACCGATCAAGGCAATATTGACATTATAATCAATTTTAAGGATGCTTTAATCGCGATAGAGAATAAGATTTGGGCGGGGGAGCAAAAAGACCAGCTTTCCCGCTATAGTACATTTACTGACAATACAAGAAAATCCAAGAAGTATCTTTTCTTCTTGACGCTTGAAGGTCGTCCTTCGGAATCAAGCGGCGGCAAGCCCTACTTAAGAATTTCCTATCGAGACCATATAATTCCGTGGCTAAACCGTTGCCTTGAAAAAACATATAAGTATCAGAACATCAATTCTGTTATTGGCCAATATAAAAAAGTTGTAAAGTCGTTATTAAACAATACATTTGAGGAGGAAGATATGGAAAAGATCAGGGAGCTGATAAAGAAGAATCCGGCAGTGGTCAAGTATGCAGACGAAATCAAACAGTGTGCTGACGCCATTATGAAGGATTATGAGAAACGCTTCAACGCTTCTCTAAGAAAATTAATCGCTGGTTTTAATACTGACACCTATTATCAAAATGGGGCAGTTGTTGGTTACAGAATTGACTTTGAAGAAAATTTTATTTTAGAAAATTACATTGTTCCAACTCTTGAAGTTGCAAGTAGATACAGTTCTAAATCTGTTTCTTACTTCGGACTTAGGGTTATTGATGGCAGGAAACTTTCCGAAGAATTTGATGAAAAAATGGATCATATTAGAAAAAGCTTACATGATACCTATCCAGTGGACTATTATACCAAAAACAATTGGTGGCCTGCAGGAACATGCTATGTATCGAAATGCATTTTTACACCCGAATGGTTATATGAAGCTATGTCGAATGATAAATTTATCGAAGGACAGGCAAGCGAATGCGCCGAAAATATCAAGAACTACATTGGAGTCATTAAAAGTGTATATGCTGATAAAGCCAGAAACGCTCAGTGAACAAGCCATCAGCATGGCATGAAATAGCCTGATTTTGTTCAAAAGCTGGATTTAGAGAATCTGATTTGTTCGCTTACCGTTGAATTTCCGAGTCCTCAATGTCCTCGGTATCCTCAAATACCCGGCGCACTCCGGAATCCCGAAAAATGCCTTGAGGATAATGATAATTCTTCGCATGAGAAAAATTGTTCGTGGCGACGGATACTTAGCTATATTTCGATAATGGAGATGTCCGATCATGATATTATTTTCGCTTCCTTGTCTTTACATTTTGATAGTTACATTATCAAATTGTCATAATATTGTATTTCTCCAAGCTCGATATTGGAATTTATGCTTGAATATTGAGCAAGCGGAAACTGATATTCAAGCACAATCGATGGAAATAGTCTATCGTCACACATGGAACTGAGCAATACCAAATATCCGATAATGCCACTTTTCTGCCGATTGACCGGCTCGCTAAAATCTTCTTCGAGAAGTAAAACTCTGAGCTTGTCCTTCCCCTCCAGACTCCAAGACAACCTTCATAAATATCATAATTTGACATACAAGTGTAATATTTTGACTGACACATATTCCATTTTTTATCCATCTCATAGTAGAGAAGCAATTATTTTATTCATTGGCACAAAGATTGCAATATCTCTTGGCATGTTGAAAAAACAGAACAAATAAATGAAAGGGATGAAGATGATCAAATGCAATGCGTGTAGAAAGGAAATCGGAAAGGCGCAGAATAATGAATGAGAGCCGTAGCCAAATCGTAGCGACTGGGTTAAATCAACTTGACGAACAGCTCGGGGGTGGGCTTCTCCCTGGGGAAATATTCCTCCTTGGGGGAAGGAAGGGCTCGGGCAAGACAACACTAGCAGTAAAAATGGTCTTGCGCACGGCCGCCGCACATAAGACCAGGG
>CAIQLG010000165.1 GCA_903872565.1 uncultured Lentisphaerota bacterium | reverse complement strand
CAGGAAAAGGAGAAAGGGAAAATGAACACCCAATATCCAACTCTCAATCTCCAACCGATGAAGGACAGAAATAAACTTGGGAATTGGATATTCCGTGTTCGTTATTGGATATTCAAAAATCCTTAGCTTGATAGGTATGGGGGGAAGGGGGGAGATAGTCCCGACCGAGCGTCAGCGAGGGAGGTTTTCCAAGAAGTCATCCAGAATATTTCTTGCTGGTGATATCATTCAAATCTTCCATTAAGGCTATTCTCCTGTCCAGGTGCCGTTGTGAGGATTTTCAAGGCAGTATGATATCAGTTCAAAAGCGGGATAGTTCCAGATATCTTCCAGTAAGTTCAGGTTAGTAGGTGTCAAGTATCGAATATTAGGGTGATATCACATTGGTGGAGCCTATTTTTCAGGTGATATCAAATGCCGTTTTCAGGGTGTTTTTCACCCTTCAAAAAGTGCCTTTTTCGCCTATCCCCCCCTGTTTTTTACCCCCTCTTTGGCTACATAATACCTCTTATGTAGTTTTTTAATGAAGGTATTTCTTTATCCTATTCTCTTATCTATTCCTTTACCGCTTTTTTATAGTTTTTTCTCCAATTTCTGCAGTTTTGGCAAAATCACGGTATCAAATCCACTGCTTTTTTCATTTGGGAAATCTGGACAGAGGTATATCCGATGTGAACTTCTGACTTGGAAGCCCTATGTCCTAAGATTTTCATTCTAACTGCCTGGTCAACTCCAGCCTCCATCATGCATGTGTTGGCATAAACGCGCCATGAGTGGAATGAGCATTTCTCACATCCTTCAATATCTTTCAATTTGATGTTGTAACCGTCACACATTTTCCGGTTTTTCATCAACTCCGACAAATCCTTGAGGTATGGCATAAGTTTTTCTGCAATCGGGACTATTCGACGTTCATGAGTTTTGCTTCTTTCATCAATCTGAATACATTTTATGCCGTGGAGTTCAATTACATCGTTTGCTGTGATTCTGAGTATTTCTGCCCTCCTCATTCCAGTATATCTCGCAAATCTTGGGGATAATGTCCAACTATCCTTACATTTCATAGCAGCATCAGCCTTGCCACGTGGGATCATTGAAGTGTGCTCTGCCCTATATTGCGGTAGTGGAATTTTAAGGTTCTCCTTTACCAAGGGTGAAACCAATCCTTCCATGGAGCACCACTCGAGGAGCCCCCTAACTACCATAAAAATGAATTTAATTCTATTCCCTCCTAGTCCCTTTTTAATGAGATATTCTCTGACTTTTATTGCACTTTCCTTTGTTATCATATCAATCCTGGTATTGCCTCCAACCACCTTTATAAATGGCTTTAGCCCACATCCATAATTTTTAAAGGTCAGAGGTCTGATAGAAGAGCTCTTCAGGTGTTTGAGGTATTTTTCAACACACTCACTTACCGACAGTATCCTGTCTGATGACTGTAACCTCTTATTAATATGTTCTATTGATGACATGGATTCATTTTTAAGTTTGTAGATTTGCTCTGATATTTTATTAAGCACATCGATTGAGGCAAGGTTGCTCAATATGGGATTGATGTTTACGTCCCTGATATATTTTGCCCTTTCAAGATCAGTAGTATTGAGACTGCATCTTATTCTTTTACCTCCAAACTCTTTTGGTAAATAAAAATCGATATACCAGCAGCCCTTTCTTAGGCATAAACTTTCATGTTTTGCTTTTTTCATTAATTTATTAGTCTCATATTAGTCACATTATATTACATAACACTTCATAAATACTTGATTTACAATGGATTATAAAAGGGTATTGGAGCATAAGGGACTTGAACCCTTGACCCCCACGCTGCCAGCGTGGTGCTCTAATCCAACTGAGCTAATGCCCCATTAAACAGTATCTGAAGTACAGCAATCTAGCCTGTCATCCGTGTTTTACAAGAAAAAAAATCCAGAAGACAGTAAATTGGGTTCCAGATTTTTGACCTTCTTTGAGATTTACACGAACACAGGCTGGGTCCAGGCATAAGTGCCTGCGCTGCTCGCCATTCTGCATCTCACATATCCTTCGGAACCTCCGATTTCATATACCGCCTCAAGTCCACTTGTTCTTGCGACCTCCTTTCCATTTTTGCCAAAAAACTGGAACGAAACTATTTCCTGGGCATATCTTTTTATTTTGATCCTAATTTGCTTCTTACTTGTCTCATATTCGTCAAGTTCAACACCAGTTGAAGCATAAAAATCACCGGCAAGAATTGCTCTGACAATCGACTTAACCCCAAGTTTGTCGGCTTTTACAACGATGAACCCCCTTCCGGCACACGGAGAATGCGGATTGTAAGGTGAAAAATATTCGTGCGCATCATCGCTGGCGACACCAAAAACCTTGTGACCGGCGCTGAGAAGCTTGTCCCACATTTCATCTCCGGGGGAACTTGTGGGTGTCGGATAGCTGTTGCAATCTGGAGCGGCGTTACAGATTTCAAAGAACTTCCAGTTTTTTACGGCGGCCGCAATTTTCCAGTCATATGCCCAGAACCAGAAGGGATGGCATAGGACGGGAATTCCGCCGTTTCCATTTATTTTATCAACTCCATCCTGGAGAATCCTGATTTTCAGCGACTCTTCCGCAGAGAAACCTTTCATTACTGGCTTTGAATCATATCCTTTTTTTCCCGGCGACACGGGATTCTTCATATTCACCCCTACGACGTGGCAGTATTCGGATGCCGTGAATTCACAGCACGGAATTCCGAGAATTCCTGCCTTGGCTGCATAGTTCTCGGCGGAAGTAACAAAGTTATGATCCGAAAGTCCGACAAAGTCATATCCGTTGAATTTGTAGAACTTTGCAGCGTTTTCAGCAGTTTCACGCCCGTCGCTGCTATTGCTGTGACAATGAATATTTCCTTTGAACCATGACATAATTATCTCCTTTGCCTTTAACCGGTTGCCCCGGAACTAACATTTCTTTCAACATCGAGCTGAATAATGGATTATTTGATGAAAGTAATGGAATTTATTCCAACATTCAAATTAAAGTTGAATAAATAAATTGACCCTGCCAATTTTTTTCAGTTGAATTTTCATGTTAATGTATCAGATTTAGGTTTCGAACTTTGAAATACACATTTATTTTAACTGACATATGGCTGACGAGACAAAAATAGAGACTGCAGATAGGCATGTGGGATTCCGTTTCTCCCACATATTCGTAATTATCGGGATAATCCTAGTTTTTTTTGCATTGTTATCGCACAATTCCGGGGATTTCTCCATTATTGATGGTGGGATGCCAGGGCCTGCCTTGAACTGGATCGGGCCTGCCGGTGCATATTTTTCATGCACAGTGCTTTATTTCTTCGGAGTTGCTTCATATCCGATTTTGCTTTTCGTGGCGATATGCTTTTTGCGTCCGCTTTTGAGAATTCCTGTTTCAAGAAGGGGATTTCTCGGGTCGGCGATTGCAGTTGTCATAGGCATAACAATCCTTTTTGGAATGTTTCCGGAACACTTCTGCTTCATCACCAACTATCTAGGGATCGGCTCCGATACAGTCCCCTCCTCCGCGCTTTCCGGCGGTGTGATAGGGCAGAAGCTTGCAGCTCCACTGGCCTCCAGGGGTGCCGGCCTGATAACTGGGTTCATAGGAACCGTGGGGACTTTTGTTGTTGGAATGGTTTTCCTTTTGAGCGGCCTTGTATTTGTATGGCTGTGCGACTGGCAGTCGGTGATCAAGGCATATATTGAAAAAAGAAAAATTCTTGTTGACAATCCGGTTGGAGAACTTCGTGAAACACGGCTCAAGGAGCAGGAAGAGAAAGTCCAGGAACTGAGAAGAAAAAAAGAGGAGGAGCTTAAGCAGAAAGAACTGGAAAAGGCAGCTTCAACCGCAGTACAGATGGAAAAGGAAAAAGAGGCGAAAGAGGAGGAAGAAAAGAACCCCAAGGTTAAAATTCCGCCTCCTTCAAAAAAAGTCAAGAACTATGGAAATGTAGATTATGCCCTTCCTCCGCTTTCGCTGCTTGAAAAAGGCAAGGAGGTTGCCGGTGAAAGCTTGGATATTATCTCCGCGTCGAAAAAAGTGCTACAGGCGACTCTCGACAGTTTCAAGGTTGATGGCCAGGTGGTTGACCATGTGACAGGTCCGCGTGTGACCCGATTTGAAATCTCTTTGTCGCCAGGTGTGAAAGTGGATAAGGTCACAGGCATAGCAAACAATATTTCAATGGATTTACAGGCGGAAAGCATAAGGATACAGGCACCAATCCCGGGGAAGAATACGATCGGCATCGAAGTGCCAAACAGCACCATTGCGACAATTCCGCTGAGGGCTATAATGGAGTCGGAATCCTGGAAGATCTCCAAGGCCGAAGTACCTGTGATACTTGGGAAGGAAGTGTCCGGTAAAATTTCCATTCTGGATCTGACGAGGGCACCCCATCTGCTCATCGCCGGAGCCACAGGAAGCGGGAAAAGTGTCTGCATACACACTATAATTCTAAGCCTTCTCTACAAATTCTCCCCATTCGACATGAAAATAATAATGGTTGACCCGAAAATGGTGGAATTCAACTATTATTCCACTCTTCCACACCTTATAACACCGGTGGTAACCAACCCGAAAAAAGTTCCTGCCGCACTGCACTGGGCTGTAAACGAGATGGAGAGAAGATACAAGATATTTTCAAAGCTCAAGGCGAGAAATCTACAGTCGTTCAACGAACGTCCAATCACTAGCGAGGAGCTTTTTGATGAAGACAATAAACCGATCCCACAGAAAATGCCATATGTTGTCATAATAATTGACGAGCTTGCCGACATTATGATGACGGACGCTAAACAAGATGTCGAGATCTGCATAGCAAGAATCGCCCAGAAAGGGCGTGCTGCGGGACTACACATGATAGTGGCAACACAAACTCCCAGAGTGAACATAATAACCGGTGTGATAAAGGCAAACATGCCGACAAGGATTGCACTTCAAGTTTCCTCTATCGTTGACAGCAAGGTCATCATTGACGGAAAGGGAGCCGAAAAACTTCTTGGCAAAGGCGACATGCTCATAATACCGCCTGGATCTTCCAATCTCGAAAGGATTCAGGGTACCTGGGTGTCTGACAGGGAAATAGAGAAAGTTGTCCTTTTTGTGTCAGATCAGGTAGAACAGGACTTCGACAATAATGTCCTTACCACGGAGCCTGTACCGATTCCCGGTGGTGACTCCCTTTTCCCAGAAATGGACAGTTCTGCGAAATTCGCAAAATACTGGGAGGATGGAGATGACGATCTTGTCAAACAGGCCATCGAAGTCATACTTACGGATGGCAAGGCCAGCACAAGTTATTTGCAGAGAAAACTGAAGGTAGGATACAACAAGGCGGCAGAACTCATAGAGGCACTCGAACATAGAGGTCTTGTGGGACCAGCCATAGGGGCGAGCGCAAAAAGGGAAATTCTTGTGGAAACCGATGGAAAAAGCCCTGTAGAAGATGATGAAGATTAGTTGAATATTTTGCGTCTATTGGTTGCAAAGTGTCAAGGTTTTTCTCTGGCACTGAAAGATATGAAAATAATTGATTTGCAAAAAATCACTATTATATTTGCTGTTTGAACGGTTACAATTAAAAACTGAAATTTCATGGATCAGATAAAATTATGAGTAATCTTCACGAAGATTTGTTCGAGGCGGGCGGAGTTGCGAAAAAAACCGAAAAAAAATCTGAGTCTGTAATTAAGACTGAGTCTGATATTTTACATTTTAGCGATGAAAAAAAACCTGTCAAACTGATAAACAAGAAGATTGAAAGCAATGAAAAAAAGCAAGATAATAATAAGACAGAATCTATAGAGACAGAGATAAAAAAAACTAGTACGGATGAAAAAACAGTAAAAATTGAAGATAAACTGGCTGCCAAGGAGAAAAATACCAATGAAGTAAAGCCTAAAGTGGTTCTCCAGGGCAATAAATCTGACAAATATGATAAAACTCAAATTCAAATGGATGTGTCTGAAAATTCATCTTCTCATCTCCAGCAGTCCACACAGAACAGGACACTTACCCACGGGGAAATAACTCCGGGGCAAATTCTTCAAGAAGCCAGGGTACGGCTCAATCTTGGTTTGGATCAGGTCTCGATAAGAACCAAGATATCCAAACAGTACATAGAGGCGATAGAAAGAAACGAATTTTCTGCTTTGCCGGCACCTGTATTCACCACAGCTTATCTAAGAACTCTCTGTGACTGTTATAAAATCAAGAATCGCGAAGCAGAGATACTGCACGATTTCGAGAGCAGACAGAAAAACAAGCCTGTCCCTGAAGCAATACTCGAACAGATCCACAGAGGGCGCCAGGTCAATATGGATGAGGAGAAAAAGATAACGGCCCTTATGACTGGAATTATTGTTTTTGTGCTTGCAATCATACTTGCCGGAACACTTTCATACATATATTATCAACATTATGTAAAAGATGAAGGCTCCACCAAAAAGGTTTTAAAACAGATTGATCCCGCCCAAAAACAGATTGATCCCGAATTGAACAAGGCGGTTTCCCTGAAAATCAAGAAAAACTTCCAATATTCCCAGTTCATAAACATGACCGAACTTGAGCTGGAAGGCAAAAAAACTCAGAACAAATAGAGTAGTTTCAACTTCCTCAAGTTCAGTGATATTTACAATTTACCTATTGAAAAAAAAGCTCCAGGTTGTATCTTGCTCTTTGTTTAAAATGAAGGCCTAATATTTCTATGATGAAAATACTTGTTGTCAACGGACCAAACCTCCAGATGCTGGGAACGAGAAAACCGGAGATATACGGTTCTGAAACACTGGCAGGACTGGAAGAGAAACTTAGAAGGATCTCTGCTGAAAATGAGGTGGAAATAGTATTTTTTCAGTCCAACCACGAGGGTGATATAGTTGATCGCATCGCGGCAGCCAAAAACGAGGCTGTAAAGGGGATAATTATCAATCCTGCCGCATATGCTCATACAAGCATCGCCATCCATGACGCTCTTGAGGCGGTCGGAATACTGGCCATCGAAGTTCATATAAGCAATATTTACGCAAGGGAGGAATTTAGGCATAAATCCATGACTGCTTCGGCATGCAAAGGCGTGATATCCGGGCTTGGCATAGAAGGCTATGAATGGGCTCTCAGAGCCCTTCTTAATAATATAAACAAGGTGAAATAAATGAAAATTGACGAAATAAGAACCATTGTCCAGCTAATGTCCGAACACGATTTGACTGAATTCAAAATTGAGGGGGAAGACATGCATCTCTGCATCAGAAGGGGAGGACATGCAATAGTCCAAAATATGCTTCCGCAGCCCTCGGTGGTTCCAACGCAAGAAAGACCAACCGAAACCAAGAATTCACCGGTCAGGGAAGAAACTCCAAAAGTTGAAAATCCTGTCAGCAAGAACACAATTGACTCCCCGATAGTAGGAACATACTACAAGGCACCTAGTCCAGAAGCGGAATCTTTTGTGAAAGTCGGTTCGAAGGTTACGCCCGACACCGTAGTATGCATAATCGAAGCTATGAAAGTAATGAATGAGATCAAGGCTGAAAAGACTGGAATAATAAAAGAAATCCTTGTTGAAAATGCCCAGCCGGTGGAATTCGGCCAGCCTCTTTTTGCCCTGGAGTAATAAAGGCCACGGAGAAAATATGTTTAACAAAATATTGATTGCCAACAGAGGCGAGATAGCCCTCCGCATAATACGCGCCTGCAAGGAACTGGGCATAAAAACGGTGGCTGTCTTTTCATCTGCCGATGCGGACAGCATGTTTAGGCATCTGGCCGACGAGTCCGTCTGCATAGGACCACCTCCGCCTTCTTCCAGCTATCTGATGATACAGAGAATCATAAGCGCAGCCGAAATATGCGATGTGGATGCCATTCACCCCGGATACGGCTTTCTTGCGGAAAATGCGCATTTTGCAGAAGTCTGCAGAAGCTGTGATATTAAATTCATAGGACCTGGCCCCGAACAGATAACTGCAATGGGCGACAAGGTTAACGCAAGAGAAACCATGAAAAAGGTGAAAATACCGGTCACACCAGGAAGTGACGGAGAGGTTCCAGATGAGGCCACTGCCAAAAAAGTTGCAAAAAAACTTGGATTCCCGGTGATAATCAAGGCATCTGCCGGCGGTGGTGGGAAGGGAATGAGGATAGCACATAATGAGGCAAGCCTGATAAGGGGTTTTAATGCGGCAAAACTCGAGGCCGAAAAAGCTTTTGGAAACTCATCCGTATATATCGAGAAATTTCTTGAGAATCCAAGACATATTGAGTTCCAAATACTCGCCGATGAACACGGAAATGTAGTCCATCTTGGAGAAAGGGACTGTAGTATCCAGAGAAGACACCAGAAACTCATTGAGGAATCTCCGTCACCGTTCATCGGAGTGGACCTCAGAAAAAAAATGGGAGAAACTGCGGTAAGAGCGGCACAGGCTGTTAAATATTTCAACGCCGGAACAATAGAATTCCTTGTGGACAAGAACAAGAATTTCTATTTTATGGAGATGAACACCAGAATACAGGTGGAACATCCGGTCACCGAGGAAGTCACAGGAGTTGACCTCGTCAAGGCGCAGATAAAAATTGCAATGGGGGAAAAACTCAGTTTGAGACAGAAGGAGATCCAGTTCAGGGGACACGCCATAGAATGCCGTATCAATGCGGAAAATCCGTACAACGACTTTTCTCCTTGTCCCGGCAAAGTTGCACTTTTCTGTCCTCCTGGCGGATTCGGCGTCCGAGTGGATTCACACGTATATTCCGGATACACCATTTCCCCTAACTACGACAGCATGATTGCAAAGCTCATTGTACATGCCGACGACAGGAAACAGGCGATCGCAAGATGCAACAGGGCACTTGAGGAGTTTGAGATTAAAGGAGTCAAAACCTCGATTCCTTTCACGCAGTTCATAATGAATTCGAGAGACTTCATAGAAGGAAAATATGACACCGGATATCTCGAGAATGTCCTAAATTCGGGGCAGTTCCACAAGACGCAGGAAAACAAATAGAGGAGATCTGAAAAATGAAGGATTTCAGGAAAAAAACTCAGACCAGCAAAATGCCGGGTACTATAAAGGAAGACGGCACCGAGCTTGGCGTGATCAGGATACATGAGAATGTAATAGCCTCCATCGTGAGAAAGGCTACATTGAGCGTAAACGGAGTAATCAGGCTTGCCGGCAGTACGCTCGTTGACAATATTGCCGAGATCATTGGAAGCAAGAAAATCGGAGATCGCGCCATAGGTGTGGATATAAATGGAGATTGCGTCTCGATAGATGTAAAGGTTATTCTCGCATATGGAACCCACGTCCCGACCATAGCCGCCAACATACAGTCGGCTGTCATGCAGGAAATCGAAAAAATGACTGGAATGGGGGTGACATGCATCAATGTCATCATCCAGGAACTCGATGATGAAAACATAGAAGGAGACAACTAATGTCTTTCATACTTAATTATTTCACGGAATCCGGAGACAAGGTACTTTCTAATTTCAACTATGGCTTCATAGCAGGTGTGGTTGTATTCTTTGTGCTGGCACTCTTCACCAGACTGATATTTTTCGTCTTTTTCTCGAACGCCAACAGATGCCCCGGAATAACTATCAGAGCTGAAAAGGGGAAAATATTCTTCTCGGCGGGCGCAATTGCCGACATAGTCAGAATAGCCTCGGCTTCGTTCACCAATGTCAGACTCGACAAAATTTATCTGGTAAAGGAGAAGGAGATTCTCTCCATAGATATCACAACAACTATAATCGACCGGGAAGATCCGCTCACCGGCACAATGGAAATGCTGCAGGTTAAAATCCTTGATACAATGAACGAACGTCTAGGGATCAGCTCCGTAAAAAGCGTAAATATCAGCGTAAAGAAAATACCTTCTTCAGCAGACTGAATAGGCTCTTAGAAGTAATAGTTTCAAATTTCCTGATTCAAATGACACAGTATAACATCTGCCTTGCCTCGGAATCTCCCCAGAGGATAATAATCCTCCGCAAACTCGGCATTCCGTTTTGCACAGTCAGACCAGAAATAGAGGAAATCGAGTCGGCCAACCCATATTTTTCCCAGACAGCTTTCGAAAATTCGTTCAGAAAGGCACTCTCTGTTTCGGAAAAATATCCAGACCTGCCCGTTTTGGGAGCAGATACTGTCATTGAATTCCAAAACAGATCGGTCGGAAAACCACGCTCCAGCAAACATGCCCTTGAAATGCTGATGTCTTTCTCGGGAAAAACCCATTGTGTCCTGACCGCTGTCACCATAATACTGAGAAAAAAATCCACAAAATGCGTCTTCGGAGATACAACCGAGGTCAAAATGAGGAATTTTACTGTTGAAACCGCAAAGGAATATGTTGGAAAAGTAAATGTTCTTGGAAAAGCTGGCGCATACGCGATTCAGGAACATGGAGACATGCTTATAGAATCAATAAACGGCTCCTTCACCAACGTTGTCGGCCTTCCAAAGGAAAAACTTCTCGTTGCACTCCATCACGTGTTCGGGAACAGCTGTCGAAAAGTATGAAAAAAATATTAAAATTGGGATGAAACATTTATGGTAGATGTGCTTTATTGTGGCTAACATTTAATGCCACCAAATAAAAATCAATGTATTCTGAAACAACTTTGTTCCAGTCATATCTTTTCGAGCTTTCCAGGCTTCCCTTGATAAGTTTCTGGCGCAATTCATTGTCAGTTATGACTTTTTGGAGGAGTTCCGTAAATTTCACAGTGTTTCCTGGTTCAGATTTGACACCATTTATTTCATTTTGAATGACATCTTTGACTCCTTCGGCTTCGGTGGTGACAATCGGAAGGCCAGCCGCCATCGCCTCCACAAGTACCATCCCAAATGTCTCAATAAGTGTGGGAAATGCAAAAATATCCGCCGAACAGTAAAGTTCTATCAGTTCTTGTGATGGAAGAGAGAAAACATCCTTTCCTGCAGAATTCGCGAATTTTTCGACAAAGATTATTCCGAGAGACTCGCAATCCGGATGTTTTTTGCGAATTTCGCAGACATTCCTGCCAACTATCACCCATCTGAAATCTGTTCCGTTCTCCCTAAGTTTTTTTGCAATGTCAGGGATCAGATCGAATCCTTTTTTCGGATGATAACGTCCGACTGTAATAATCAAGATTTGAGATTCGCTCAATCCAAAATCTTTTCGGATTTTATCCTTTCCTTCGGTGGTCAAACTTGCGAATTTCGCAAGGTTAACCCCATTTGGAATTATTCTGATCTTATCTTCGGAAATTCCTAGTTTAAGATATTCATTTTTGACACTTTCAGTCAGTGCAACATACCCGTCATATAGCCCAAATGTTTCCGTCACAAGGGCGTCAATTTCTTCATCCAGCCTCATTCCATAGTTAATTTCTGGAAATTTCTGAATATCATCTCCGCAACAACGTAGAACACATGGGATTCTATTTTTTTTAAAGAAATCTATGGCAAAAACACCGAGAGGCCAGCCATTTGTTACCTGCCAAAGATCAAATTTATATTTTTTTTGGAGTTTGGAGAGTGCCATATGGAGGTAGGTCTTTCCGACAAAATATGGGAGATTTCTGAAGAGCCCCCCGGTTTTTTCCCACAGGTATTCGATCTTATATGGCAGGTTGGGGGGATCTTCAGGTGGCAGTGTGGTGGTTATTACAACAGCCTGATGCCCCTGCTCAACAAGAGTCATGCATACATTATGGATACAAATTTCCGCACCGCCTATATGCGGATAGAATTGCGGTATTAAATGGGCAATTTTCATAAATGCTTTTTTGTTTAATATTGCACAACAATTAGGTTTTTAATATTATTATTGTAATGAATCCGCTTTTTTCGTAACACGTCAGTTTAATGTTTTTTTGCTTGGGTGGAGGGTCGGGTTCCACCCCGACCACGAGTGGACGGCGTGGAAGCCGTCCCTCCAAAAAAGCCATTTGCAGAAAAACTCTGACGCATTATTTATTTTTTTCCTTTAGGCTGCAGTTTCTGACGAAGATTTCGCCCTTGAACTGGCCACGGATTACAAAACGGAGTTTGCCCGCTTCCAAAATGGGATCTTTCTTTAGAATAGTGACAGACGTTCCGGAAGTCCATTTTGAAGTATATTTCCTCAGTTCCGGTATGTTCTGTTCCAGTATTTTTTTCACACCGGATCCAAGTTCCTCTTCCAAATAAATACCGACAAACCCGGTTTCGAGCCCTTTTTGTCTCATCTGGCAGTTTGAAGTAAACCTCATTCCAGCTTTTGCATCTACAGGTGCCGACGCGATTTCCAGCAATGTTGGTTCATTCGATACTATCCTGAAAACATTTATCTCACCGTATTTCTTGTCATTTATGGTTTCGATGGTGACAGTCTGCTGTTCTGGATTGGTTACAGTGACAGTCCATATTCCAGCGGGATGGGTGTGCGAAACTTTACCAACTTTCTTCGGCATTGAAACCAGTTCCTGATCCGGCTTGAAATCTTTTATTAGTGAATCTCCGGTCGGTATGTAAATAGTCTTCTTAAATTTGCTGAGTTCGCTTTCGGTTCTGCTGAGTTCAACCGTTTTTTGAGTGAGTTCGTTTTCCTTCTCGATATTTTTGACCGATAGTTCCTGCTTTGTATTCTCGCTGTGTTCCACGTACTTGTATATTCCCGTGGCGGTAGCACCGCCGACAAGAAGGAAGAGAAGAACAAGTATTATGACGGTTTTTCTCAGGCTTTTGACTGTTTCCTCGAGGTTTTTGACATCTGCGGCGGTTCTCACGGCATCTTCCGCCTTCACTCTGCCGAAATCCAGGATGTCTCTGATTGGCTGGACTGGCTGATTTCTGTAAATTCCAATAAAATAGCTGGCTGATTCCGGGATTTTCCTTTTCTGGAGGTCGGCGCAATATGAATCAATATCGAAAGGCACTTTCCGGAACATTACGGATTGTTGAGAAGTGTCAAATATGCAGTAGGACGCTCTTATGTCATTGTCTCTGGGCTGGCCAACGGAACCGGCATTGACTATGTATCTTTTTTCATCTTCGATCGTGAAATCCTGGGATTCTATCAGATGCGGTATTTTACTCTCTCCAATCACGAAGATACATGGGCTGTGGCTGTGGCCTGCGAAGAGAATTTTTTCGGAACACGAGGCAAATGATTCACTCGCTTCCTTTTCGTCTATTATGTATCCGAATCGGCCCGGATCCTGGAACTCGCCGTGGGTGCATCTGAAATCATTTCCAACAAGAACAAGAGGAACACTCTTGAAGAATCTTGATGCCTTTTCGTTGAGTACCGAAACCGTCCAGTCTATTATTTTCCTGGCTCTGTCGTTGAACAGGTCAGATGACATTTTCCCGCACACAACTGCATCATGGTTTCCAAGGACAAAATGATGAATTCTGCTGTAGGCTGTTTCAAGGACTTCTTCCGGGCATGGTCCATATCCCACGAGGTCTCCGAGACAAATTATTTTTTCGGCTCCGATGCCCTGGATATCGGTGAGGACAGCCTTCAAAGCCTGTCTATTTGCGTGAATATCGGAAATTATCGCGTAACGCATGTATTTTCGATTTATTAAAATCGTTCCATGGATGATTGGATTGATGGATTATTGCAAATCAAAAAGATATGCAGAAAATAACCAATCCGTCAGCTTGCTCTTATTCCTCGATCATTGCACCAAGCCCGGCAATTTTAAAGACTTTTTTTACCGAAGGATTCACCTTTGTGACGGAAACTTTTCTTTTCCCAGTATTATCGCCTTTTGCCACACATACACATAATCTGAGGAAAGACGAGGAGATGTATTCCACTCCGGCAAGGTCTATCCTCACATCATTTTTGCATTTCCTGACTTTTGCGAGGATTTTCTCCATTTCATCATTTATGAAATTCGTCTCCATCCTTCCGGAAAAAAAGATTTCAAGTTTGCTTTCGTTTTCACTTATACTGTAGGAACATTTGTCTTTTTCCATTTTCTCAACTCCTAATAATTTTTATTGTAAATTTTTTCTATCTGTTCGGATTTGATATTTTCATCGAAATAGAGCTTGCCATCGAAATGCTCCATCCTCTCGTTCATGCGGCGTTTGCATACCCTCTGGATGTTGATTAGGTGCTTGGCGCTGACATTGTCCGTAGTTATGTTTCTTCCTCCACTTCCGCAACCGAGAGTGAATGAAGTATTGAGCTTATCAAACATTCCTCCGACCGCGCCTTGTGACGACGGCATATTCACTAGAATCCTGCCCGCATTCATGAGCATCGAGAATTCTTTTATTCTTTCTTCGTTGTTCGAGAATATCGAGGCTGTATGTCCCAGGCCTCCAAGATAATTGAGGTCAATGCATCTGTTTACTGCAAGCACAAAGTCATCCACTATGTAATATGCAAGAATTGGGGCAAGAATTTCAAATGAAAGCGGGTATTCGGGTCCTATTCCCGTCAATTGTGCTATGAGGAGAGTGGTGTCTTTGGGGACATCTATGCCGGCCATCTGGACTATAACCTTCACCGGCTGGCCGATGATGTCCGAGTTCATCACTTTTTTAACTTTATCATATGCTATTGCTTCAACTTTCCTTATTTCTTCCGCGTTGAGGAAATATGCTCCGACCTTTTTGAACTCCTCCTCAAATCTCGCAGAAGTTTCCTTTTCCACTATGATAGATTGCTCACTTGCGCAGACTGTCCCGTTGTCAAATGTCTTCGACATGAAAATCTGTTCCGCCGCAAATTTGATGTCGGCTGATTTTTCAATGAAGACCGGGACATTTCCCGGGCCGACGCCGATGGCTGGAGTTCCCGAGCTGTATGCTGCCTTCACCACACTTTCCCCTCCAGTTGCGAGGATGAGTGAAAGCCGTTTGTCTGACATCAATGCGTGAGTTTCTTCGCGGGAGCCTCTATCAAAGAAAATTATGCAGTCTTCAGGGGCATCCGCCTTGAGCGCTGCCTCATAACATATGCGGACGGTCTCGCGGCAGCATTCGAGCGCCTTGTGATGTGCACTTATGATAATGGGGTTTCTCGTCTTTAGAGCTATAAGTATTTTGAATAGCGTGGTGGAGGTCGGGTTGGTTACAGGAATGACGGCAAGTATCGGCCCGAGCGGCTGCGCTATTTCGGTTATGCCATTTTGAATGTCCTCGTTGATAATTCCGGCAGTCTTGAGATTCTTTATATCCTCATATACAAACTGAGTGGCGAGGACATTTTTCATGACTTTGTCCTCCCATTTTCCGAGTCCGGTCTCCTTTGCCGCCATTTTCGCAAGTTTTATACGATTGTCAAACCCCACGAGATATATGGCTCTGACAATTTTGTCCACCTGTTCCTGATCATATTGGCTGAAAATAGCTGCGGCTTCCGAAGCCCTTTCCATAATTTGATTCACTACCGGGAATGATTCCGCCATAAAACATCTCCTATTTTTTTCTGCTTCCAAACATTTTTATTCCACCCTTCTCGCAGGATTCGCCGCCAAGCGCCCAAATCCATGTGAGAACAACTACAATCTTATTGGTGTTCCAGTATGAATTGGTCGCGAGTATCGCCACAAGCAGGCGTGGCGCGAAAATCCATCCGATCCACCATAGAAAACCTCCCCAGACTGTGGCAATAAGCATTGTCAGCCTCGGGAAAAAAAATAAAAATATTATAAAAAATATTCCGTGATTGTCCCAGAAATCCATTTGTTTCCCTCCTTAAAATTTAAGAAACCGTAATTTAGCAGGGAAAACTGGGTTTTCCAGGATTGCCGATAATTTTATCCTAACTTTAACAGGGCACCAGAGTTTATTGGCTAGCGGAAAAAACCAATTACTTGTTGATAATGACCCATCTGGTGGAAATTTTCTCTTCTCCATTGAGAGGGATACAGGCAAGTTTGTATGCTATGTTCTGAATATTTTCTGGCAAAATAAGGGTCACAGTTGTTTTTCCAGCGTTGAATTCCTTGACCTCAAGTTTTTTGGTGATGTCTTTCCCGAGATAGTTGTCCTTTAGTTGAAACTTTGTCTTCTCGTTGAAAAGTTCGAGGCCGAAATCTGTCGCATTCAGCTGGATCTCAATTCCCGATTTTGCCGCGATCGCATTTTCATAGTTGAAAGAGTAAGTTCCGTTCAATAAAAGTTTTCTTTCGCTCGAAAACGCTGTTACTATCTTGTCGGAACTGTAAAACAGTATAACAGGATCCTGCAGGCAGGCCTTGAAATAATAGTTACCATCTTCGGATTCCGGGGATAGGGGAACATCAACATCGTTTTGCGTCACCATTCTCATAGGATCCTGCTGGGCGAAAAAGTAGTCGCTGAAAGCCTTCACATCCTCCTGGGAATATTCTATAACCTCATTTGACATTTCTGAGGCGGTCACATCAACAGGTATCCAGCCGTTGTATGGCTCGGGGAGATAGAATTCGGCCCAAAAATGACTTTGAGGTTTTCCTGTAAAATATTGGAATCCTCCGGCGGCTCTCGCCGGGATTCCGATGCTTCTGCACATCGCACTGAAATATACGCTCTGAAATCCGCAGTCCCCGAACTGGTGCTCCTCAACGTATGTGGACAAAGGTGTCCTATAGGCATCCACGGCATCATATTCGGGAAAGGAGTAGTCCACATTCGCTATAATATAGTCATTCAGCAGTTTGGCGGCGAGATATGGATTTGTTTCAGAGCCTACAATCTGCCTGGCCCGGGCCTGTATTTCGGGTGTTATGGCCGTGTTCAAGGTAGGTGCCGTATATTTTTTATACAGATCGCTTCCTGTGTCGTAGGCCTGGATGCTTCCGGGATCAATTATGAACCTCTGCTGATAATGCTTGAATCTTACCTGTGAACGGATAACAAGTTCCTTTTCGATCTTGGCAATCGGAATTTCAAAATAGCAGATTCCTATGTCGCTATTTGGATCTGTCTGCTGAACAATGTATTCAGAGGGTTCGAGGGATATTACAACAATCGAATTCTGGCAACCGGTATTTATTGGCATCGGCCACCAAACGCGCACAATTCCGTCCCCATTTTTCGGAAGTTTTGATTTTTTGATGACAAGCTGGATGTCCGCAAGGAGATCCATTGGGCGGTCATATGGAATGGTGAAGTTGCTGTAGTCCGTTTTAACATAAGTGTTGAGCATAAGATCCATGAATTTCTTCATTGGATTCTTATGATATCCGTTGTTTGCGTCCATGATGTCCTGGTTTCTGTATTTAAGGTTGTCAACTTCGCCGGTATTGTAGTAGGTTTTGCCACCGTCCATGTCCATCGTAACAAATGGTTTCTTGGTGTTCAGCCAGCCATCTATGTCGTCCTTTGTCGCCCAGGGATATTTCTTTTTTATGCTCGATTTGAATTTGGAGAGGGAATATGCAAAATCATGGAGTACACTTTTTGTTCGGTACAAGCCGTCTTTGGCAAGAATAAGTTTTGCAGTCTCTTTTTCATCTACATAAAGTGCGGCGGCCTTAGAATATGACTTCAAGGCTTTGGAATAGTTCTTCTCGGATTCCTGAGTCTGTCCTATGCCATAATAATAGTCTCCATTTTTTGCGCCTGCAAATGTCGAACAGCCCGTCAACACAAGAGTACACACGGCAACAAGGACGAGTTTGATTTTTTTCATAGTCTAAACCTTTTAGTTAAAATTCAAGATTTGTCAGAAAATTTATTGGATTTGGTAAAGTCTGGTATTTTTGTATCATTACAAAAAGAACAAGTATATTTATTGCCTGGCGACACCACATAACCTTCCTTCCCTTGATTTATCCAGAGCATTTCTGGCACCTTTTTGACTCAGATGAAGGTATTTCATCGAGATATTCGAAATTATATTCATCCGTCCCCATATGTGCAAACATCTCAATGTCACTTTTTTGTTCTTTTTTGCACTTTTCACAGGTTTTCCAGTGTCCTGGATCTTTTTCTTTATGGCGGTATGAGCAAAGAGTATATCTGTCGTGATTCCTGTGACAACTGTTCCTTTCGTAGGAAAACATCACATATTTGTCTTCATCGTCACATATCCAGGTATCACAGCATTCTGTTTTTACGAGGTTTTCAGTGGCACCACATAGGCCATACCTCGGGATTTTGCTATTTTTATACTCAAATCTCCTTTCACGTCCGTCTTTTTCCTTTGCTCCAATGGCAATTTGAATAAAATCTGAGACAAAGTCAAGATAATCCCTGGAACCTGAGCTGGAAAAAGTATTTTTTCTTGTCTTCATTGATTCTTCGATACCTCGATGCTTGCGTCGAGGTAGTTCATTGCTGTCCCAACGTTGAAAAAATAATAATGCATAAGTCGGTGTAAAATAACATGATAAGTTCAGAAATCAAATATTGTAAAAATTGAAAATGATGATAGTCATAACCATTTGATTTTGTTTAATTAATTTTGGGATACTACTGATGGAGAAGACAATTTTTGAAAAGGCTGGAAATCCTCTTGCCTGTAGGGAACTCGAATTTGTTTCAAGATTTTGGGAGCCGGAAGAAACTCAAATTGAATTTTCAAAATCATTTTATTTTGGGGTTGAAGAAAGTGCCGATATTATAAATCTTATTGGCAAAGATTATGATTATTATGTCAAGTACCGGAATATGAACTTAAAACGGATTGATAACTTTGCAACTGAAATAAGGAATTGCATAACTCGAAAAAGCCGTGTTCTGGATTTAGGATGTGGGCTTGGACAGATAGGTTATAGATTGCAACAGATGGGACATGATGTAACAGGAATTGATTACAATTCGAAGAATGTATCAATGGGACAGAAAATCCTAAGCGAACTTGGTTCTAAAATGACACTTCAGCTAGGAGATGCCCTGGGAAATGAATTTCATGATCAGTCTTTTGATGTTATAGTTTCTTGCGATGTAATTGAACACATACCACATCAGGAATTATTCTTAAATAACATATACAGAATGCTTAGTCCAGGAGGAACTGCTTTTATTGGCACAGACAATGAACTGCGTGTTCGTCTTGGTGTTTGGGTACGTAGGATGTTTTGTCTTTTTTTCCTGAAAAATCCTTTCAAATGGAAACACGCATGGGCTGATATGGAAGGAGGTCACTGTGCATTGATTACACCTAGAAAATTATATTATCAGGCTATAAAGTCAGGATTTAAGAATTGTAGAATAAAGTTTTATGAAGGGTTATTTCCTTTAGGCGACGCTATTTTTTCGACAAAATTTGTTTTTATTGGGGAAAAAACATGAAGGAACTTCAATAAGAACCCTTATTTTAGATATAGCCGTCAAGATGACAGTTATCTGTTTTGTTCGTCGATGTCCACGCTTCCATCCATTTTCAATGTTTGTTTCATCATTTTATTGGAAGCAAGTGTTTTTAGCAGCTCTTTTCTTTCCCATAGTGCCAAAGATCTGACAGGATGGCCTTCTATCCAATCATCGATATAAAGAAGTGGTTTACCAAAACAAAATGGTGGCAACTCAAGGTTTAAATCACGATAAGAACCTGTTGTAGTATTAATGTTATTATTACTTTTTGGATATATTGAAGTAAGTATATATCGAACATCACTCCGCAGAAAATTATTGATTGCCAGGAATATATCCCTATTGGAAAAATGGGGAAAGCAATCGCGGCAAAGCCATAAATCTGCCTGAGGCAGGCGTTCTTTTATAATGTTAGTAACAATGAATCTGGTATTATGATCCCCATATTTTTCCTGATTCCTGGCCACCAGAGGATCAACGATGTCTCCTCCTATGTAATTGATTGAACTGCTCCTTGGAATCAAGCGGAACCAATTATAGTCACCACAAGGTGCATCAAAAATAGTTCTGATATCAAGACGGCTGATTATTATAGGAATTTCTTTCCTGATGTTTTTAGTATAATTAATTGTCGAACCTGGTCCAGAAACACTTTCCTTGTCTCCCCATTCATTCATTTTGTAGTAATGCGTAAATACATCTTTTACATCTCCCATTCGAAGAATACGGAATCTTTCCCTTATATGAAACTGATACTTAAGGATGCTATTTCCACCGGGGAATAGAGCAATAAAATTTTTAATTAGTTGTCTCATAATAACATCTTAAAACACTCTGTTATCCTATCATATTATCATATTAAAATTTGGCCAATACTCTTTGGAGAGTTTCAATATAAATGTGTGAGAATCTGCTTTCAAGAACAAAATCTTTAAAAGATTAAGGCGGTTTTCCCGCCAGGAGTGAGAAGTAGGGCTTTGATTTCCATTTTGAAACGGATATATTCCATGACATAGATGGATTTTATTATGGGAAAAAATTATGACTCGCGGGTAAAAATACATGAATATTTTATTTGATGCATCTTTGCTTTTCCATGCCAGTAAAGGCGGAGGCATATATAATTATCTTTTAAGGTTTTTGCCCCTACTATGTCAAAAGGTCAAGAAAGACAATGATAAGCTGGCTTTTTTAAACATTTATTTTAGAGAGAAATGCGCTCCTCCAGATTTCCTATTGGAATGTGATGTTAAAAAAATATGTTTCCCAATAAAGCTTCTCAATAGGGCATGGATAAAATATGGAATCCCTGATTTGTCATGGTTTTACAAAGATGTGGATGTTTTCCATTCTCCACACTTTTCATTGCCTGCCATTTCAGGCGCCAAGAAGATACTTACAGTACACGACTTAACTTACCTGAAACATCCGGAATATTTCTCGGAATCCGGCAGGGAATTAAATGAATATGGATACAAAACACTTTTGCCTGTAAATATTAAGCTTGCAGATAAAATCATTGCAATTTCTCATCACACAAAACTTGATATCATGGAACAATTTGGAATATCTGAAAACAAGATAGACGTGATTTATCATGGATGCGATACACCTGAAAATTATGAAATGAAAAAGTTGAATGCCTTGTTAAGCAGGTTTGGGCTTGAAAAGACAAGATATGTCTATTTCCCTGTAGGAACTTTTGAACCAAGAAAAAATATGCAAAAAACAATTGAATCGTTTAATAAGACGAATCCTGAGCCTGGGAAATTGAAACTAGTGATTTCAGGTGTTGGAGACAAGACTTCTATGAGAATACGAGCTTCAACTGATGATGTGATTATTGTTAGATGGGATTCATTTGTTGAGATGAACGCGTTATATCAAGGCGCCCTCTTCGTAGTATATCCTTCACTCTATGAAGGATTCGGAATGCCAGTTATTGAGGCAATGGGGAACAGAAAAGCGGTTTTGACATCGAATACAACCTCGCTTGAAGAAATAGCCAATGGCTTTGCTCATACCGTCGACCCGGAAAATTCCGATGAGATAGTCAAAGGGTTTGAACTTTTGTTCAACAATATGGAATATCGCCATCAACTGGAACTCAAATCTGAAAAAAGAGCGCAGGATTTCTCCTGGGACAAAATGGCTGAGAAAACATACTACATATATAAAAGCTTGACTGATGTCACAGCATAGGCCTTCCTGATCATCTAAAACAGATCAGTCTTTAAAATCAAAACAGAAATACCACCCGCTTTCAATCGATTTTTAGTCTGACATTTATCCTATTGATCAATTCATATATCCTATTGATTAGCGGTTGGGGTTTTATCATTCGAAAATTTTGCCCATTCCTCTGTATTTTACCCTTGCAAATCTGACAATGCTTATCTACCAATATTCCTTTTTTCTCCATAGAACGCATCTTGGATATTTTTTTGCTTTTGATAACTTCCATGATAGAATTCTTGGTAACGTCTCCAATTATAAGCTGTGCATCAAAATCCTGACAGCATACAGTAACACGTCCGTCCCATAATATTCCAAGCGAGGTGCTAAAATAATTGTAATGCCCTGAAATCTTCGGGATTACTGAGCAGTCCCCAGGCAGCAGGCTGTTTTTCCATGTATTAGCCCGTTTCAGCACTATGGAAATATTGGAAGTCAAAGGAATGTAAAAGGTATCGAGATATTGATTCCCTTGAAAAAATTTATCTATATGAATATTGGCTTTTCCTTTTAGCTCTTTACTGGAATATTTTGTTGTCCCACTAAACATATCATCAATGATTTCTGAAATCGTCTTTTGTATCAGAATATAGCAGGATATCCTTGATGTCGGGATGAAGCAGAGGCTCGCCCATAAGTGAAGTTATGAGAGTACCCTTAAAATCCATCTCTCGGAGCTGGTCAATAACTCTTTTTGCTAAAGAAGGAGAAATAAACCCTCTAGGCCTGGTTATCAGCTGATTGGAACAAAAAGAGCAATCCATGTTGCAATGATTTGTAAGCTCTAAAAAAACAACTTTCAACACTTTATCTGTTTTCCTTTTTCCAGAAGTCAGAATCTTGATTCATTATAGTTTATTTTGTGAAGGTTTGGTTGACATTATATATTGGTATACCCTTTTATGATGTGGAGTTTTATTCATCATTTTATTTGAATATTTGGAGATTACGTTTAGTATGTATTGAGTTATTACATTGGATGGAAGCCGTTTCGACAAGGCTTGTACCAAAAGATCCAAAAAATATCCTGAACCGAATTCCAATTGAATTTTCATACCGTTATTTATCAGATAATAGTGCAATGAAAGTATAGATATCCTGCCCGCATTTTTTTCATGTTCGGGATAGCAATGAAGGATTTTTCTCAACGTATTGAATGGTATTATCAGTGGAAGCAGAGGGGCAATACCAATGCTGTTTGATTCCAATATAAAAAGGTGCCCGCCTGGTTTGAGTACCCTGATAGCTTCGGAAACGCCTTCTCTCCAGTCGGAAAGATGATGGAGTACGGCGGCAAAAAGAACTATATCGACACTTTGCGATTTAAAAGGCAGTCTTTCCGATAGTCCGACGGCGAATAGAGCATCCGGCAGAAGTATTCTCGCCTTATTTATATTGTTGGCAGATATATCCAATCCGACAAGACGGCAGCCAATTTTTTGCATATAAGCTCCATTACCACAGCCGACATCTAGGAGCACTGCATTTCCCGGGACGTTGAAATGGAATATAGACTCATAAATATTTTCCGCTTTCGAAGGATTTGCTAGAGTTCCATTGTCTGAGTCATAGGCATCGGCATTGATTTTTATATGCTGTTCCATAGCTTTAAAACATATTTTAATATTTCATCACACTTCAGTTTATCTGCAATAAGAGTCTCTTGTATAAGTGTAGAGTTTTCTCCGCACATCTTCTCCATGTATATTCCGATGAGAATTGCAAACCATCCTGCTTGAGCTTTTGACATTTGGAACGGTCGGAAAGAACTTCCATCATCTTTTCTGCAATATCCTCCGGATTATACGGATCGCAATATGTCGCTATTCCACCCGTGGATTCTATCAATGATGGAATATTTGACACGATTGCCGGAACCCCACATTTCATGGCCTCCAGGGGGGGAGATGCCCAACCCTCGTAAAATGTTGGAAAAATAAAAAGTTCGGCAAGGTTGTATATGTACGCCAAGTCTATCGAGCCGGGTACAATATAGTCAATGAATCTAACATTGTCGGTTATACCAAATTGTCTGATCAAATTCTGATACTTGTCCTGATATTTAGTCTTGGAACCCACAAAAACCAGGTCTAAATTATTTTTTGCAATGCCATCAAGGAGACTATATGCTTCAATAATTCCATGAATATTCTTGTGTGGTTCAAGTGCCCCGACGAATAGGACGATTTTTTTATTCCTCAGTGAATACCTTTTCCTTATTTTGTTCTTAATTTCGTCGTCAAGTTCATATTTCCTGAATTCGGGACTTATGCCGAGTGGGATAGCAGTAATTTTTTCAGGTACAACACCACAGAATCTTATCAGCTCATTTTTATTGTTTTCTGAGACTGTGATGAAATTGGTTGAGTTTTTAATAGTCTTTTCAAGGTTTTTAATAACCAAATATCTGCCAGAGAATTCCGTGTGTTGAGGTATTGCATAATAGTGGAAACCGTGAAGTGTTGTAAGAACGGCTTTGCAATTATTGGGGATATACGCGGAACCACCCGGAAAATGGACAAGATCAAAAGGCTTTTTAACCCAGAATGAAATGTCTGGAAAAGAAGTAAACTTCCAGGATAAATTAAGCAATTTTCCAGATATGGAAGAGTTTACAGGATGGAAATTGGGATTTGTCACCGGGGGAAGCGTCATTTCAGGCCTGTAGCCAAGGTAGAGCAGTGAAAACTCATTTTCATTGTCAATCCCGGCCATTTCAGTTATCAGATTCCAGTTATAGCGCTGGATTGCCCTTATGGTATTTATTGCCGAAGTTCCGTCAATTACAAAATGCATGTTTACACCAGTATATTTGGAAAGTAGCGTAGGCATCCCTACCTGCGAAATGTCAGACAGGAACATAACAGGCCTTGGACTGAATGTCACTAAGTTAAGCCAAGTAACGCGGGGTACCACCCCGCGACTTTCCTCGGAGAGATTTCCCGAGTTACTCAAATTCAGGCTTAACTTAGCAACATTGGCCTTGGACTCAATATTTTTATACTATAGTGACTATTGCGTCTTTAGCGTTTAATTTCTTAACGCGAGCGGCGCAAGTGACGCAAACGATTAAAATACAAAATCACGTATTTTCCTTTGAAAATAAGGACTTTTGTCATGTTGAATATCGCATTGACAACCGTTTTTGCAATAAAAAAATAGAAATACATAAGTAATGCATCAGTCTTTTCCGGCAAATGACCTTGTTGGAGGGACGCGCTCCGTCGCGTCTGCCTAAGGCCACGACAGAGAGCGTGGCCCTCCATCGCCAAAGACTGACGCATTACCAAAAAACAGGATTTCAATAATGATGACTTTACATCATTTTAAGTGATGCTACTGTGTGTGCATGAGAACAACTGTTGCAATTGATGATGATGTCCTAGAGAAGGCGAGAAAGCTATCAGTCCCCTTCATCGCCCTTCCAAAATGGTGGTCAACGAGGCTCTCAGAAAGGGAATTGATGATGTCACCAATACATGTGCTTCAAGGCAGTATTGCACGGAATCCAGAAATCTTGGTCTAAAAAAGGGTATTTTGGGGGACAATATCAGTGAATTGGTGTCAGTGCTTGAGGAAGAAGGGAAAAATTGATATTTGAAATGGAGAAATCCGTTAAAAAGAAAGGTCTGAGATATGCTCATTTTAGGAATAAATACCGGTCTTAACTCTTCTGTCGTTCTGATGAAGGACAATAAGGCTGTTTTTGGTGTTCAGGAGGAAAGGCTGTCGAAAGTTAAAAACCAGCCCGGGTTTCCGGTTCTTTCAATCCAGGCTGCGCTGGACTCGCAAAATCTTGAAATGAAAGACATAGATGTCGTTGCTATAGGTGGCAAAAACTCTAAAATAGCTCAGAGTCGCGAAGAAGATCTGCAAAAGTTCCATAACCGCTATGACAAGATAAAAAAAGACTGGTTTGGCTCCTCTGGGAACATTTTTGCGAAATTCGCGGAAAAGGCAGGGATTGGAATCAAGAAATTCTCTAAAATTTCAGAAGAGCCCAAAAAAGAAAAGGTTCTCGAGGATTATTTGAAAGAGGTCGGGTTAGACAAGAAGGAAAAACGTTATGACCATCATCTGTCTCATGCCGCATCCGCATATTATGGACTCGCAAAAAATAAGGACGAAAAATATCTAGTTTTTAGCCTTGACGGTGGTGGTGATGGCAGAACCAGCGCAGTCTTTATTGGAGAGAACGGCAAACTTACCGAAATAGCGGCTTCCGATTCATTTTCCCCGGCGTGCATCTATGCTCACATAACATACATAATGGGGTTTATGCCTCACGAACACGAATACAAACTCATGGGAATGGCACCTTATGCCCAACTAAAGTATGCGAATGTCGCAAAAAAAATAATAATGCAGTTTGTCGGATTCGACCACAAGGATGGACTCATCTTCACAAATGGCGAGAAATATGAGAATGTGCAAAATTCGCGTGGTGTGGAAAAGCAGAAGCTTATAGAGGATCTCTTCAAATCCGTATTGAATATCCGTTTTGACACCCTTGCGGCCGGGCTGCAACTGATGGCCGAGGATGTGGCGCTGAACTGGATCAAGGCAGGTATCAAAAAGACTGGGATAAGGAAAATTCTTCTTTCCGGCGGCTTTTTCATGAATGTCAAGGCCAATAAGCTCATTTCAGAACTCCCAGAAGTTGAATTCGTAAATGTCTTTCCATCCTGCGGAGATGAGACCAATGCCTTCGGAGCGGCATTCCTCGCATATCAGGAAGCGAGGGGGAAAAACTCACCTGACATAGAATTCGGCGATTTTTGTCTGGGACCAGAAGGGAGTTCCGATATTGATGAGGCCAAGAAAAAATATGCTGACAAAGTGAACTTCAAGCATTTTGAAAACATAAATGAAAAAATAGTGGAACTGCTTATTGCTGGCAAAATCATCGCCCGCTGTACAGGGAAAATGGAATTTGGGGCGAGAGCACTCGGAAACCGCTCTATTCTAGCCTCGCCGGACGATGTCAAAATCATAAATAAAATCAATGCAGCAATCAAGAAGCGCGATTTCTGGATGCCGTTCGCACCGGCGGCTCTCGAGGATAAACTCGAACTTGCCGTGGATCTCCCCGAAAGTATAAAAACTTGTTATTCACCATATATGATGTTCACCTTCAATGTGAAACCTGAAATGGCGGACAAAATAATTGCTGGTGTCCATCAGGCGGACAAGACTGCCCGCGCACAGACAGTGAACCCCAAAATATACCCGGAATTTTACGACATCATCTCCAAGTTTTATCAAAAAACCGGAATCCCCGCAGTTTTGAACACCTCATTCAATCTTCACGGCTTTCCGATCGTCCTCGGTGCCTGCGATTCAATTGATGTCTATCTCAACTCAGAACTCGATGTTCTCGTGGTCGGCAACTGGATTATCACAAGAAAACAATAAGTGTTACTTGACTTAGTCCTTGACTTAGTCCATGTTAAGCCAAAAAGGGGGATTGTCTATGATTTCAGTCAATATTCATGAGGCAAAAACGCATCTTTCGAGTTTGCTTGCACGTGTTGCGGCTGGCGAAGAAGTGACAATAGCAAAATCTGGGAAACCTGTGGCAAAGTTGACATCAATTGAATCATCTCAAAAAAAAAGAGTAGGTGGATTTGCCAGAGGCAAGATTCAAATACCTGATGACTTTGATGATGAAGATCCCAAAATAAACAGGATGTTCTATTCATGAGATTCATTCTCGATACTCATGTCTGGATTTGGTGGATCGCTGAGCCGGAAAGATTGTCTGAACAGGCTGTGCAGATGATAGAAGCTTCTGAAAATCAAGTTTTCATATCTACAGCTAGTGCCTGGGAATTATCCATCAAATATTCACTTGGGAAAATCAAACTGCCATCGAATATCGAAGATTTTTTCATGTTCATTTTTCCAAAATGTGGTTTTACCACAATAAGAGTTGAATTTATCCATGCCTTGAAAGTCGCCTCCCTCCCACATCACCACAATGATCCATTTGACAGACTTCTTATTGCACAGGCGCAAATTGAAAAAATGCCAATAATAACAGCCGACAAAAAATTCTCCAAATACGACATAGAGATAATATTGGCACAATAAAAATTATCCTCATCAAGGCTTGACCCACTTTTTAGGTTCAAACTACCAGATTTGACGGTTACTAAAAAGTCCCAGTTGTGCGACATTATGTCGCAGGAGGGGTCGAAAAACTGCGCCAATAAGGTCTTCCACATTTTTTTAAAAAAACATTGATATTTATATCTCATTTATTATTAATTAGTTACAGATAAACAAATTTATATGGCATGGCACCTGCTCCACAATCCGTGATAAAACAATAATACCTTTAATGATTGGAGATTCATATGGGAAAAATACTTGGAATAGATCTTGGAACGACCAACAGTTGCATGGCCGTGATGATGAATGGCGAAGCGGTTGTAATACCAAATGCGGAAGGTGCCCGTACGACACCTTCGATAGTTGCATTCACGAAAACTGGAGAGAGACTTGTGGGCCAGACCGCCAAAAGGCAGGCCGTTACAAACCCAAAAAACACGGTTTTCTCGATCAAGCGCTTCATGGGACGCAAATTTGGCGAAGTAAAACATGAAATTGAAATGGTTCCATACGAAGTTGTAGAGGCGAAAAACGGCGACGCTAATGTCAAAATCAATGATAAAACGTATTCGCCGCCTGAAATTTCCGCGATGATACTTCAGAAGCTCAAGACCGATGCCGAAGCATATCTCGGAGAGTCTATCAAGGAGGCAGTGATAACTGTGCCCGCATATTTCAACGACAGCCAACGGCAGGCGACTAAGGACGCAGGGAGAATAGCAGGGCTCGACGTGAAGAGAATAATCAATGAGCCTACAGCGGCGGCACTCGCATATGGTCTCGACAAGAAAAAGGACGAAATTGTAGCAGTATATGACCTTGGCGGAGGAACTTTTGATATTTCAATACTCGAGATTGGCGAAGGCGTGTTCGAAGTCAAAGCCACTAATGGCGATACTCATCTTGGGGGCGATGACTTTGACAAGATCATAATAGACTGGCTCGTTGATGAGTTCAAGAAGGAGAACGGAGTGGATCTAAGGAAGGATGCGCAGGCGTTCCAGAGGTTGAAGGAGGCTGCTGAAAAGGCTAAATGCGAACTTTCGACAAGCCAGAATTCCGAAATAAACCTTCCTTTCATCACTGCGGATGCGACAGGACCAAAACATCTCACCCAGACATTGTCCAGGGCCAAACTCGAACAGTTAGTGGACAATCTTGTGGAAAAAACGGTGAGACCTGTCAATAACTGTATCAAGGATTCGGGGCTGGAAATCAAGGCGATGAATGAAGTTATCCTGGTCGGCGGGCAGACGAGGATGCCACGCGTACAGGATGTAGTAAAGAGAATATTCTCGAAAGAACCGCACAAGGGTGTAAATCCGGACGAGGTAGTTGCTGTTGGAGCCGGAATACAGGGTGCAGTTCTGACAGGACAGGTGGAGGACATAGTTCTTCTAGATGTGACACCTCTCTCTCTCGGAATAGAAACGCTTGGATCGGTCGCGACAAAGCTCATAGAGAGGAATACCACAATACCGACCAGGAAAAGTGAGATATTCAGCACCGCGGCGGATGGCCAGACTTCAGTCGACATACATGTGCTCCAGGGTGAAAGAGAAATGGCCAAGGACAACAAGAGCATAGGGCGTTTCCGCCTCGAGGGTCTGCCACCATCTCCGAGAGGAGTTCCGCAGATAGAAGTGACTTTCGACATTGACGCGAACGGAATTCTCAACGTGACAGCCAAGGATCTCGGGACCGGAAAACAGCAGAAGATCACCATCACAGCGAGTTCGGGGCTCAGCGAGAACGAAATTAAGAATATGGTCAAAGACGCCGAAGAACACTCCAGTCAGGACAAGGAAGAGCGCGACAGGGTAGAGACCACCAACAAGGCCGACATGATGATATATCAGACAGAAAAGCAGATCAAGGAGTTCGGCGAAAAGATTCCGGCCGAAATAAAGTCCTCAGTCGAAGAAGGCATATCAAATCTCAAGAAGGCCAGGGAGTCCAATGATCTCGAAGGAATGAAGAATTCAATGAAAAAACTCGAGGAAACCCTGATGAAGTTCGGCGAGGAGATATACAAGCATGCGGGTGCCCAGCAGAAGGGACAGCAGCAAAGTGGTGGACCCGGAGACGCGGGTGCCGGATTCCAGGAACAGCCCGGTGGACAGGAAGATTCCAGTGGAGGAAAAGGTGGCGAAAAAGTTGTTGACGCAGAAGTAGTTGATGAAAAATAATCTGAGGCGGGCTTTGCCTGCAACACAAATCCTAAATATGAATATCTAAATTCTAAACAAATTCAAAAAATAAAATAAAAAAGCAAATGGAAAACTCGTTTTTTTGTTTTGATATTTGGATTTTGTAATTGGTTATTGTTTAGGATTTAATGCTTGGGATTTAGAGTTTGTAGCAGATTGAATGCTACGTGTTGGATGTTGAAAGTTTCAGGCCATGATGGCATAGAATATTTTTACACACTCAAAACAAACATCTAAGGAGGTAGAAATGAGTAAAGTGAAGATCAAACCGCTCGGAGACCGTGTTCTTGTAGAATCGGTTGAAGAAAAAGAACAAGTTAAAGGTGGCATCGTAATCCCGGATTCCGCAAAGGAAAAACCTCAGGAGGCCAAAGTTGTGGCACTGGGTACCGGAAAACTGACGGACGAAGGGAAGAAGATTCCTTTCGAAGTGGCGGTCGGTGACATCGTCCTCACAAGCAAATACGGCGGGACAGACATCAAGTACGACGACAAAGAGTACAAAATTCTCAGCTCCAGCGACATTCTCGCCGTTCTCGGTTGATAAAAATAACAAATAGGAGATTTAAATATGGCAGGTAAACAATTGTTGTTCAGCGAAGACGCTCGGAAAAAACTCCTCATCGGAGTTGAGAAACTCAGCCGCGCCGTCAAAGCCACTCTCGGTCCCAAGGGCCGCAATGTCGTTCTCGACAAGAAATTCGGTTCCCCAACTGTTACAAAAGACGGAGTGACAGTTGCCAAGGAAATCGAACTCGAAGATCATTTCGAGAACATGGGCGCACAGATGGTACGTGAAGTCGCCAGCAAGACTTCCGACATCGCAGGCGACGGAACCACCACGGCCACAGTCCTTACGGAAGCCATTTTCCGCCAGGGACTTAGAAATGTGACCGCCGGCGCGAATCCTATGGCTCTCAAGAGAGGCGTGGACAAGACCGTAGCAGCCATCGTGGAAAAACTTGCCACGATGAGCAAGAAGGTCAGCGACAGGGAACAGATCGCACAGGTCGCGACAATCTCCGCGAACGGCGACAAGACCATCGGAAACATCATTGCGGATGCAATGGACAAGGTTGGCAAGGACGGCACAATCACAGTCGAAGAGGCCAAAACCATCGAAACAACACTTGATGTCGTCGAAGGAATGCAGTTCGACAAAGGTTATATTTCACCCTATTTCGTGACCAACGCGGAAGCTATGGAAGCCGTACTCGAAGACTGCCTTATTCTCATCCACGAGAAGAAGATCAGCAATCTCAACGACATGCTTCCTCTCCTTCAGGCCGTCGCGAAAACAGGTAAGCCTCTTCTCATCATAGCAGAAGAAGTCGAAGGCGAAGCTCTTGCCACCCTCGTGGTGAACAAGATTCGTGGTATTTTGAACTGCTGCTCAGTCAAGGCTCCCGGCTTCGGCGACCGCAGAAAAGCAATGATGGAAGACATCGCCGTCCTCACAGGCGGACAGTGCATCAGCGAAGACCTCGGCATCAAGCTCGAAAGCGTCAAGCTTGACCAGCTCGGCAAGGCCAAGAGAGTCACAGTTGACAAGGAAAACACCACGATAGTCGAAGGTGGAGGCAAACAGTCCGCCATAATCGGAAGAGTCAACCAGATCCGTAAGCAGATCGAAGAGACAACATCCGACTACGACCGCGAAAAACTCCAGGAAAGACTTGCGAAACTCGCAGGCGGAGTTGCCGTCATCAACGTTGGAGCGGCCACCGAAACTGAAATGAAGGAAAAGAAGGCCCGCGTCGAGGACGCTCTCCACGCGACAAGAGCTGCCGTCGAGGAAGGCATAGTCCCCGGGGGCGGAGTCGCTCTCCTCAGAGCCTCGAAAAATCTGAATCTCAAGCTTGAAGGCGATGAGGCCATCGGCTCGGACATCGTTCTGAGATCCATAGAAGAACCTCTCCGCCAGCTCGCCGTGAACGGCGGCTACGAAGGATCAATAGTCGTCCGCGAAGTCGCGGAACGCAAAGCCTGCGAAGGGTTCAATGTGGAAACCGGCCTGTATGTTGACATGCTAAAGGCTGGAATCATAGACCCGACCAAGGTGACGAGAAGTGCTCTTCAAAACGCATCCTCGATCGCCGGACTCATGCTCACAACCGAATGCGTCATCACTGAAATTCCTGAAAAGGAAAAATCAATGCCCGCAGGCGGCGGACACGGTGGAATGGGCGGCGGAATGGGCGGAATGGGTGGAATGGGCGGAATGGACTACTAATCCGAATCATACCTACTCGAATCATAACGCGCGAAAGAAATTTCGCGCGTTTTTTTTATGTCCACCAATTTCACTAATTCAATTCTTTGAAATCCGACACCGAGAGGATATTGTATGCCATTATGGAAATTCCACTAGGTCAATGAAAGGAAAAATTGTTGGAGTTCACAGCTTCAGCGTGCGTATTTTCTTTCTTAAATTAGCTGCATTGACCCTGGGATAATAGATAGCACTCAGAGGAACGGGTTCAGCATATTAGGATTATGATATTATGTCTTTAAAACAGAGAGGTTTTATGCCTCTTTATGGAAAGTTGTTCCTAAAATGAGTTAAAAAAGGAGACATCCTGTCGTATATTTTGAATTTCCCAAGAAACCAAATACCGAAAGGAATGTCCCCCCGTGTGTGATAATCAATGTATGTCAGAGTGTCTTGAATTTCAAGGTTGGGAAGTCGAAGAAAGATGGTTTTGTGGTCAGGATCTATATTTGCGTCTTGTCCCTCTTGATTCGAAAGCATCCTGTTGTGGCGTATGTGGAACCGTTGTGACTTGGCGCAAAGGTTGTTTGCCTGAACGTTCGGTGCGGCATCTTAGCCAGTGGCACCGCATAACCTACGTTGTATTCAGCCAGCGTCGCTTTCTTTGCAAAAAGTGCCGGAAGGTGGTCACTGAGCACCTGGACTGGATAAGGCCGTATCGCAGGCACACCGTGATGTTCGAGCAATTGTGTGCATCGCTTTGTGACAGGATTGCAGTTACTGATGTTGCGTTGCACATGAAGATTGACAAAATGGCATTATACGAGATTGACGCGGCATGGATTGGCCACCGGAATGATGATCATAGGGTTTCTCTTTTCGGCATAAGGTATATTGGGATTGACGAGATAATGGTCCGTCGGGAAGAGGCTAAGGCGCTTGTTAAAATCCCAGTGCCGATAAAGAGAGATAAAAACAAACGAGGGGCAAAAAGGCGCACGAGGAAGCGGAAATTCTCAAGGAAGTGGGTCTGGGTTGTCCGTCCGCGTTTCGCGACAATCATCTACGACCTGGAAACAGGGCGCATACTTGCGATTGAAGAGGGCCGCAGTTGCAAGGTGGCTTCTCGCCTTCTGCGTTCTCTTGGAAAGGAAGTGCTGGGAAAAATCGAGGCCGTCTGCATGGACATGGCCGCATGCTACAAGAAAGCAGTTAAAAGGGTGCTCCCTAAAGTGCCGATAGTCTTTGACCGCTTCCATGTCAAAGGATATGTGAACGAGGCTGTCGAGGAAGTCAGGAAGTTGGCGCAGGCGACGGCCGACACGGAGGACCGGAAATTCATATTCAACCAGCGCTGGCTGCTACTCAAGACCGATCCGGAGGAACATGACAAGTGGCGGCTTGAAAACCTGTTCGAGCTGAACAAGGATCTGGCTCTGGCCTATCAACTCAAAGACCAGTTTGATTCCATTTTTACTCATGATAACAAGAATACTGCTGAAAAACAACTTAATTTATACATATCATATTGCCGGAGAAGCCGGCTTGAACCTTTCAGGAAGCTTGCGGGGCGACTGACAAAATGGAAGCCGTACATGCTGAATTACTTTGACCATCCGATCACGAATGGCATGGTCGAAGGAATGAACAATGTAGTGAAAAGAGTGCTGTATAGGGGCTTCGGATATAAAAACATGAATTACTTTTTTGGAAAGGTCAGAGTTGCAACCGGAGACCTGCTGACGATGGTTGAACTTGGAGTGACAATAGCCGAAAACAAATACCAGAAGGCTTCATGAAATAATGAAAATAGGAACAAAAATCCAGAAAGAACCGAAAATCCATTTGGAACAGAAAAATTATCTCAAGACGGTAAGCCGACAATTCCAGTATTAATATTCCCCTATGATAATTTTATATTTAAACATCAACCCCGTCTCGTAGATTTTAGATGGTATCCATCCTCAGGGAAATATCCAATGAGATATACGATAGAAATAGATGAGCGCCTCCCTGGGAGGTGGCAATCTTATGAGAAAAAAGCGAATATTCCATATTATTCGTATACTTTTAGATCCTCAATCTTTCGTTGGCGTGTAAAGGCTATTAACAGCCTTGGAGAAAGCGCGTGGTCTGAATATCGTTATCTCATATTTATTTCTCCAAAAGATAAAAATGAATCAGAGGATAAAGATAATAATTTAGGAAAAGCAAAGTTACTTGAATACATAAAGGAATGTAAGGATGACAAGGCGGTGCCATTGGAAGAGCCCAAATGAAGTGGTGGTGCTGAAAAATGTCTTGTACCTTTAAAATATTGTAAATGCCATACAAACTGGTAATTGGGATAAACAAATGTTCCTGAAAGGGGTCTGACCCCTTTGAAATATTGTAAATTCCACATAACTAATGAGATAAGAATTATTGACTTGTAAAAAATGGCTCTTAGAGCGATTTTTACACGGGGTATAATTTATTTTAAAGCATATAGAAAATCGCAGATCAGAGGAAAAAATATATATAATTCTTTTGTAAAGGAGTAGCCAAATGAAAAAAATATCTCTCGAAGCTATCGCTTTTATTACAGCATTTACAATCGGATTAGTTTCCATTTCCGCCTCGGGACAGGAAGACGGCACTATCACATACGGCAAGGGCTTCCGCAAGGAGGAGGGGGGATGGATTTATCTCCACATCGAGGGAAGCGCCAAGAAGCGCGGCGAGCAGATGGGATATCTGATGGCCAAGGACATCGAAGAATATATCACTGTCTTCAAGGTCAAGCTTGCCAACGAAACTACACAAACTTGGGACGACTACCGGAAGGCCGCTGAAGATTATATAGTCGCGAAGGTTGATAAGGAATACCTCGATGAAATGAAGGGTATAGTCAAGGGGATGGAAAAAGCAGGGACTAGCGGCTACGACCTAACGGATATTATCACACTTAACGCAGGCCTTGACTTGGGCACATATTTCAGCCAGGCATCGTTCGGCCAGGCAAATAATAGGCTTTTACGCAGCATCCCGAAAGGCGAGAGGATGCGTTGTTCGGCATTCATAGCGACCGGCTCTGCGACAAAGACAGGAGGCGTCGTCATCGCACACAACACCTGGGATTACTATTTGATGTGCCAGTATGACAACATCATTCTCGATATAAAACCGACCAAGGGCGCCAGGATGCTTATGCAGGGCGGATCACCCGGCCTCATTCAGAGTGGCACGGATTTTGCAATCACATCCTACGGGCTGATGATCACCGAAACGTGCATTTCCGAAGCCAAGGGCTACGATGTGAACGGAATCCCCGAGTTTGTCCGAGTCAGGAAGGCGACGCAATATGCCAAGACGATCGATGACTTCTACAGGATATTGCGCACAGGAAACAACGGAGGCTACCCCTGCACCTGGCTTGTCGGCGACAACAATACAAATGAAATAGCCAAAATCGAGCTCGCCTGCAAAAACGTCGCCTTCTATCGCTCCATGGACGGCTACTATGACGGACAAAACTTCGTTGACGACTCGAAGATGATCCGAGAAGAATGCAGTAAATCGCTTTGGGATGTCTCGAACGGCGGTCTTTGGCCGTTCAACTTCAACTGCACGAACAATTCCAGTTTCAGACGGATGCGCTGGTTCGCCTTGCTCGACGGCAACAAGGGCCTTGTAGATGTGGACAAGGCAAAGGAATTCCTTGCGGACCAGACAGATCCTCTCACGGGTGTTTCCACTCCGGGACCGAACAACATCATGGCGAGATATGAAGTCTGCCAGCCGAAAGCGGTGCCATTAGGGGCGGATGACGGGATAGTCACAACTTCCGAACTCGCGAAGAACATGTTCTTGTGGGCCAGATTCAACCATCCCGACGGTTCGATATTCACCTGGGATGATGCGTTTTTCAATGCGAACCCGGAATACAAATGGCAGCAGCCGTATCTGCGCAACCTCGAGAACAATCCCTGGACACTTTTCTTCATCGCTCCAAAAAAATAACGGTCAAAATTCGCGTGTTTTTTTAACTTTCAATTTTAAGTCGTCCGGACTCGTTGAAAACCGTCGCCGAGAATATATTTTATGTTAAAAAGGATGATGGGATGAATTCAATTCTTGAAAAGATAAAACCGCATAATAACGCAATGCCATGTGTCTTTTATCCGTTTGCAAAAAAGATTCCCATAGTGTTGTCCGAACTTTTGAACAACAGCAAAAAACAAAAACAATTTCTGATTGAGACTTCCGACTCATATCCTGTCAGTGCGGTTATTCGCATGACTGAACTGTGGTGCGAAGCAGCGGCTTTTGGAATGGAATACCATATTACCGATAATACCTTCCCCGAGTTGGGCAGCCCATTATATAATGATGTTCATGAGTTGCAAGATGCCCTGCTTCCGAAGGTTGATAACAAGATTACCACTCCCCTGATAGAAGCGGTAAGTCTTGCCGCCCCCAACATAGAACAACCACTGATTGTGGGGGCTACAGGACCTTATACTTTGGGCTCAGTCCTAAATGGTTCTGAAAATTTCATGATTGACAGCATGACGGAACCGGAAATAGTCCATTCTTTTTTGGAAAGGCTGACAAATTTTCTTATTGAATACATTTCCGCCTATAAATCAGCAGGCGCTTCCGCAGTATTGCTGGCAGAACCTTCCACCTCCATGATATCCCCGGATATGATGAATGAATTTTCCAATCCTTATCTTCAAAAAATCATACAGGCCTTACAGGACGATAAATTTTCCGTCATATATCATAATTGCGGTTCGGTGAATATGCACATGGAAACAATTTCAAAGCTGGATGCCGATGCATTCCACTTTGGCAATGAAGTGGATTTGGACAATGCTTTTAAATGCATCGGCAATGACAAGTTGATTATGGGCAATATAGATCCTCGCTTATTTCTTTTAGACAATCAGCCGGAAATAGAAAAAACAACAATGGAACTGTTGAAAAAATACTCGTCATATGATAACTGGAGAATTTCAACAGGCTGCGATTTATCTCCAAGTGTTCCTGTTCAAAATGTAGAGGTTTTCCTGCGAACCGTTGAAAAATATCATCAGCAATCCAAATGAAGAATAATTCTTTCTCCGGACAATTTTTATCACGATTAAAAGAGTAACTCGAATGACCCCGTTAAAATCGTTGTATCCTTATATTGAAATTGAGATAGGTGCAGGGTAATTTGTAGCTGTTATTTGCTGGGTGTCTTACGAAAATTATGAATTTATGTCCCGAAGGTGGTAGAGTTTTATTATGAGTTATTTATTTCTGCTTATAGCATCTTTTACCGCGGCGTTCGCCCTAGGATTCACCAAGTTCTTCGGCATGACATATCTCTCCGAAGCAGTATACTCCAACGGATCGAAGACATGGGTCATACAGGCCGTCGGATCACTGATGACGCTAGGGCCGACCCTCGCCTACGTCCTCGCCGGGCCTTTCGCCGCATCATCGAGAAAATGGAAGGTGATGCTTGTCGGAGCACTCGGGGCGGCTTTCGCGGTGATGTTCGGCTCGGGGCTGGCCGATGCGAGCGCCCTTGCCGTCTGGGCCGCCCTTTTTGCTGTAGGTTTCTCCATGGGAATATTCAGCGCTGGCAAAATGTCCTCGGCCCCTCTCGAGGCTGAACGCGGGGTTCATTCGATATTTGCGATTAACGCATATTTGTCGGTCGGATTCCTGGGTGGAATTCTTTCAGGGGCATACTTCGGCACGCTCGCATATGAAAAGGTCAGGGGTTCCGGAGCTCTGATCTCCGTAGCATTGTTTTTCCTGACAGCGGCGGTGTCTATCCCCTGCCGATACAAGTCCGAAAAGCCAAAGCTTTTCAGGGATTCCCTTCATAAGCTTGGAGCTGAAACCATATCGCTCCTGCTCAGGTTCCCACTCTACCTGATTTCAAGCCCGCTCCTGTGGGGCGTAGCCGGAGCAACTGCCCTCGCAATGACAGCCTATGCGGAAGCGGCCGGACTCGGCGGCGCGGCCGCATGCAGCCTCATGTCGCTGTATGCCGCACTTGGATCCATAATCGGAAATCTGGCATCTCCTCCCATGGCAAGACGCCGTTTCATCTGGGCTCTGGGGCTTTGTGTGGGAATGACCGCAATGGTAGCCGCAATGCCGGAGACAGTTTCCCTCAGCCTCCAGATGGGCATCGCACCGTCAGCAGTTTACTACATAATGGCCGGATATCTTGTGGTACTCGGATTTTTCTTCGGTGGCGCCACAAATCTTGTCGACGCCGAATATCTCAGGCTGGTGAGAATCATCGGCAAGGAAGGGGAGGGAGCGGCATTGCAGAGCGCAATGATATCCGTTTTTTCGTTCGTGATAGGCGGCGCGCTGGGAATCTGCATATTCAAAGGATGGCTGAGTCCTGTCTCACAGTTCGTAATTCTCGGACTGCTCTCGCTTGCAGCTCTTTCAGGATTCATGGTGCTCGCACTGATCTCAGGAGAGATTAACGGTTTTTTGAGGATTGTCATAAGTATCAGCGCAAAAATTGCCCTGTCAATACGTTATAATGTGAAGATCGAGGGGCTGGACAAGCTGCCGTCTCCAGCCAAAAAACTCCTGATCCTGCCAAACCACCCTGCTGAGATAGACCCGGTGATCCTGACAATCTGGCTGTGGAAACATTGCGCGCCTCGTCCGGTAGTTACTGAAAGATTCTTCAAAGACAAGCTCCTCGCTCCGGTAATCAGACTCACGGGAGCATTCGCACTACCGGACATGGAGGCCGGATCAAGCAGATACAAGAGCATCAGGATTGAGAAAACATTGACCGGCGCGATCTCGGCACTGCAGTCCGGAAACAATGTGCTCATGTATCCGGCCGGCCGTCTTACATCTTCCGGCATGGAGCGCCTAGGAGCAGCCTCCGGTGTTTCCAGATTACTCCGTGTCGCACCTGAAACGCAGGTTGTCATGGTCAGAACCAGAGGACTTCGAGGAAGCTCATTTTCGAAGGCGGCGGCGGGCGACGGTTCCCCGGATTTTGTCAAGGCCGCCAAGGCCGGATTCCTGGCAGTCCTGCGCAACCTGGTTTTCCTCACTCCAAGACGTGATGTGACAATATCCGTATCCGTCCCGGAAAATTTCCCGAGAACCGATGATACTCTCGTCATAAACCGTTACCTTGAGGCATTCTACAACGCTGGAGGGGAGGAGCCCATGACGCTGACTCCTCTGGACTTCTGGACTAAATCCCCGTCCTGGTCTTCTGTGGGCGGAACAACTGAAAAGCTGCCAGACATATCAAATGTTGATCCGCAACTTTCCGAGTCGGTCCGCCGTTCACTCTCGAAGAAACTGGAAATTGAAATAGAAAAGATCAAGCCCGACGCCAGACTTGCCGATGATCTTGGGATAGACTCCCTCAAGAAGACAGAGATACTGATCATGCTTGAGGATGAATACTTCGCAGTTAATGTCGAAATAGCTGATATAAAGACAGTCGCGGATGTGATGATTGCCGCTTCGGGAGCGGCCGCATCAGCAAGAGCCGCCTCAATTCAGCAGACTCCTCAAGAATGGATTGAGCCGGGGGAAAGACTTCCCGTCATGCCGCCCGAAGGAACAACTCTGCAAGAGTCCTTCCTGATCTGCTGCGATAGGATGGGCGATATTCCGGCAATGGCCGATGATCTGAGGGGCGTCATGACTTGGCGCGACCTGAAAATTACTGTCCTTGTGCTTGCCGATATTTTCCGCAAAATTTCCGGAGACAGGCTCGGCATCATGCTTCCTCCATCTACCGGAAGTGCAATATGCATCATGGCAACACTGATGGCCGGGAAAGTTCCGGTGATGATGAACTGGACAGTCGGACGAAAAAACCTGGAGACCGCCGCGAAGCTTTCCGGTATAGGGAAAGTCATCACTTCCGGCGCATTTCTGGACAAGCTTGTGGTTTCCGATTTCGGAGAAGTTGAATCAATGCTTGTATTCATAGAGGATCTGAGAAGTGGAATAGGTCTTCCTGAAAAACTGTTCGCCGCCATGCTGGCCCGGCGTAGCCACTCCCACATAATTGACGAACTGGGACTGGGAAAAATCCGCCCCGAGGATCCGGTGGTGATTCTTTTCACGAGCGGCTCCGAGTCGGCTCCGAAAGGTGTCCCGCTCTCCCACTTCAACATCCTTTCGAATCTCAGGTCGGTATTTGAGGCGGTGAGTTTCAAAACCAACGACATACTTCTCGCCATGCTTCCTCCTTTCCACTCCTTCGGATTCAGCGCATGCACAATCTTCCCCATGATAAGCGGCTTGAAGGTGGCCTACTATCCAAATCCGACAGATTCCAGAAGAGTGGCGGAAGCTTGCCGGAAATGGAAAGCTACCATGCTCTTCGGCACTCCAACTTTTGCGACCGCCATCCTGAAAGCCCCGAAAGAGGAACTGCTGACGCTGCGCATCATAGTTGTAGGCGCGGAAAAAGCGCCGGCCTCGCTTTTCCAGGCCATAGATGCATTGGGGAATGGAGCAATTCTCATTGAAGGATATGGGATTACAGAATGTTCTCCCTTCCTGGCGCTGAACCGCGTCGGAGATCCGCCGGAGGGAGTAGGCAAGCCTCTACCGGGTGTCCAGATGCTCATCGTGGATCCGGAAACCCACAAGCCATTGCAGGCCGGACAGAGAGGTCTGGTTCTTGTGAGAGGTGACAATGTATTCTCTGGATATCTCGGAAACAAGCCTGATCCGTTCCTTGAAATTGAAGGGGTGAAATGGTACTCGACAGGCGACCTTGGCTATCTTTCTCCTTCCGGAACCCTGGTTCTTGCAGGTAGGATGAAGCGGTTTGTAAAAATAGGCGGCGAAATGGTGAGCCTGCCGGCCATAGAAGAGGAACTGTTGGCCAAATGGCCATCCGGCGAGGAAGGCTCGAATCTTGCAGTTGTGCCGGTAGAAAAAGAAGGAATACGGCCTGAACTTGTACTTTTCACTTCTATGGACATCACAAAGGAAATTGCCAACGAGGTATTGGCTGGCGCAGGCCTCAGCAATATCTACAGGATAAGCAGGGTGCAGAGGCTCGAATCACTGCCCCTGCTCGGCACCGGCAAGACGGACTACCAAAAACTCATCCGTGAACTCGCAGGAAACAATTCCATCTGAAAATATGTAAAATCCGGTTATAGGACTTACTTGCCACAGCACTTCTTGTATTTCTTCCCGGTGCCGCAGGGACACAGATCGTTTCTGCCCACCTTGGGAAGATTCCTGGAAAAAGTCATCTGCATCTCCTCGGCGGGAGCCTCCCCACCTTCTTCTCCCGGGGGCGCGGCCGCCGACGTTGAGGCTGTCGCACTGGACGAAGTTCCAAACTGCGCGATCTGATCGTGGATGAGCTGCTGGGGCAGGGATGCAAAGAGTTTTTCAAACGCCGCGATGGTCGTTGCGGAACGGAACATGTTCATGAGTATTTCCTGGTTGATCTCCCTCATGAGCTCGGAAAAAATTTTGTAGGCCTCGTGTTTGTATTCGACAAGGGGATCCTTCTGGGCGTAGGCACGCAGATTTATGCTCGATCTCAGGTGATCCATCGCATACAGATGTTCCTGCCAGAGACGGTCAACGGCTTCAAGAATTATGCTTCTCTCAAGCCATTTCAGCGATTCAGGCGTTTCCAACTCGGACTTCACCTTGTATACAGTCTCTATCTTATTCATAATTTTTTCGCAGAGGATTTCCCTTTCCGGCGGTGCACCATTGTCTTGCACTCCAAGATCCTTCCTTGAGAACCCGATCGGGAATACCGCATTGAGCCAGGTCAGCAGGACATCCAGATCAACTCCGACTTCGCTCTTTCCGCTGTTCAAGTACGCCTCGTCCAGCCGGCTTTCGACCTCGTCTCTGACTATCTCGAAAAGCTGTATGCGTGGCTCTTCGGAAAGAAGAACATCTTTTCTGAAACCGTATATCACCTCCCTGTGCTTGTTCATCACGTCGTCATATTCGAGAGTCCGCTTCCTTATCGAGAAGTGGTGCTGTTCGACCCTCTTCTGGGCGGTCTCTATTGACCTGTTGAGAAGAGGATGCTGTAGTTCCTCTCCCTCCTCGAAGCCGAACTTCGTCATTATGTTTGCTATTCTGTCGGATCCGAAAAGTCGCATCAAATTGTCTTCCAATGAGATGTAGAATCTGGAAGATCCCGGATCACCCTGGCGGGCGCACCGTCCCCTGAGCTGTCTGTCAATTCTTCTGGAATCGTGTCTTTCGCTGCCTATCACATGGAGACCGCCCCTTTCGGCTACTCCCGGCCCGAGCTTGATGTCTGTTCCTCTTCCTGCCATGTTGGTGGCGACGGTCACCGCTCCCGCCTGCCCGGCCCTGGCCACGATGTCCGCCTCGAATCCGTGGTTTTTCGCATTGAGGACATTGTGCGGGATCTTCTCCCTCTTCAGCATCCGGCTCAGGACTTCCGAGACTTCGACGGATACCGTCCCGAGAAGAACAGGCTGACCCCTCTGGTGGCATTCGGCCACTTCGTCCAAGATGGCACGGTACTTTTCACGCTTGGTCTTGTAGATGCAGTCGTTGTTGTCTTTTCTCTGGCAGGGCTTGTTTGTTGGAATGACTGTAACATCGAGCTTGTATATCTGATGAAACTCTCCGGCCTCTGTCTCGGCAGTCCCGGTCATTCCTGCAAGTTTTTCGTACATCCTGAAATAGTTCTGAATAGTGATTGTCGCGAGGGTCTGGGTTTCCCTCTCGATCTTCACTCCCTCCTTGGCCTCGAGCGCCTGGTGAAGCCCCTCGCTGAAACGCCGACCCGGCATAAGACGCCCGGTATGCTCGTCAACTATTAGTACCTTGTTGTCCTGGACGACATAGGTCACATCCTTCTCGTAGAGGCAGTAGGCTTTCAGGAGCTGTGAAATATTGTGCAAGGACTCGCTTTTTTTGGCGAAATCCTCCTGGAACACCTGCTTCCTCTTGAACTTCTCATCCTCGCCCAGTTCGGGATTATTGTCTATCTCGTGGAGCGCCAAAAGCAGATCCGGAATGACGAACATTTCCGGATTGTCCGGGCTCATGGCTATTCTGCCCTTATCTGTCAGATCCGAATCATGGTGCTTTTCATCAATGGCAAAATAAAGCTCCGACTGCACCTGTTGCAGGAGCCCCCTGTTGCTGTCGGTTCTTACGAATGCCTCAGTCTTCTCAAGCCTTTTGAGAGTAGGGCCGTCCTCCAGCATATGCATTAGCTGCTTGTGGGTGGGCATTCCCATTTTGACCTGGAGAAGCTTGATGAAGGCGTCCTCTTTTTCATCTTCCGGCGCGTCTTCCCTGTTTATAACTTCCTTCGCCTCCGCTATCAGTCTCGAACAGAGAAGGCTCTGCTTCTGGAAAAGCTCGGCGACAGGTTGCTTAAACTTGTCAAACTGATGTGTAGAGACCGCCACCGGTCCGGAAATGATGAGCGGCGTCCTGGCCTCGTCTATGAGAATGCTGTCAACTTCATCAATTATCGCATAATAGTGGTCTTTTTGGACAAGTTGCTTGGGATTTGACGCCATTCCCATATCGCGGAGATAGTCGAATCCGAACTCGCTGTTCGTACCATATGTGATGTCCATGGCATATTGCTCGCGCCTTTCAGAGGGACTCATGTCGTTCTGGATGCAGCCGACGGTAAGGCCGAGAAACCTAAATATTGTCCCCATCCACTCGGAGTCTCTTTTCGCAAGATAGTCGTTGACCGTGACAAGCTGGCAGTTCTTGCCTGTCAGGGCGTTCAGATAAAGTGGCATTGTAGCGACAAGTGTCTTGCCCTCTCCGGTCGCCATCTCGCCGATGTTGCCTCTGTGAAGAACTATACCTCCCATGAGCTGGACATCGAAAGGGATCATATCCCATACGAGCTCGTGCTCGCATACGTTTATAGTGCTTCCTACCTGTCTCCGGCAGGCGTTCTTGACGACCGCAAACGCTTCGGGAAGAATGTCTTCTAGAGTTTCGCCGTTATTGATCCGCTCCTTGAATTCGGGAGTTTTAGCCTTTAGCTGGTCGTCCGTAAGCGACTGATAAGATTTCTCCAGCTCGGTTATGCGTCCCACAAGGGGCCTCAGCTTCTTCATATCCCTATCGGACTTGGTACCAAATACTTTTTTAATCAAGCCTAACATAGTTCAACGCCTTTTCTTACTATTTTGATCCCGGTTTCACAAGAGGAACTCCTCCTGAGCACAAAGGACATTTATCAGGTTCATAGGTGGCAAGATTCAGCTTGACAAGGCTCCTGAACGGAACATCAAACTCGATGCCTCCGCTCCTGTCCGCAATTACGGCTATGCCCCTGACATCCGCGCCAAAACTCCTGGCAAGCTCAACGCACTGGCTGACTCTGCCTCCCTTTGTCACAACATCCTCAGCAATAAGAACTTTCTCCCCCTTCGACAGGGCAAATCCGCGCCTCAGGACAAGATTGTCATTTTCCTTTTCCGCGAAAATCGCGCGGGATTTTGCGAATTTCGCAATTTCCTGTCCCACAACGAGCCCGCCTACAGCCGGAGAAAGAACAGTATCTATTTTCTCATCCTTGAAAAAACTTGCAAGCCTGGAGCATAGTTTTTCCGCCTTTTCAGGAAACTGAAGAACAAGAGCCGCCTGGAAAAACCTGTCGCTGTGAAGCCCGCTCCTGAGTTGAAAATGTCCTTCGAGAAGAGCGCCAGCCCCCGTCAGTATGTTCAAAATCTCTTTTTCTGTCATTGTTGACCCCAATTCCTATTGTTTTTTTCAAAAAGCCATATACTATACTGTTAGATATGGATGTGTCCAGTAAAAGTTCAGGAAAGCATGTCTTTTACTGAGCCTGTACTTGAATATTCACAGGAAGGTGCGCCACGTGAGACGAACCGAGTTCAGATAATATCTCTGCTGTGAACATCGTATTATTATAATTTTGGTCGGATTTTAATATGAGCGTAATTATCAAGACATTCGCATTTATCCGGAGATTCATAGTGATCCTGTTGTTCACGGCAGGCATCACTGTACTCGTCTATGGCATCTTGAACATAAGACATGCCTCAAAATATAAGAAATGGCCGATGACTCACGGGTTCATAATAGACAATGCTGCCACGCCACTCAAGATGATGTCTGGAGACAATACACCGAAAAAGAACTTCTATGCCGTCAATATCGTATATGAATACTTCGTTCATGACACGGCATACTACTCGACAAAAGTTTCGTCGTTCGGATACGATCTGTTAAAGCCCTCCAAGGCGTATTATTCGGGAACTGTTGAAAAGATCAAGGGAGTCCTCGACAAATATGCGATCGGGGACGGAATTCCGGTGTATTACGACCCGGAGAATCCCCAGGACACTGTTATAGATCCCGAACTTAAAACCCCGGTATTTCTCCCGGCAGTCCTTGGAGTCCTTCTAATTCTTATTTCGTTGCACCTGTACTTCTTCTCAAGTTTCTACCGCAAGAAAAACAGAAACTCGCCTAAAGGTTATTGATTAAAATGCTCTGCCCCGTCTGTGAAATCGAAATGCTAGTCCTTGAAATGCTGGATGTCGAAATTGACTACTGCCACAAATGCGGGGGAATATGGCTCGATGAGGGCGAACTTGAGCTCCTCATTGGAGATAAAAGCGAATCCTCCCAAGTCTACAAAGTCCTTTCAGACAAAAATAATTCGGGGAAGAAGGGCGAAAAAAAATGCCCTGTCTGCAGGAAGAGGATGAACCAAGTCGTCATCCCGATCGGGAAAGGTCTGGAAATAGACAAATGCCAGAGTGCCCATGGCATCTGGTTTGACAAGGGCGAGCTCCAGGAAATAGCGACTCACTCGCACGCCGGCCCAGTCTCAGATTTCCTTAAAAATATTTTTACATGAATAGATTTGTATCAAGAAGCCAGTTAATTCCGCAATCTACCTCAAATCTTTTCAATAAAATTAATAGCTGAATATATCCATGAAATGCTTTGTATAAACTATTCAATGGTGTTATATTCTTACCAGTAAGATAAAATGGAGGCGCAAATGCAAACACTTGCAACAACTCGAATGTCGTCGAAAGGACAGGTGGTGATTCCCGAAGAAATCCGGATCCACCTAGGTCTTGAAACTGGTATGCAGTTCTTAGTTGTTGGAGAAGATGACGTTGTCATTCTCCAGACAATTAAGCGGCCATCGATGGAAAGGTTCGATGCTCTTATCAGAAAAGCGAGAAATCAAGCACGTTCATCCGGCATGAAGCATTCAGATATTTCAAGTGCCATTGCCCGTGCTCGAGAGCATAAATGAGGATTGTGATCTTGCAAGCGGGGCAAATCTCATAATTTCTGGGGATAAGGCATTGTTGGCAACTTGCGGCTTTAGAGGTGTTTTTGTTCTTGCCCCTCGACAGTTCGCCGATAAACATTTGAGAACAAAGAGCTAAACGCCCTAAAAGACGCATTCTGAAGCAGAGTCGATTTTTTGATTTTCCTTCTGGATTATGAAAGAAATCAACTTTTAAGGTATAAAAGGGAGAGGAGTTGGCATGGGCAAAAGTCGGCATTTGCTTATTTGATGTTTTGTCCGCCTGTTTGAAACCAATAAACTTTTTGTTTGGGAAGATGAAAAATAAATCAGAAATGCGATTATTGTTGGTGCTAATTAGACGGTGCTCGAAAAGTATTTTTTTGTGATTACAAAAAAAACTTTTCATCACACCGCCTACATTTCTCCATCCATTTTCCAGAAAAAAAACATTCCGATGTAACTTCATGCACATAATCACGTGTTTAAATTATTTTTT
>CAIQLG010000164.1 GCA_903872565.1 uncultured Lentisphaerota bacterium | reverse complement strand
GAATTTAAGGTAGTTACACAGAATACAGAATTAGGGCGGATCAGGAAGTCTGACTTTATGTGTCTCGATGGAAATAATAATATGGAAGATCATTTGTGAAGTATAAAAAACCGCCAAGACTTGGTATTGCGCTGATAGTTTCCGGGCCGAGTGGTGCCGGAAAGTCAACCGTCTGCCAGGCTCTGCGCAAAATCAAAGGAGATCTCCACTTTTCCGTCTCATGCACAACACGGGAGCCCAGGCCTGGAGAAAAGGACGGGATTGAATATTATTTCATCGGAAATGATGAATTCAAAAGACGGATCGAAAATGATGAATTCATCGAGCATGCTGATGTCCACGGACATCTCTATGGAACGCTTAGAAAAGAAGTAATTGATTTTGTTAAAAAAGGGAGGGACGTACTTCTCGACATTGATGTTCAGGGGGCTATGCAGATAAGGTCTAAAACTGAAAACGACGAAGTCCTTCGCAGTTCAACCGAATTTGTCTTTATCGGCCCTCCTAATTTTACGGAGCTCGAAAGACGGCTCCGCAGCAGGGCTACAGAGACGGAGGATGCGATAAGGACAAGGCTCGAAAATGCCAGGAAAGAGCTCGACTGCTGGGATAAATACGACTATCTTTTGATCAACAAGGACATAGATAAAACAGTGGAGGATCTCAAGTGCCTTCTCGATATCCTTCATAAAAGCACTAAAAGACTGGAGGATTCAGGATTTTATGTCTGAAAAAAATAGAAAAACAATTGTGGTCGGTGTTACAGGCTCGATAGCCGCATACAAGGCGGCAGATCTTGTCAGCAGGCTTGTCAGGGAATCATACGAAGTCCACGTGATCATGACCAAATCCGCCAGCAAGCTTGTCACTGAAGCGACGTTCTTCACTCTGTCGAGAAATCCTGTGATAACAAGTTTCTGGGAGCTTCCTGAGTGGCGGCCCGGTCATATCTCGCTTGCAGAAAAAGCAGCTCTGCTTGTTGTTGCTCCCTGCACCGCGAATTTTATTGGAAAGCTTGCCAATGGCATTGCGGACGATGCGTTGAGCACCTATGCTCTTTCACATTCCGGCAAGATTCTCCTCGCCCCTGCGATGAATACTGCAATGTGGAAAAACCCTGCGGTGATGCGGAATTGTGAAATACTCAATGAAAGAGGTGTTTTGCTTGCAGGGCCCGGGAAAGGCCGCCTTGCCTGCGGGACCGAAGGAGAGGGGAGGATGCTCGATCCGGAGAAGATTATCGTTGAAATCGCCCGTCTGGTGAAGAAATGAAGATCCTAATAAGTGCGGGTCCCACAATCGAAAAGATTGATCCTGCACGCTACATATCCAATTTCTCGAGCGGGAAAATGGGGTATGCCCTTGCGAAATCCGCAAAATCGCTCAGACATGATGTCGTTCTTGTCTCTGGTCCCGTCTCCATAAAAGAAATCCATGGCGTAAAAACCATCCATGTCGAGTCCACCGCAGACATGGCGTGCGAAATACGCAGAGAATCCAGAAATGCGGATCTTGTTATCATGGCCGCGGCCGTCGCGGACTACAGGCCTGCGAAATTCGCAGAACAAAAAATAAAGAAATCGAATGACAAAATGATCCTCGAGCTTGAAAAGACGGAGGACATTCTCGCATGGCTTGGAAGAAACCGCAGGAAATCGCAGACAATCGTAGGGTTCTCGGCGGAGACAGAGAATCTTATCGAAAATGCAGTTAAGAAGCTGAAAGCCAAAAAGATAGACTGGATCGTGGCAAACGAAATTGGGAAAAATGACAGGGGATTCTCCTCGGACACAAATGCTGTGACCCTCATTTCGAAGAAAGGTGACACGACCGAGATTCCATTGATGAAAAAGGAGAAGGTAGCTCAACGGATACTGGGGATCATTGGGATAAAAGAGGCGGGAAGAGTTTGAAGAGGTAAAGTAATCAAAATGTTTGGAATAATTGACATTGCCGTAGCCATAGTCTTTTCTTCTTCAAATTAATTGTCTTAACTTATCTGACTATGACCATTTACACAAAAATTTCCGTACCCCCGCCCGAAGTTGCCTATTCTGCTATATCAATGTTATTCGTGCCGCACCTGCTCTGCCTTGTGGGGAACCGCATCTGTACCGCAACTCGAACAGAATCTGCCTTTCACGACACTTGAACATTTCGGGCATATCCCATACACCTGCACATTGATTCCACATGAGCTACAGAATTTCTCCCCGGGGCCATACGAAAAAATGCATTTGTCGCAGAGATGTCTTCCCTTGAACATTTCATTCCTGATAAGGGTTATTGTGTCAATCACATCCTTGTTTTCCGATTCCGACTGTTTCGCCGACTGTATCAGGGGAAGGATCATTTCCGTGTAGTTTATCTTGTTGAAATTATCAAACCCCACTGGGGAGAAATCCGCCGGCATCGAGTTCGTCGAGTTCATCGCCATGCTTTTTTCCTGTGTCGCTCTCCATTCGTCGAAAAGCGCTATGATCCTCGCCTGCTTGTCGCTGGTCACAGAAATTACGACATCCTTGCTGAAAGTGTAGGTTCCATCATTCTTGATTTTTTTCGCCCTCACATATATGAGCTGTCCAATGGCTCCCTTTTCACCCCCCGAAGATCTGGCCACCGCCACCTTTGAATACTTTTCAGCCCTGCTGAGAGTCTTGTTCGTTTCCTTGTCCGGGAAGTAATGGGTCAGAATAAGTCCCGCATATAATGGAATTTTATAGTTGGAGGAAAGAGCTTTATTGCCAAATCCTATTTCAAGTATCTCAAGGGCCTTTTCCGGTTCCTCGACCGATAGCATCAATGCTCCCATCTCGTATGCCTTGGCAAAACCGGGGTCATTGGCGACGATGGCCTTCAATTTCTTGTATATGATAGGGGCTGTGTCCTTGTTCACTGATTTTATTGAACCAGCATAATTAATGAAAAGCATCCACTGTATGTCGGAGGCAAATTTGTTGAAGCCCGCGTAGGTGGTGGAAAATGCCTTCCCCTCCATTGCAGTCCTCTCCACTCCGCTGTTAAGCTGTCTCGCGATATATCCGCCTACTATGATAGTAATCAGCATCACCATTACATGGATTACAAGTCTTTTGTTCATTTTTTATTCTCCCGGAATAATTATTTAAGATATTTGTAGCCGAAAACCCTCAAGGCATTTATACATGTCTACACGTTCGACTCCCCTTTAAAACCCACACTCTCTCCACAATGTAGCCTCTTCGGACAGATATTCAAGGAAATTTTAGAAAAATAATTTCATCCATGCATACAATACTAAAATGAAGCTAGGGCGGATCTTTTTCAGGGACATCCGTCATCTGGATTGTTGCCCAGAAAATCATAGATAATGAGTTAATATTGATTTTACTGGCAGGACGATTATCTTTAGAGCATGTGAGAAATCAGAAGATCGTCTTAGTGGTTGCAATACATACGATGTAAAAAAATATTTTAAAACCAGGAGATTGAATGAAAATGAGAAATGTGTGCCTGATTTTGACGTTTGCCATTTGTGCGCTGCTGCCTTCATGTGTAAACGTCAACTCGTTCAACAAGATCAGACAGTGCAACACCGGCGAGAGTTGCGAGTGTTCCGGTGACTCCGTCAGGAGCGAACTGTATTTTGGACTCCAGAAACCGGATGGAATGTCCGTGACTGAAGCTGAATGGCAGGACTTCCTCGACAAATCCATAACACCCCGCTTCCCGGACGGACTCACAGTCTTCGATTCCTACGGGCAAAGCAAGGACAAGAATGGCAAGACCATAAGAGAGAAGACGAAGGTACTTGTCATTGTGCACAAGGATGGAAAAGACGACGACCTGGACAAGATCTGCGAGGAGTACAAGAAGGCGTTCTCTCAGGATTCCGTTTTCCGGACCAAGTCGCGTGTCTCATCTTCGCTCGACGATGACAACGGCGATGATGATTGTAGGTGCGGGAAAGACGAGGAGCATCGGAATTGAAAGCCCGCACAGAAAGGGGGAATGGGCGAAACCTATGTCCTATCTCTATCCCTGATATGTCCTGCTGGAGAGCGCAACATCTGCTGCTATTTTGCGCACTGCCATTCCAAGAAAAATAGACAGGTCGGACTCGGCAGAGTAATTTGCCGACAGCAGGTTGTTGACTCGTCCTTCCTGTATGAACTGGTAGGCTTTGCCCCACTTGTCAGCATGAGACTTGTCAAAGACAGCGATTGAAACGCCTCCTTCCTTTTTCACCAGGGAAAAGCATGGAATGTCTGTATGTCCATCTCCCACAAAGATCATATTGTTCAAGGGGATACGAATCTGTTCGGGGTCCAGCTTCTTATTCACATCAAACGGTTTCCCCCTCGATTTGAGACCGACAAGCCCTTTCTGGATATGAAACAGATATCTTGTCTTGTCCGTAAAACTGACTATTTTCCTTGGAAAGACGGCATGTCCGTCATTGTTGTAATAAAACTCGGAAGCCCAGATGTCGGTGAACTCATGTGCAATGGCAGTGGAGCGGAGCACATCGCCGATTCCGCTGCTGATCAGGTAGAACTCAAGATTGGCTCGCGAATTTGTCTCCTTGGCGATATTACGGAGACGCCCAAACATTCCCTCGACACTGTCATGCAGAGGCAGTTCCTTGCCCCAATCGCTCAGACTTTCCATTGTGATTGGAGGAATGCGCCCGCTCCGTGATGCCTCAATCATCTTGTAGAGATAGGCAGGAACCGGATCCCAGTCGTCTTTGAACAAAACATTTACTTCATTCCAGAATGCCGACACATCGGAGATTCCGGATTTACACAGATAGCCTGACGTGCTGTCAGGTGCCAACGTGTCATCAAAATCAAAAACAACAGCGATTGTCTCGTGCATTCAGTATCCTCCTTTGTCATATTTTATACTTTATCTATTCGTCCGGACATATCAGTGTTTCAATTCGTTCAACAGATACTCCAGACATTCTCTAAAATCCAGTCCGTTTCAAAACTTGCATCACAAGTCAATATCAATATTCAGTTAATCTCCCAATTTCCGTTTTCATCGTAATTGTAACTTTTCTCACATCTGTGGACAGTTGATTTAGGTGAAGCGACACCAGAGACGCGCATATAATCCATGTGGACTTCGTTGAGAGTTTTAATTCCTTCTTTCTAGGCTCAAATTGGAAATCTTGTGCAGCTTGTGCCCTTGACACCTCTGTGCTGAAATCTTCGCCTTTTTGTGGCAAATATCTTTTAGAAGTATGGCGTTTTTTAACTTGAATTTTAGATCCTACCGGTTTATCTTCCTCATCGTGAGGAGCAAAATTACTATCATTTATTGCTTATGGGATGTCACCAATCCTAATCCTTTTGAGAAACCTGTAATAACTCAAGTGTTGCAGTTTGTTTTTGGGCTGAAAAACTTCTGATGATTAAAGATAATTTGACGTTATGTGACAATACACTCTTTAGAAAGGCTGCATGAAATCTGTACTCAAGAACGGGATGCAACACTTTATCAAGGTGTTGAATGGTTATTGGAAACTTCTAAAAAATAACCGTAACTCAGCAAGGGAATATCGGATAATTAAAAATAGTGACCTCTTCGATCCGGCGTTTTATCTGCAAAACTACCCGGATGTAAGAGATGCAGATTTAGATCCTATATCCCACTTTGTTAAACATGGCTGGAAAGAAGGCAGAAATCCCTCTTCCAGGTTTGACACAAAATCTTATCTGAGCATGTCTTCTGATGCTAATCAAACAGCTATCAACCCATTAGTCCACTACATCTTATATGGCAAGGCAGAAGGCAGGTCCATTGAAAATATTAGACGCTATAAAGACTGGATTGAAAACTTTGAGCCGAAACTACACACATATCCACAATATAATAATATCTCCTGTAAATGGGCAATAAAACCATTGATTAGCATCATAATGCCGACCTACAACACTCCTAAGGACTACCTATGCAAAGCAATAAATTCTGTAATCAACCAGGTTTATGGAAACTGGGAGCTATGCATTGCAGACGATGCTTCAACTGAGCCCCGTGTCAGGGAGACTCTTGAAAGGTATGCCCTTGATGATGCACGTATCAAGGTTGTATATCGAAAAGTAAATGGCCGCATAAGCGAAGCTTCAAATAGTGCATTGGAGTTAGTCACAGGTGATTTTACCGCACTTCTAGATCATGATGACAAACTCCACCCTTTAGCACTTTATTTCGTAGCTGAAGCCATAAATAATCATCCAGAGGCTCAACTTATATATACTGACGAAGATAAGATAGACGAAAATGGAGAAAGGAAGGATCCGTATTTCAAATGTGACTTTAACTATGACTTATTCCTGTCGCACAACATGATCACTCATTTAGGGGTGTACAGAACGGAGACAATAAAGAAGATAAACGGATTTAGGTCTGTGTATGACGGGGCGCAAGATTATGACCTTGCTCTTAGATTTATTGAAAAAATTTCAAAACCTCAAATTATCCACATCCCAAGAGTACTTTACCATTGGAGGTTGCATGCCTTAAGTACGGCCCAATCTTCTTCTGCTAAGCCATATGCCCACATTGCGGCAATGAAAGCCATTGGAGAACATTTGGAACGAGTAGAAGTTAGAGCGACAGTGGAACCAGCTCCTGAAGCTGTTGGAATGAACAGAGTTCGGTATTTTCTTTCACAAAACCAGCCATCTGTTGAGATCATCATTCCTACAAGAGATGGGGCTGATATACTTAGGCAATGCATAGAGTCAATTTTACAAAAGACCACCTATGATAATTATCACATTTCAATTATAGATAATGGATCGAAATTAAAAAAGACTTTGAAGTTTTTTAAGGAATTATCTAAAAATAGCCGTGTCAGAATATTAAGAGACGAGTCCCCTTTCAACTTTTCAAGACTTAACAACAATGTAGCACTAAAAAGTTCTGCGGATTT
>CAIQLG010000163.1 GCA_903872565.1 uncultured Lentisphaerota bacterium | reverse complement strand
GTCATCCAGTATGCGCCATAGGGTTGAACGCCTGTAAAAGGATCCCCTTCCTTCCACTTGGCGGTGCCTTCCGTGTTCGAAAGTCTTGGCCGGGGGAAATTCTTGTTAAGAAGGCCATAATATTCCATCAGATTCGGCAGGCGCCAGTCGCTGTGGCCGCCATAGTTCAGGGTCTTGCAGAAGGCCGCGGCCTGAGCCCAGGTTTGTGGGGCGCCTGGCAGGTTCGCGTTGCGTGCCCACATCAGTCCCGTCGCGTTATCCACCACGCAGTTCGTGTCCGCCTGGATCGTGAAGCGCGGAATGGGGCTGGCTGAAGCCGACCGATTGGTCTCCTCCCCGCGCGCCTGCACAGGCCACCATCCTATTGCCGCCGCCATGACCGCTACCAATACCGCCCATTGCATCTTTCTCATACCATCTCCTTATGCTTTAAAGGATTTTTATTTTTAATATACAATTTCTTATCGGAGAAAGGGCTCATCCCCGCCGTTAAATTCCTCTGCACTTCACTTTTTCGCGAAGCCGCATGATTTAATCCTTATAAATTCAGGAAACCTTTAACTCTATAATATTCAGCGCATATACAACTTTGCGAACTTAAGCGGCACATGGAACCTGCCCGAGCCTGTGGGGGAGAAGGCCGAATTCTCGGCCTCCTGCCCATGGCCACTCTGGCGGCACACATTGAAATACCACGGGGCGGATGCGCTCGGCTTGTTTCCGGCCACGCAGAGCATGGGTTGGATATTCTCCTGCGTCGGATCCACAACCGGAATGCGGATCTCCGCGCTCCAGATATCCCCGTCAACATGCGTGGCCAGCTCCGCATTCGAATTCCATAGCGAATCAAACTCCTTCTTCCAATCGGCGTCGAGCAACCCGCCGCCGGGGCTGATGGCGAATTGATAATAGGAATGATTCGGGGTTTCCAGGAAGATTTCGACATCCTCGCTTTCAAAAATAGCCAGGTCGTCGTGCTGGGTCACGGCGTTGGTCAATGCCGCCCGGGCGGCATTTTTGCACTCGATCCCGAAATACAGATTGTCGCCAGCCCAGGCCACCTTGAAGGTGGTCCGATATTTGGCGGACAATCCATTTTTCAGTTCCTTAAGCTCATACGATTCAAGCCCCTGCCAGAACACGTCATCCAGTTTGCCGTCCAGCTTGATGTCTTTCGCATCATGCGTATCCACCAACGCTTCTGGCACTGGACCGCGGACGATGGCGGGCTGATTCAGGATGTCCTTCATCGGGCGCATGTTGTCGGCAATCAGAGCGATGCGTCTGGCATAAACCGAATCGGGCGCGACCTTAGCCTGCGCCTTCTCCAATAACGTGAAGACCTGACCAATCTTGACCTTGTCGGGATTCTTTTCCAAGGAATATACCAAAGAATTTATATTGGCCTCGCCATAGTCGACGAACGCCTTCATCTCGGCAGCCGCTGGCCCGTAGAAAAGCGTGTAGTATTCGTCCAGCAGCCGGTCGACATCCTGGTCGGCATCCCATAGGAACTGCGCCTCCACGTACACGTTGAGAAGCGTGACTCCCAAGTACTGGCCAAAGGCTTTATCCCCACCGCCTGAATAGGTCTCAATGTACTCTCCCAGGGAAATCCCTTTGAGCGCGTGCAGGTCTGCGGCGATGGTGTGCGGGAAGAACTGGGGGGGCATAAACGGGACGGCACCGCTCTTGTTGCAGCAAGTATAGTAATCGTAAACGAAAAAGGGCGTGTGCCCTTTCGGAATCTTCTTCATCCATGCCTGGCGGAGGCTGAGCATCTGCTCTTTCTTCTTGGGGTCGGCATAGTCGTTGAGTTGATCGCTGCGTGTTTGCCCCAGCCCGACGACGATATTTGGGCTCAGCTGATCGATCTTGGTCGGCGGTAGGCTGTACGCTCCATAGGCCATGCAGGATATCTTTTTGTCCGGATGCGTCTTGTACAACTCCTTGGCGACGCGGTTGACGTAGTCCCACACATAGTCCGAGACACAGCCATACGTCCCCCGTTCCGGCGTCCCTTTGTTCTTACAGAGCTCGCACTGGCATGTGGACGCGTAGCCGTCCGGCATCATGACCGAGACCATCGGCTCGCCGTAAAAGTCGAACAGGGCGCGGATATACTTGACGTTCGACGCCAATAGCCCTGGCGAGGAAAGACAGGGCAGGGGATCGCGCCGTCCACTCCGCATGACGACCAGGGTGCCGTCCGCGTTTTTCGCGAAATACTCCGGGTGTGCCTGCTCCATGCCGTCCCGTCCGAACACGTGGCACAAGCCATGTGCTGTACCGACCCCATACGTGCTGCCGATGACATCGGCCGCCCGATTGAATCCCATGCGCAACTGCCAGAGAATCTCATCCTTGCCAACAGTATCGAAACCATTATTCGAGCACCACCAATCTTTGACGTACTGGCACAGGTTGCGTATTGCGAAATCCGGACGCACGGTCTTGTCCACCCGGGGAAGATCCAAGCTCGTTTTTTTCGGCACGATCTCCCCCAGGTCACCGGGCAGATACCAGCGGACACCCTGGCCCCGCAGAAACGCGTACACGGCGTTGAGCGAGCCGCGCTCGTCAGATTCCCAGATACCCAACCTGTGACAGTATTGTTTGAACAAATCATTATAGGGTGAGCTCCATTTTTCGACATCAAATTTGACTCCTGGCTGGCGCGCGCGCGCCTCCAGATCCGGATCCCATTCTTTTGTCAGATATTCGGCAAAGTTACTTGAACGCCCGACTCCGCAATACTTGCAATGATCATAAAACGGCATCTGCGGCGTGTAGTCGCTGTCGTGGCCCAGCAAAACCAGCCAGTTCTCACCTGACACCATCTTGAATGCGCCGTGCTTCAAACCCTCGTCCGAGATCTTGAGCTTGTCGGTTTCCGCGCTCCGTCCCACGTAGATGTGAGCGGGCACGTCTGCCCCCGGTGCATTAGTGATCGCCAGTTTGGCACCGCTGATTTTCTCGATGTAGGTTTGCAGTTCTTCCGCCGCCAGCTTCACCATGCGTGGAGGCTTCTCGGCAATCACAATGTCGGCGCAGGGTTTCCCTTCCTTGACCAAATACGCTTTGCCAAAAACCGAACCGGTAGACAGCAAGGCTACGCTTCCCATTATAAAGAGGAGGACGCCTTTCATTGAGATGATGCGGTTGATCTTGTTCATACCATAACTCCTTTCTTGTTTAGCCGATTCCTGAATTCCGTTTTTTAGAGTTCTGGAATTGACTGTTATTTGTTTATATAAAATCCATTCATAAGAGCCGGAAAGATAACCACACTCTTCAATCTGATTTCTGAATCCAGATATTTTCTCCCAACCAGAACGGCGTTCTGTCAGTACTCTGGCTCATTGAATTCGGCTTGCGCGAATCACCGTGCATATCGACATATATGACATTGGCAGAATTATTATGACCCCAGCGAAGGCCACCCCTGCCAGTAATCCACTTATAGCTGTCTGCAATGTAGCAGAGCCTGCTGGGATATTTAAAATTCGGACCGTGCAGCAACGAAGGATTATATCCTACTCCATTATTTACAGCTATTACTATATCGGGGACGGTAGACGGACGCGTGGTTCTCTCCCCCACAGTCCCCGGCACCTCCGGACAAGTATATTGACGGGCATAGCCATCAAGGCCTGTTGCACCAATAGCATTCACCAAGATGGTTGATTTAGGAGGCAAATACCCAAGCGATATGAGACCATTACACCAGTAGAAGTAGACGTTTACTGGCGAATCCGGTAGCCTGACCGGCGGCAGATACCCGAAATCATTGGTGTAATATACAGACGCAGTACCGCATTGCTTCATGGTGTTGAGGCATTCTATCTGCTTCGCTATGCCCCTTACTTTTTTGAGTGCAGGCAGCAACAACGCCATGAGGATGGAGATGATTGCAATCACCACGAGCAATTCGATCAAGGTGAACTTGATCGAATGTGCTCTCGTCTTCGTTTGAATCGCAATGCGATTCAGAACTACGCCG
>CAIQLG010000162.1 GCA_903872565.1 uncultured Lentisphaerota bacterium | reverse complement strand
CTTTCAACTTTTCAAGACTTAACAACAATGTAGCGCTAAAGAGTTCTGCGGATTTTGTCTGCCTCCTTAATAACGACACTGAAGTAATAACTCCAGATTGGCTAAACGAGATGGTTTCAATTGCCATTCAGCCGGGGGTAGGTTGCGTTGGAGCCCGTCTCTGGTATCTAAAAAATATGCTTCAACACGGCGGACTCATCCTTGGACTCGGAGGAATAGCAGGGCATAGCCATAAACATTTAATCAAGGGAAATACGGGGTATTTGGGGCGGGCGGTCCTTACACAAAGTCTAAGTGCAGTTACAGGGGCATGCTTGCTTGTCGCCACCCCCATATACAAGGAAGTGAATGGACTTGAAGAGGCTAACTTGACAGTTGCATTCAACGATGTTGATTTTTGTATCCGCGTTCGAGAAGCAGGCTATCGAAATGTATGGACCCCTTATGCGGAATTATATCATCATGAATCTGTCCAACGCGGATATGAAAATACTCCAGGAAAGATTGCCAGATTCGAGAAAGAGAAGAAATTCATAAAAGAACGCTGGGGCGATAAATTGCTTAATGATCCTTTTTATTCACCAAATCTAACCTTGGATAGGGAAGACTTTTCTGTAGCCTGGCCACCAAGAATCAAGGATAACCTAATAATATAGATAATCTTGGCAGAAACATTTCCGCACAGGCGCACAACGTGTAGGATAATAGAAAAAGCTTTGCATTCATTCCTTGACTATATAGACGCATTATGGTAGTGTACGGTTGTCTGTTGCATTTTTTTAACCTGTGGCTCATAGCAAGGTGTCCCCAATGGAGCTCAGATAAAGACATAAAAGGAATATCTAATGATGCGTGAGCAGATTATAACGGATTACGACTGGGTCGAAAGCGAAGAGTGGCTGGATTGGTACAAACTTAGCCCGGACCAGCGATGGATGGAAAGCGAACGGTTATTCAATTTTTTTATGATGGCAGGAGGTTCCCTTGATGCCGAACCCGATACACAAAGTCCTTTCTACTTTGAAACTCCACAACGTGAAATGTCTGCTGATGGGCGGACAGGCCTGCGTTTTTTACGGCGCAGCGGAATTTAGCCGCGACACTGATGTGGCATTACTGGCCAGCACGGAGAATCTGAATAAGCTTAAGCGGGCCACGGAAGAACTTGAGGCCGAGCTTGTCGCAGTTCCTAAATTGGACATTGACTATCTGAAAAAAGGCCATGCCATTCATTTTCGCTGTAATCATCCTGAAGCGGACGGAATGCGCTTGGATGTCATGTCGGTCATGCGAGGTCTTCCATGCTTCACCACACTATGGCAAAGGAGAACTACCGTTCAAATCAACAATCTTGAATCCGTTGAACTAATGGGACTATCCGACTTGGTCAATGCCAAGAAGACGCAACGGGATAAGGATTGGCCTATGATACGAAGACTTGTTGAGTCGCACTATGTTCAGTTTTCCAATGTCCCCAGTGCAGAAAAGATCGACTTTTGGCTCACCGAGTTAAGGACTCCTGCCCTATTGCGGAAAATCGGCGACAGATTTCCGGATGTGCTTGAAATTTCCTCCAAAAAACGTCCTTTCCTGCAACAGATAGTTGATATGACTGACGAGGATATTGAGGCAGCTCTTGCGGATGAGGAAGCAATAGAAAGAGAGGCTGACAGGGAATACTGGAAGCCGTTGAGGAAAGAACTGGAACAGATTCGTCATGATCTGCTACGAGGTTGATTTTACAACAAACAGAGAAGCGCATTACTAATCTGCACTAACGGTTTACAGACAAGAATAAAAATATGGGGATGGTAGAAATGACACTCCGGGATACATTTAGGAGTAAAAATAAAAAATGAAGTATCGGACAAAAAAACGTCACGGGATCAGACAATTCTAAACATAATTGAGGCATCAATGATGAACTATGATATTTGTGTTATTGGAGGATGCGGGCATGTCGGGTTACCTTTAGCGGCGGCCTTTGCCAAAGAGGGTAAAAAGGTAATTATAAACGACATCAATGAAAAAGCTATTAAGTTGGTTGAGAACTGTCAGGTGCCCTTTATAGAAGATGGCCTGGAAGATGTACTAAAACAGACGATCGGCAAAACTCTCTTCTTATCCAGTGACAAAAAAGTAATATCTGAATCCGAATTTGTCGTAGTCGTTGTAGGAACTCCTGTAGATGAACATTTGAACCCTGTGTTCTCAATTCTCAAGAAATTTTTTGATGATATTATTCCATTCCTTCAGGATGGGCAGACAGTGATTCTAAGAAGCACTTTATACCCGGGTTTAACTAAAAAACTTAACCAGATGCTGACTTCTTCCGGGAAAAATATCGGAGTTTGTTTCTGCCCTGAAAGGATACTTGAAGGCAAATCAATGGAGGAGCTGTGTGCGCTTCCTCAAATCGTCTCAAGCTTTAATAAAGAATCACTTACTAAAGTAGCGGATTTATTCAAACTCCTCACGAAAGATATTATAATAGTTGAACCTGTCGAAGCAGAGTTAGCTAAACTTTTTACAAACACCTGGCGATACATACAATTTGCGGCTGCCAATCAGTTCTATATGATGGCAGAAGAATATGGAGCGGATTTTTATAGGATACATCACGCTATGACTCATAATTATCCTAGGACAAAAAACTTTCCAAAAGCTGGTTTCGCCGCCGGTCCATGTCTTTTTAAAGATTGCATGCAATTATCGGCTTTTACAGATAATAAATTTTTTCTCGGCCACGCAGCCATGCTCATAAATGAAGGCTTGCCAAATTTTATCGTTTCCAAATTGGAAGAAAAGCATGACCTGTCTAAAAAAAATGTGGGCATCATCGGGATGGCTTTTAAATCAGAGAGCGATGATATAAGAGAATCCCTTTCTTATAAACTCAAGAAAATTTTAGATATCAAAGCAAAGTGCACATATTGTTCCGACCCATTTGTGAAAGACAGCCTCTTCATAAGTGAAAATGAGCTGATAGAGAGATGCGACATCATAATCATAGGAGCACCTCATAAAGTTTATAAGACATTAGATTTTAAAAATAAAATAGCCATAGATGTCTGGAATATATTAGGAGATAAAAAATGAAAATCCTGGTTTCAGGTTCAAAGGGATTCATCGCAGGATATTTGATTGAAGAGCTTTTAGGCAAAGGCTGGAATGTCGTAGGTATAGACAACTTATCAAAATACGGCCCTGTCGATAAGAGTTATGACAATCATCCTAGCTATAAATTTGTGAAGGGAGATGTCAAAGATGCGCCTCTTATGGGGGAACTGCTCTCTGATTGCGATCATTTCGTCGCAGGAGCCGCAATGATTGGCGGAATATCCTATTTCCATGAATTCGCCTATGATTTGCTTGCAGAAAATGAAAGGATTACTGCATCTTCTTTTGATGGAGCTATAAAAGCATTCAAAAAAGGTAAACTTAAAAAGATTACAGTGATGTCATCTTCAATGGTCTTTGAAAGCACAAATGTGTTTCCTACTCCCGAAGGCAATCAATTCGTATGCCCTCCTCCACTTTCTACTTATGGTTTTCAAAAACTTGCTACAGAATATTTTGCCAAGGGTGCATGGGAACAGTATAAACTTCCTTACACCATTCTTCGCCCTTTCAATTGCGTGGGAACAGGAGAAAAAAGAGCCCTTTGCGATGTGGAAATAAAATCAGGCAATGTCTCGCTGGCTATGAGCCATGTCGTGCCTGACCTTGTTCAAAAGATATTAAAAGGACAAGATCCGCTCCACATATTGGGGAATGGGAATCAGAATCGCCACTACACTTATGGTGGAGACCTGGCAGAAGGCATACTCGCAGCCATTGAAAGCGACAAAGTGATCAATGAAGATTTCAATCTATCCACACCGGTTTCAACTTCAGTCCTGGAACTCGCAAAAATAATATGGAAGATGATTAAGGGAGACAAGCCATTTAGATACACGAGCGACAAGCCATTTTATTATGATGTTCAGAATCGTGTCCCGGATGTCTCAAAGGCAAAAAGGGTACTGGGCTTTGAAGCCACTACATCGCTGGAAACAGCTCTTGATGAAATTATTCCATGGATTGCAAACCAGATTAAGATTGGCGGAATATAGAATCTCATTGGATCTTGGATAAATACTATTATGGATAAATTGCCCTTGGATATTATTATACCAGTCTTTAACGAGAAAGATGTAATCGTTTCTACTCTCGAAGAAATCAGAAGTAAAGTTCTGACATCTCACAGAATTTTTATTGTTTATGATTTTGAAGCAGATAATACTATCCCGGTGGTCAAGGAGTATATTCAATCGAGTAAAATAGCTAATATCATACTTCTAAAGAACGACTATGGGAAAGGAGTGATAAATGCTATCAAGAAAGGATTTCATGCTTCTGAAGCCTTGGCAACACTTGTAGTCATGGGTGACTTATCCGATGACCTGAGCGTAGTGGATTCTATGTTCAGCAAAATAAAGGAAGGCTACGATATCGTCTGCGGTTCGAGATACATGAGAGGCGGCAGACAGATTGGCGGACCTCTGTTTAAAGGATTTCTTTCAAGAATGGCAGGACTGTCGCTTCACTGGATAACAAAAATCCCGACTCATGACATTTCAAATAGTTTCAAGATGTACAGGACATCTCTGCTTAAAATAATAACCATTGAAAGCACCGGAGGATTTGAGATCGGCCTCGAGGTGCTTGTCAAGGCATTTGTGGAAGGATATAAGATTACCGAAATCCCTTCTATCTGGAGTGACAGAGTCGCAGGCAAATCCAACTTCAAACTACTTAAATGGCTCCCCAAATACCTTAAATGGTATTTATATGCAATAAACTCAGATTTCGGGACTATCAAGTAATTGGAATAAATTAGGCAATAATATGAAACAGGCTAAATTTGAATGAAATATAAAATAAAATATATTATATTGCCGTTATGCTTTGTTTTATTAATGTTATTCATAAATAATTCGACGTTCTATATTCCAGTAAATGTATCAGTAGAATTAAAAACCAATAAAGTGGATGTGTATCAATTATTTTATGATACAGGGAAAGGATTTAATGAAGCTGAATCAATCACACTACAAAATACCCCAGGCAAGGAATTTCAAAATTTGGTTTTTAAAATACCTGCAGTTAATTTGAAGTGCATTAGAATTGATACAGGCGTAGAACCTGGGGCATTAATAGAAATAAGAAAAATATCATTACTGACAAGGTATCACGAGGTAATTTTCCTTCCAGAAGATATTATAAAAGAATTTTCACCATTTTTGAATTATTCTGAATCCGGAATTAAAGATAATAACCTGCTTCTTAGAACATCTGGGAATGATCCACGATTTGTTTATAATGGGAATATTTCTCAAAAAATATCCATCATGGATATACAAAGGAAGATTTGGTCTATGTTTCAATTCGGCTTATATTTTATCGGCATATATGTTATTAGTGTTATTCTTTGCATTTTGTTTTGGAGTAGATTGAGCAAGATTTTAATTTCTTTTTCGGAAAGTACAATTATCCAGTGGTTATGTAAATCAAAAATAATTCAAAAAATGCTTGGATCTGATTTATTGTTAGTTACTACAATACTTCTTATTTCAATAATCGCCTACATTAAATTTATTATCGGTGACAGACTGTATATATATAGTTGGGACATTGCTTCAGATAATTTTTTTCAATTCTATCCATATCTCAGTTACTTATCAGAAAAGATTACTTCACTTGCAGCTCCTCTATGGTCCTTTAATGCTGGACTGGGATCAAATATTTCATATTTCTTCTTGAATGATGTTTTCTCTGTTATCCCAATGTTGTTTGGACCTAGAAACATGCCGTATATTTTGGTATATATGCAAATATTAAAAATTATCCTGTCCGGGGTTTTTATTAATAAGTTTTTTAGACTTTTAAATTTAAGTAAATATGCGAGTTTTATTGGAGCCATACTTTATGCTTTTTCGGGGCACATCATTGCAAGGGGGCAATGGTATTCTTATTCATCAGAAGCCGTAATGGTTGCCTTGGCTCTATGGGCATTTGAAAGGTATTTGGAATTTAACAAAAAATCCTTTTTCATATTTTCTACTGCATTATTATTGATTACTCAAGGAAATCCATATTATGCCTGTCTGTATGCACTATTGCTTGGCATATATGCAACAGCAAGATTTATCAATAAATCAAAGTTCAATCTTTATGATTTTGCCATTTATGTAGGGCAGATTTTATTAATGTATTTTTTAAGCATTGGAATATCTTTAATATTTATGTGGCCTGGCATTATAACAACTTTGGCTTCTCCAAGATTTGATACAGGAAGTATGTTTACAAGAATAACTGCAAGTATTGGGTTTTATCCTTCCATATTATACGAGACCACTTTTGCAAGGTTATTTTCAGGAGACATTATGGGGGTTAATAATTTTAGTGGATGGTTAAATTATCTAGAAGCGCCAATATTATACTGCGGAGTAATATGCATTCTATTGGTATTACAGTTTTTTAATAAAAATACATTGAAGGAACAAAAGGGTACATATGTATTAGTATTATTTGCATTATTATATCTAGTTTTTCCTACGGTTAAGCTAATTTTTAATGGAACTTCTCACATTTCATATAAACTATCATCTTTCTGGATTTCTATCTTAATTATATATATGTCAATATACTCTTTGGATAATATTATTAATAGAAAAGAAATATTAAATAAATCAGTTCTTTTTATTACAGTTTTTATATCGTTGATGTTTTTGCTCTTGGATAGCAAATTGACAAATGAGCTAACTAGAGTTTTATCAATAATATTATTAGTTACATATTCTTTTTTGTTATACATTTACGTTTCTTTCGACAGTTTATTAATTAGTAAATTTACGCGTATATTTTTAATTTCACTCGTTTGTGTAGAGGCCACCTTAATTACATTTAGTAATGTAAATTTAAATAGATGTAATTTTTTAAAAAGTGATTTAATGGCAAAAAATAAATATAATGACAGTACTGTCAATGCAATACGTTTTATAGAAAACCAAGAGAAAGATCTCTTTTATCGTGTAGGAAAAACATACATCTCGGTCTTTCTATGTGACTCACTTATGCAAAATTATCATGGAACAAAAAGTTATGGAATGAATAGTAAAGAAATTTTGGCATTCTATGATGAAATGTATTTAAGTGAAGATTACCATGGTGGTAGTTATATTAATTGGGATGATACAAGATCCAGAACTGATTCAATAATCAGTATGAAATATTTATTAAGCAATGATTCTAGAAAAGTAGACAAGGATTGGTATGAGTTAGTTGGAATAACCGAAAATATACATATTTATAAAAATAAAGAATTTATTCCTTTTGGTGCCCTTTTTAACTCATATATATCTTATCAAGATTTCTTAAAAAATAATCTTGCGGAAAAAGAACAGATATTAATTGGATCTGTTGTAATTGATAATGAATTAATAGATCTTGTTAAAAAAGATGAATCATTGCACGAATTAGATCAAAAATTGCCTGATCTTAAGTATATTGATATTGACGTACATATTTCCAGTTCAAATATAAATATTGAGACAAATGAATTTCCTTCAAAATTAATTTTTAATGCAATATCTTCTAATTTTTATATTGAGATTCCTACAGGTCTAGGAAATATGAGTAATGATTATGTAATAACTTTTAAGCTAAATAGTCGTGCGGAAACAATCGGACAAGTTTTTTGGAAAAATGAAAAAACATATGATTATAATGAGGAACAGTCTAGAGTTTTTCCAATTAAAAGAGGAATAGAGGATTATGTTATTTATATTCCTAGGACAAACACTGACAAAATAAGAATTACTTTTGGGCCTAATATTGCAGAATATTCTTTATGTGATGTAAAAATTGCAACTAATGTTACCCAAAAAAGTAGAGAGATGATAAAAAATCGAAATAATAATATTTTACATATAGAGAAGTTTGAAAATGCCTATATAAAAGGATATACTAATTTGAATAAATCAGCAATCATGTTTTTATCAATTCCTTATGATAAAGGGTGGAGATTGAAAGTGGATGGAAAAGATCATCCATTATACAAAATGAATATAGGGTTTATGGGGACAATCTTGACAAAAGGTAATCATATAATAGAACTGAGTTATAGCTTGCAGTACTGGAAATTGATCTTGGCAATAAGTGGAATAAGTATAATATTTTTATTTGTACTCATTTTATGTGAAAGGGAATATATCCTAAAATAAACTTTTAAATTGGTTTTCTTTATCCTCTCGATAAGTCAAATTTAAGAAGAGATAGAATGTAATTACGATAGTCACAATTTAATTTGCTTAAGGAGAATATATGATGGGGTTATCTATAGTTGTCCCAATTTTTAATGAACAGGAAAATGTCCTTGATTTACACAAAGAGATTAAGGAGGTTTGTATAAAAAATAAGTATAATTATGAAATAATTTTTATAGATGATGGATCCACCGATAATACAGGAATGATTTGCAAATCACTTAGTCCACTTAAATATATCCGACTTAGAAAAAACTTCGGTCAAACTGCAGCTTTTGACGCAGGAATAAAAAAATCAAAATATGATTTCATACTTACGATGGATGGTGATAGACAAAATGATCCAAGCGATATCCCAATTTTGATTAAGCATTTGGAAGAAAATGATTATGATATTGTTTCTGGATGGAGAAAAAGAAGGAAAGATAATTTTTTTAAAAAGTTTATTTCAAGGGGAGCTAATTTTTTGCGTAAGATACTGATAAATGATGGAATACATGATTCAGGATGCGCTTTAAAAATTTATAAGAAAGAATGTTTTGAAAAAGTAACTTTATATGGAGAGATGCATAGATTTATCCCTGCTTTATTGAAAATAAAAGGATTTAAAGTTGGAGAAATTGTTGTAAATCATAGGAAAAGAATTGCTGGGGTAACAAAATACAACTGGAAGAGAACGATAAAAGGTTTTATTGATATGATTTCCGTATGGTTTTGGAATAAGTATGCTGTAAGGCCACTTCATTTATTGGGAGGAATTGGATTCTTGTTTCTATTAGTAGGTGGAGTTTCAAGTATTTATACGGTTTATTATTATTTTTCAACAGGGAAGGTAGGGCATACAGCTTGGCCTATAACAAGCATTTTTTTTATATTGATGGGGATTCAAATGTTTATTTCTGGACTTATTGCAGATATGTTGTCTAGGACTTATCATGAAACAATAAATGATTATGGATATAATATAAAGGAAATTAAAGAAAATTAACTTTTTAAATCAAGCTATTCATTAATCTTGGGTTTCCTCCTTTGGAGATATCTGTTTCCACACCGCCCAATAAAGGCAAAAGAAAAATAAGAAGAATTTAAGAAAAAAAATTGAATTATTATAAAAGACAATGCAGTATAACAAAGGAAACCATTTAGATTTCAACAACTAAAGGGACATTCCCAGGTATTAATTTCCGTTAAAATTATATAATAATTTGATAAATAGTTGACATGAAATGATCGAATCAATTATCCACAATGAAATCATGTTCGCCTTCATCATTCGTTCCAGTTACCATGCGGCCGGAGTAAAGTTTTTCACTCCGGAGAACTATTCCCAGCAATTGGCGTATATGAGTCACAAAGCAGGTCACCATATTGATGCGCATGTGCATAATCAGGTTAATCGTCAGGTCGAGTTTACCCAGGAAGTGTTGGTCATCCGCAGGGGCAAACTGCGGGTTGACTTCTACAGTAGGAATCAGGAATATCTGGAAAGCAGAGAACTTGAAGCTGGCGACATCATTCTGCTTGCCTCCGGCGGACACGGCTTCGAAGTTATCGAAGACTTGGAGATGCTCGAAATTAAGCAGGGTCCTTATGCCGGCACCGGCGACAAGACAAAATTTTCTTCAGTAAAAAAAGGAGAGATCATTATAAAATGAAAATAATTCCAGTCAATGAACCTCTTCTTAATGGAAATGAAGAGATGTATGTGTCGGATTGCGTTAAATCAGGATGGATATCCTCAGCAGGGAAATATATAGAGCGGTTTGAGAAGGAATGGAGTGGCTATTGCGGAAGAAAATATGGTGTAGCAGTTGCCAATGGAACTGTTGCGCTTGAACTGGCGGTTTCAGTTCTCAATCTGCCTAGGGAAGGAGAGGTAATTCTACCTTCATTCACGATCGTGAGTTGTATAGAGGCAATATTGAGAAACAATTTAAAACCGGTGCTGGTTGATTGTAATCCCCACACGTATTGTATGAATCTGAAAGATATTGAAAGGCGTATTACGAAAAATACTGTGGCGATTATGCCAGTTCATATTTATGGACATCCAGTTGAGATGGAGAAATTGATTGAGATCGCCGATAAATATAAGCTAAAGGTAATCGAGGATGCTGCAGAGGCCCACAGTGCTGAGTGTGTTGTAAATGGAGAATGGCACCGATGTGGTTCATTCGGAGAATTGAGTGCGTTTTCATTTTATGCTAATAAAAATATAACTACAGGCGAAGGTGGAATGGTTCTTACAGATGATGATGAATTAGTCGTGAAACTCAGGAGGGGGCGGAATCTTTGTTTTGGCGAGGATGAAAGATTTTGTCATGAGGGACGTGGCTGGAACTTTCGCATGACAAACTTGCAGGCAGCTGTTGGCTGTGCCCAGTTGGAAAACATTGAACGGCATATTGAAAGAAAACTTAGCATGGCGTGTAGTTATAACGAAAGACTTCGTGAATTGCCTCTTCAACTGCCCCGAAACGAGCCGTGGGCGCGGTCATCCATCTGGATGTATGCCGTTATTTTACATGATGAGGTAAAGATTAACGCAGTAGATTTCGCATCCAAGCTGCTGAGGCATGGAGTTCAGACTCGCCCATTCTTCCGTGGGATTCACACTCAACCGTGCTACAGACGCATGGGACTTTTTCTTGGAGAACATTACCCCATAACGGAACACATTTATGAGCGCGGTTTGTATCTGCCCAGCGGGCAGGCAATTACCGATGAACAAATACATGATGTAGCCAAAGCTATCCAAGAGGTGCTGTGATGGATGTGTTCGGACATTATTCCCGTTATTACGATCTGCTATATCGTGACAAGGATTATGTAGGTGAAGCCGCTTATGTTGCCAAAAATATAAGAGAACACTTCCCGAACGTCAAAACCATTTTAGAGCTGGGCTGTGGTACTGGTGCTCATGCCGAACATTTGGCGCGATTGGGATTTAATGTTCACGGAATTGACTTGAGCGATGAAATGCTGACATGTGCGAAAGCACGCAAGTCGTCTTTGCCAGAGTGTATCGCGGATGCCCTGTCATTCTCCAAGGGAGATGTTAGGAATGTCAGGACTGGAAAAACCTACGATGTGGTGGTCTCTCTTTTTCATGTGATGAGCTATCAGACAAGTAACGCTGATCTCGAAGATGCATTTGTAACCGCATCGCTCCATTTAAAACCTGGGGGGCTTTTTTTGTTTGACTACTGGTATGGCCCTGCTGTGCTAACTCAGAGACCGGAAGTGAGGGTTAAGAGAATTCAAGACGATAAAATCAAGGTTACGCGAATTGCCGAATCGGAAACGCTTGTCAACGAAAATTCGGTAAATGTAAATTATACAATTTTTATTGAAGATAAAGAGAGCGGTAAGGTTGGACAATTAAAAGAAACGCATCGAATGAGATATTTGTTCATGCCCGAACTCAATTTTTTGCTTGCGAAGAATGGTTTCAATATTATTGTCTCAAAACAATGGATGAACGATTTTGACCTGACTGATACCAGTTGGAACGGGTTTGTTGTTGCAAGTAAATAATATAAAAAGAGCAAAACTCCATATTCTTGAGTGACCCATTTAATAAACAAATGTACCCGCACTTCTTTGATTTTATGTCAGAATTACAAAAAGTCTTTTCAGTATTATACATCGGAACTGATGATTGGGAGATATCTAGACAGTGTTCATGCCCAAAATTCTCTATATCTCGATCATATCGGAGGAGTCTCCATGCATATATCTTGAAAATTGTTAAGAGCAATTATTCATTTGTGTTCCTTGTCTTGGTATCGTTTTTCTGATGTTTCAACAGTTATCGCAATCGATACTCAGGTACTGGAAGATGCTGTTAAAATGTTTAAAGTTTATATTAAATATCATAAATTACACTAGGCCATGAATGGAGAATGTTTCATTGGGAGAAAAAATGAAGATAGGGATATGTGCATTTCCTCTTTCAAAAGGCAAAGAAACTGGTAGGGGACTTGAACGAGTTATTGAGGAGCTTTGCAACTCTTTGACAGCACGTAAACTAGAATACAGTTTTTATGATAAAGGTATCCTACGAAATGAAATTATTGCAATAATCAAGAGCATTCGTTATGGGATTGAACTTTTCAGTAAAAAAGACAAGTGTTATTTTTCCGTTTATCCTGTTTCTGCGATATTCCCTATATTTACTGGAAAACACCCTCATGTTACAGCGGTCCATGACCTTATTCCTTTCCATGTATATGGGTATGATAATAAGATTAAATATGCGATTAAGCGATGGTGTATTAAATACGCATGCGTAAAAAGTGACATGATTATTGTTCCTTTTTTATCAACAAAAAATCAGATTGTTGAGATGTTTAAAGTTAATCCAGATAAAATTAAAGTTATTTTCTATGGTGTTAACCATGAGAATTATTATGTTGAAGAAAAAATTGAAAAAATTGAAAATAGAATTGCCTTTTTAGGTGAAGCGAAGCGAGCCAAAGGCATGGATTCTGTAATTTATGCATTTTCGAAAGTTTTAAAAGAAATTCCTAATGCAACACTTTCATTAGCAAGCTATGGAAATGAACTTGAGGAGATGAAAGCTCTTGCAAAAAAAGAGTTGCCGGAATATTCATATCATTTTTTAGGCTTTATTTCTGAAGATAAAATGCGAGCATTTTATTCAAGTACAAAAGTTTTTCTCTTTCCTTCTCGTTATGGATTTGGGTTAAGCTCTCTTGAGTCGATGGCATGTGGTACTCCGGCAATAGTTGGAGCAACTCTTGATGCAATGGATTTCCTGACAGATAAAGATCTTTTAGTAAACCCTGAGGATCCCGAAGAACTTGCCGAAAAAATTCTAGCATTACTGAAAGATAGTAAAAAATATAAGGAAAAAAGAATGAAATGTATTGAAATAGCAAAAGGATTTTCTTGGAATACAATGGCGAGTAGATATTATGAAGTGCTTGTTGAAGCTTATAAAAAAATAAACAAGAAATAAGAATGCCAGTACTCTTGACAAATAGCAATAAAATGAAATTTTTATTTCGAATAGCTCTTACTCTTTTTTTTATATTTATAATATTATACAAAATAGACATAAAGTTAGTGATATCCAATATGTCAAGTATATCCCCTATCATTATTCTATTTACAGTATTAATTAATATTATTACCGTTGTAGATAATTCTATTAAATGGAATTGCCTATTATTAAAACACCCTTTGATGGACCTATTTAAGCTTAATATGATCGGACAGTTCTTTTCTCTTGTTTTACCCGGACAATTAATGGGCGATGCATCAAAAACCTATATTTTTGCAAAAGGAAATCCCAGAGCAGAAAAGATTGCCACCTCTGTTATTGTTGATAAAATTACAGGATTGATTGCAGTTATGCTCTCCGGAATTATAGGTATGATTTTTACACATACAAAGCTACCTATGGTATTTATAATAATTTCTCTTACTATTATGCTAAGCTTAGTTATGGGATTATTCATAATAAGAATGGATTTTATATTTAATAAAATCATATTTACATTCAATAAAATTGGAAAAAGAAAAAATTACAAATTTAAAAAGATATCAGAACAATTTGAAAGAGTAATTATCGCATGGCATGAATATGCGCATAACCCTCAGCAAATATTTAGCAGTATATTAATAGGGATACTATATCAATTTATGGGCTGTATAATCTTAATGTTATTGTCACACAACTTACATATTAATATTGTTTTTTTTGATTGGTGTTGGATCATTATGGTTATGTCCATTGCCTTATTACTCCCACTAACAATGGCAGGGATTGGGGTACGTGATGGGACATTAATAGGACTACTAGGATTCTTAAAGATAAGTCCTGATAAAGCCCTAAGCCTGTCCTTTTCCTTATTGGAAATACAATTAATCACTGCAATTATTGGAGGGATTATTTATTTGAATTATAAATCCCGTCCCCAATAGGTGAAGGCGAGAATTTTCAGTGTTTTCCATTATTGTTCTACTGAATCTTCAATCCTCCTGGATTATCGTGTTACGGGATAACCCGATTTGTGCCACCGATGGACACCTAGTACAATGTAAATCTTAAATATTCGTATTATATTAATTCAGTGCTATATTACTTCCATAATAAAAACAGGAGGTATATATGGCACCGAGATATAGGGTTACTCTGACGAAGGAAGAACGCGAAATGCTCGAACAAAT
>CAIQLG010000161.1 GCA_903872565.1 uncultured Lentisphaerota bacterium | reverse complement strand
GTCATCCAGTATGCGCCATAGGGTTGAACGCCTGTAAAAGGATCCCCTTCCTTCCACTTGGCGGTGCCTTCCGTGTTCGAAAGTCTTGGCCGGGGGAAATTCTTGTTAAGAAGGCCATAATATTCCATCAGATTCGGCAGGTGCCAGTCGCTGTGGCCGCCATAGTTCAGGTTCTTGCAGAAGACCACGGCCTGTGCCCAGGTTTGTGGGGCGCCTGGCAGATTCGCGTTCCGGGCCCACATCAGCCCCGTCGCGTTATCCACCACGCAATTAGTGTTCGCCTGGATAGTGAAGCGCGGGATGGGGCCGGTTGGAACCGTCTGGGTTGTTCCGTCTCCGCGCATCTGCGCCATCCACCATCCCATCGTCACCGTCATGACCGCGAATAATACCGCCAATTGCATCCTTCTCATACCATCTCCTTATGAACTATTACGTTGACTAACCTATTTCGTTTTCGTCTTGGACATTGTGAGTTGAAATTCGTATATCGACGTCACGTCCTTTGAATTTTCAGGGTAGATGTTACGGTCTCGTTTACTTTCCATCCCAGAACACATTCATGGTGGTGCCACTGAAGGGAATTCCATCCGCCCGTTGACCAGTAAGATCCGGAAAACGCGACTGGGCATGGCCATCAAAAAACAGGACATTGGCCCAGCCATTTACATAACACATATTATTGTACCCTCCGGCTATGATCATGATCGATCCCAAATGCGGTGCCGCAGGTACCGCCCAAGAAGCGCAGGCTTGGCCGCCATAAAAGTTCGCATGTGTACCCCATGTCGGCACATCGGGACACCACGGACCGGCATCAAACACCAAGGCCGTAGCAGAAGAACTTCGCGGTTGGTCAAGCCGGCATAAATGACCGGCCAAAGGTTTGTCGATCCACCAGACCCCAGAATTCACTGCGTAGGTCGTTAGTTGCATGCCGGTCGGTGAGACCTTGTTTTTCCGGAGTGCGACCTGGCATTTGAGAAACCCACTGGCTTGGAGCGCACTGGTGTTTTTCACCCCCATATAGCTATACCAGGCGGTAAACCTGGGGTTGGAATCGGACGCACACCAGCCTGACAAGACATTGAAATCCGGTGGCCAGTTGAGATTATCCCCGGCGTACTGAAAAATCATGAGGCCATAGCTACGAATACTATTTTTGCAGACAATATCCTGGCTCAGTTCCCGCACCTTCTTAAGCGCCGGCAGCAGCATTGCCATCAGAATCGAGATTATCGCAATTACTGCGAGGAGCTCAATAAGCGTGAATGATTTTTCAATTTTTCTTGTTTTTTTGTATGACATTGAACACCTCCATTTTACTTTTTATTTTCACATGACCTCCTTCCCACCACGGAACTCATTCTGTTTTGCCCTGCAACTCCTTGATCCTCTTTTCGCATGCCGCCTTTTGTGCTTCCGTAGCGCCTTTGACGGTCAGTGCTTCGTTGAACTTGGCGATGGCCTCCTCCTTCTTACCCTGGCCTGCCAGAGTATCAGCATACGCGCAATAAAAAGTCATACCCCATGCCCCCTCTTGTTTCTTAAGGTCGATTTTCCCCAATACTTCAAGCGCCTCGTCATATTTTCCCTGTTTGCAAAGGATATCAGCCGCAGACCAAACAGCGCCCAGCGTATAGTGATAGCCTCCTCCATCCCGCACCATTTTGATCCCTTCGCCATAGGCTTCCAGAGCTTTTTTATCGTCTTTCAGTAGATGCCGGTATGTCTCGCCCAGCATCAGCCAGGCGAGCCCTAATGTGTCCCAGCGTTCCTCACTGCTATACTCCGCGCTATACTTCGCCGCTTTTTTCAAGTCCGCCGCCGCCGCCTGTCCGTCCTTCAGCTGGAAAAAGGCCGTGCCCCGGCTGTAAAAGGCGCCGCCCCGCGCGGTGCTCGTCGGCCAATGATCGATATCCTCCGTCTTGAACTCGGCGATCAGTTCGCTGTATTTCCCGTTCTCGTGCAGGAGGGTCATCCGGCATTTCTTGGAAAGCGCCGGGATCGGAATGGTTTTTGCCAACTCCAGCGCCCGATCATATTGCTTCATGCGGTTGGCGCATCCGGCCGCCTGCTCCAGGGCGTCCGACTTCTGAAGGTCGCTCGGCGCGCTCCCCGCCATATTAGTGAAGGCTGTCAACGCCTCGGCATCCTTGCCGGCCTGGACCAGCGCCAGCGCCGCCTTCCGGTCGGACAGGTAGTCGGCCCGGGCGGTGACACAACTAAACAATAGAACGATTCCTGAAGCAACAATGATTTTCAACATGACATAATCCTTTCTGTAATATTCACCGCATGTACAACTTTCCGAACTTCAGCGGAACCTGAAAACTGCCCTTGCCCGTGGGGGAAAAGGCCGAATCTTCGACCTCCTGCCCATGGACGCTATGACGGCACACATTGAAATACCACGGGGCGGATGCGCTCGGCTTGTTTCCGGCCACGCAGAGCATGGGCTGGATATTCTCCTGCGTCGGATCCACAACCGGAATGCGGATCTCCGCGCTCCAGGTGTCCCCGTCAATATGCGTGGACACTTCCGCCTTTGATTCCCACAGCGGAACGAGCCCTTTCTTCCAATCGGCGTCGAATAACCCGCCGGCGGGGTTGATGGCCAGTTGATAATAGGAATGATTCTGGGTTTCCAGCATGAGCTCAACATCCTCGTCCCCAAAAATGGCCAAGTCGTCATGCCGGGTCACGGCGTTGGTCAAAGCCGTCCGGTCCGAGTCTTTGCACTCGATGCCGAAATACAGATTGTCGCCGGCCCAAGTCACCTTGAAGGTTGTCCGGTAGCGCACCGCCTGCCCCGTCTTCAATTCCTTGAGCGCATAAGACTCAAGCCCTTGCCAAAACACGTCATCCAGCCTGCCGTCCAGCTTGATGTCTTTCGCCTCACGGATACCCGCCAACGCTTCGGGCACGGGGCCGCTTGCGTTCTGTTTGGGAATGTCCGTGGGGATGTCCTTCATCAGGATCATGTTGTCGGCAATCAGCGCGATGCGTTTTGCGTATACCGAATCGGGCGCGACCTTCGCTTTCGCCCTCTCCAGCAACGTGAAAACCTGCTCGATCTTGATCTTGTCGGTATTCTTTTCCCAGGAAGACATATTGGTTTCGCCATAGTCGATGAACGTCTTCATCTCGGCGGCCGCCGGTCCGTAGAAAAGCGTGTAATATTCCTCCAGCAACCAGTCCACGTCCTGATCGGCATCCCACAAAAACTGCGCCTCCACGTACAGGTTGAGATATGTGACACCCAAGTCTATGCCCAAGGATTTACTATTCCCACCCGAATAGACATCAACAACCTCTCCAAGGGAAATCCCTTTTAACGCGTGCAAGTCTGCGGCGATGGTATGTGGGAAAAACGCGGGGGGCATAAACGGTCGGCAGTAACCGTCCAGATAGCGATCGCAAACGAAAAAGGGCGTGTGTCCTTTCGGGATTTTCTTCAGCCATTCCTGGCGGAGGTTGATCGTTTCCTCTTTCTTCTTTGGATCGACGTAATCGTTGAAACAACGGCTGCGATTTTGTTGCATCCGGACAACGATATTCGGACTCAACTGATCGATCTTGGTCGGCGGCAGAAGGTAAGCGCCACAGGCCATCCCTGAGATTTTTTTGTCTGGATGCGTCTTGTACAGCTCCTGGGCAACGCGGTTGACGTAGTCCCACACATAGTCGGAGACACTGCCCTCCATCCCCCGTTCCGGCGTTCCTTTGTTCTTGCAGAGTTCGCACTGGCATGTGGATGCGTAGTCGTCCGGCATCATGACCGCAACCATGGGCTCGCCGTAAAAATCAAACAAGGCGCGGATATACTTGACGTTCGACGCCAGGAGTCCCGGCGAGGACAGACACGGCAGGGGGTCACGCCGTCCTCGGGCACCGACCGTTTTTTTCGCGTAATACTCCGGGTGCGTCTGTTCCGTTTCCTCCCGGCCAATCACGCAGCACAAACCACCGCCGGTCCCGACCCCATACGTGCTGCCGATGACTTCAGGCGCGTGATTGAATCCCATGCGCAACTGCCAGAGCATTTCTGCCTTGCCGCCAGCGTAAAAATAAGCATCCGAGCACGCCCAATCCTTGAAATATTGGGACGGGTTGCGTATTGCGAAATCCGGTCGCACGGTTTTGTCCATCCGGAGAAGTTCAAGATTTGTTTTTTTCGGCACGATTTCCCCCAGCTCGCCGGGCAGATACCAACGGACGCCCTGGCCCCGTAAAAACGCATACACGGCATTAAGCGAGCCGCATTCGTCCTGATGCCAACTACCCAGCTTGCGACAGTATTGTCTATGCATATCGTCAGAATATGGCGAGCCCCATTTTTCTCCCTCCAAGTTGACTCCCTGCTGACGCGCACGCGCCTCCAGATCCGGATCCCATTCTTTTTTCAAATATTCGCTAATGTTGGTTGAACGACCGAATCCACAATTCCGACCCGGATCCCAAAAAGGCATCGGCGGCGTGTAGTCGCTGTCGTGGCCCAGCAAGACCAGCCAGTTCTCTCCCGACACCATCTTGAACGCGCCGTGCTTCAAACCCTCGTCAGTGATCTTGAGCTTGTCGGTTCCCTCGCTCCGTCCCACGTAGATGTGAGC
>CAIQLG010000160.1 GCA_903872565.1 uncultured Lentisphaerota bacterium | reverse complement strand
GAAAAGGCAAAGACGCATGGAATTGGAATGGAAATAAAAAAAGGCATTTTGAAAATTATGAATGCATTATTTTCTGCATATCTTCTTGATTTGCAACAATCCAGCAATCCATTTATCCAATAATCCATGGGACGATACTGAATCGAATATGTGATACTAAACATTATTAACAAACTAAGTGAGATGAATTATGGGTAAACTTAAGATCCGCCAGTTCAAGCCGGCAAAATATATTTCGCCAATCCTCTCGCACATAAAACTTCCGCATGGGAGAAAAATACAGTTTCCTATGGACAAGGACGAACTCCCGGCAAATGTGATAAAGGACGGGAGAATTCACAAGGACAGTGATGTATCTTTCGAGATTGCGGGAGCCAGGGGCAAAGTTTTTTTCAAACCCGAAAAAACCAAGGTGGCGATAGTGACCTGCGGTGGGCTCTGCCCCGGTCTCAACGATGTCATAAGGGGAATCGTTGTCTCACTTTTCTACTGGTATGATGTAAAAGACATAATAGGAATCAGATATGGATATCACGGACTTGCCGCATCGCCGAGGTACAAACCTGTCGCCCTCGATCCGGAGCTTGTGTCAGAGATACACGAGAAGGGTGGCAGCTTCCTTGGGACTTCGAGGGGCAATCCGCCCGTCGAGGAAATGGTAGACTCCATTGTCAAAATGAAAGTCAACATACTCTTCTGCATCGGCGGTGACGGGACACTGCGCGGAGCCCACATGATATCCGAGGAAATCCTAAAGAGAAAGCTTCAGATCTCAGTCATAGGAGTACCCAAGACCATTGACAACGACATCTGCTATGTGCAAAGAAGTTTCGGATTCCATACCGCGATCGAGGAGGCGAGGAAAGTCCTGAACTGCGCTCATGTGGAGGCGAAAGGCGCGGACAACAGCATAGGACTTGTCAAGCTTATGGGAAGGGATGCCGGATACATCGCCGCAAACGCGACCAAGGCATCCGGAAACGTCAACTACTGCCTCATTCCGGAGATGAAATTCCCATTATACGGGCCAGGCGGCCTCCTAGACAGCCTCAAGAAACGATTCACATGCAAAAACCATGCTGTAATCGCAATTGCGGAGGGCGCGGGTACCCATCTCATCGGGGAGGGTGAAAGGAAAGATGCAGGCGGAAACACGATCCACAACGACATTGGGCTTTTCCTTAAGGATGAGATTAAAAAATTTTTTGGGACTCTTGGCATCAATATAAACATGAAATATTTCGACCCCAGCTATATAATAAGGAGCATTCCTGCAAGTGGTGACGACAGCATCTTCTGCGCTGATCTGGCAAGGTTTGCCGTACACGCCGGAATGGCGGGAAAAACCGATATGCTGATAGGAAACTGCAATGGTCTCTTCACGCACGTTCCGCTTTCCGCAATCCACGGCAGGAAAAAACAGATTGAACTCTTTGGAGAAAGACTATGGGGAACTGTTGTAGCCACAACAGGACAGCCGGCAGAATGGCATTGATCCCATCACTAATGTTTTAATTTGGATTTCTTATGGAATCGAAACATCATATCGAACCGATAGTAGAGAGGATTCATAAAAGCAGATACCCCCTTCTTCTCTCCTCTATCATATTGATGTTCATCTTGTATCCCTATCTTGCGAGAAGCAAGACAGGCGAATTCATCCTCATACTTCTCAACATAATGATCATGTTTTCAAGCCTTATTCCGTTCCATTCCAAGAAGATGCGTTTCATGCTCTTCTTGTACTCCTCGGTGATAACCATAATAGTTGGCATGTATCTCTTCAGGATTTTCTATGGAAATAATTCGGAGAGTATGCATCTGACAGGACTTGGAGGATTCCTTCTTCTGTATTTATATCTCGTATATAAGATTTCACAGGACATCTTCACCCGGAAAGTGATAACCTCTGAAACAATAAGCGGGGGTATTTGCGTCTATATCCTGTGCGGCCTAATATGGGCGATCCTCTATGAGATTCTCTTCAGTTTGTCGCCGAACGCCTTCTCACAGGCGACAGTTCCACTTGAAGGTATGGATTTCATCTTCTACAGTTTCAGCACTCTTACGACTCTGGGGGAAGGCGGGATAGCCCCCATTAGTGAAACTGCAAAATCGCTGAGCCTGATTGAACTTATTTTCGGTGTGATGTACACTACAATATTCCTCGCAAAACTCGTCGCCACATATTCCCAGGAGCACCATGCGGAAAATCTTCCCAAATGATTTATATTAAACTTCTCTTGTTAAAAACAGATTCACATATAGATTTATTTTTCTTGATGAATAATAATTATAAGGAGATTTAATATGAAAAAGACACTAATCCCGACAAAACTCGAAAAGATCGCGGCTGAAATTCTCAAGGCGAAAGGCTATACCGTTGTCCAGGATGCCGCAACCCCGCTTGCGGAACTCGCAAAGAACAATCCCGACACCGAACTCATCATCGTAAGAAGTGAAAAAGTCACACCGGAAATCATAGACATGTTTCCAAAACTCCGACTAGTTGTCAGAGCGGGAGCAGGATATGACACCATTGACACGAAACATGCCAGGAAGAAAAACGTGGATGTGATGAACACTCCGGGAGCGAACGCAAATGCTGTCGCAGAAGAAGTTGTCGCGATGATGCTCGCCGCATGCAGGCATCTCGTCCCGGCGGATCTGTCAACCCGAAAAGGGGACTGGGAAAAAAACAAGTTCATGGGAAGCGAAGTCACCGGAAAGACCGTCGGCATTCTCGGGATGGGCAACATCGGAAAACTCGTGTTGAAAAGACTCGAAGGATTCGAAGTCAAAGTCCTTGCCTATGATCCCATCCTTTCCGCCGATCTTGCGGAACAACTCGGAGTCGAACTTTCCACTGTCGAAAACATATTCTCAAAATCCGATTTCATATCGCTCCATATACCGCAGACACCTGAAACCAAGGGAATGGTCAACAAGAAGCTTCTCGATCTTATGAAGCCCGGGGCGGTTCTCGTAAACTGCGCCAGAGCAGGAATCATAAACGAGGAAGACCTTAGACAAGCCAGAAAGGAAAAAAAGATCGTCTTCTGCAACGACGTGTATCCCAAGGACGAGGCCGGTCCGAAATCTGTGACCGACATCGCAGACATCATGCTGCCACACCTCGGAGCAAGTACTGTCGAGGCGAACACCACCGCCGCGACAAGGGCCGCCGAACAGGCGATCGCATATTTCGAGAAGGGAATAACTACATTCGTTGTCAACAAGGACGTTCCTGACGGTCTCGGATGAAATAATCAGAAAGATCGCGGCAAGCATAAAAGCTGTGAAGGCATTCAACTTCTCATTTTAACTGGGATTCATCAATAAATAATGAACTCTGAAAACAAAAATTCCTTCTATCTTACGACACCTATATACTATGTGAACGACAAGCCGCACATCGGCCATTCGTACACCACGCTCCTCGCAGATGTCTTGGCGAGATATCACAGGCTTATGGGAACTCCCACATTCTTCCTTACGGGAACGGACGAACACGGACAGAAAGTCCAGAAAGCCGCCGACCAGAATAAAATCTCACCCAAGGAACACTGTGACAGGACAGTTGTACGATTCAAGGAACTCTGGAAGAAGCTCGAAATAACAGACGACTATTTCATCCGCACCACCGACGAAAGCCACAAGGCTGTTGTCCGTGAAATTCTTGACTCGCTCCACAAGAAGAACCTCATCTATAAGGCCGAATACAAGGGTTGCTACTGCGTTACCTGCGAAAGATTCTTCACGGAAAAGGATCTCAAGGAGGGGCGCCTCTGCCCGGAATGCGGGCGCACAGTCGAGGATATTGTGGAATCAAACTATTTCTTCCGGATGAGCCAATACCAGGAATGGCTAGTGAAATATATAGAGGACAATCCGGGCTTCATCCAGCCGGACTTCAGGAGAAATGAAACACTCGGATTCCTCAGGAAACCACTGGAGGATCTATGCGTCTCGAGACCGAAGAAAAGAATGTCCTGGGGGATAGAACTTCCATTCGACAGCGACTATGTCTGCTATGTATGGTTTGACGCCCTCATAAATTATATTACGGGGATAGGCTACGGAACCGATCCTGCGAAATTCGCAAAATGGTGGCCCGCCAACTATCATCTCATCGGGAAGGACATACTTACAACACACACGGTCTATTGGCCTACGATGCTCAAGGCGCTCGAACTTCCTATGCCGAAGACAATATTCGCACATGGCTGGTGGCTGATAGGCACCGACAAGATGAGCAAGTCCCTCGGAAATGTTGTCAATCCTCTCGACATGGCCGAAAAATATGGCGTTGACGCGCTCCGCTTTTTCCTGATGTCGGAAATGTCCCTCGGGCAGGACGCGTCATTCAGCGAAGAGATTTTCGTCACCAGATTCAACAGCAACCTCGCGAACGATCTCGGGAATCTTCTCAGCAGGGTGATGAAGATGATAATAAAGAATGCCGATGGAAAAATCCCCTCCCCCGGGAAAGACACCGGCGAAGAAACTGAACTCAGAAAAAATGTTTTCTCCTCGGTGAATTCTATGCGCGACTCGATCGTTAACATGAAGCTGGACCGCGGAATCGAGGCCGTCATGGGATCAGTCCGAGCAGTCAACAAATATTTCGAGAAATCCGCACCGTGGAAACTCGCATCCGAAAACAATGCGGACAGACTCGCCACCGTCCTCTACACCGGTGCCGAATCTCTCAGGATAATATCCGGACTTCTTTTCCCAGTGATGCCTGGAAAAATGTGCGAACTTCGCAGATCTCTTGGCCTGCCAAAAGGACTCTGCGGAAATCCCGACATGCAGGGACTTGAGAAATGGGGACTGCTTGGGCCAGGCTCGGAAGTAGTTGACATAGGTCCGCTATTTCAAAGAATAGATCTGTCGGAAAAAACCAAGCAACAGCCTGCTGAAAAGGTGAAAGTTCCTGAAGTTAAACCAGTTCCGGCGGAAGGACTTGTCGCCATAGACGAGTTCTTCAAGACGAAACTTAGGACAGCTAAGGTTCTTTCCGCGGAAAAGGTCGAAGGTGCTGACAAACTGCTGAAACTGCAAATTGATGTCGGAGGAGAAACACGGCAAATCGTGGCCGGCATTGCACAGTTCTACAAACCAGAAGAAATAATCGGGAAGAACATCGTCGTGGTTTCAAATCTCAAACCGGCGAAAATCAGAGGCATAGAATCCAACGGAATGCTTCTCGCCGCAAAAGACGGGAAAACTCTGAAAATCATAACCGTTGACGGCGACATTCCCACCGGATCATCTGTTGGATGACAATCCCGTCCTAGAATGTATCTCACACGAAGCCACAACGACACCAGGAATTAAATATATAAGAGTTTTCGGAAAAGAGTCTGAGAAAGAACCGCTTTTTCAAGAGGGTTTGTCTCAGCCCGAGCGAGAAGCGAGGAGAAAAATAGATTTCAAAACTTTGTGACTTTGTGGCTTTGTGAGAAAAAAAGGATTGAAATTATAACAAGATAAATTTTGCCAACGCCTAGACAGGCGTGGCAGATTTCAACCGTTAAGTGTCAGAGGTGAAATTATGCCAAATATAAGCAATGTGGTTGCGATCTTTTTTTTACTGAATTCTTTCGGAACGCTTCCCCTTTTTCTTGCTTTAACAAAAGACGAGAATTTCCACAAAAAAGCATCTATTGCCTTGTCTGCCAACATAACTGCCGTAATTCTTTTGTGTTCGTTTATCTGCCTGGGAGAAGGATTGATGTCATTTTTTGGCCTGACGTTATCAGCATTTGAGATAGGCGGAGGCATAATATTGTTCAAAATAGGTTACGAAATGATCAACTGCACATTGAAAATTGAGGGCTATATTAAAGAGGCTTCTAAAATTCAGACCCAGAACTCTTACTCCATAGTGCCATTAGGCATACCTTTGCTGGCTGGTCCTGGGAGCATAGCTGTCATTATGACAATGACCGTTTCCAGGCCAGGCGGAACTGGAGTCGCTGGAATTATATTGTCGCTTGTTATTGCGAGCATTCTATCTTATGTTGTGTGGGTGCTTGGCGGATATATATTCTTAAAATATAAAGGTGATGCCGTCCGAGATCTTATATCTAAACTTGGTGGTTTATTCCTATTGATATTATCGGTTCAAATGATTATAACCGGAATCTCAAAATTGTCGTTTTCCAACTAAACATTAGACTCCAGAATGCATATACAGGAGCAATTCCATGTCTAACCAGATGCCTTCTCCTGGCAGCATTCCGCCGTCAGGAGAGGCTTGAACGGCTTGACCTTGGCGATGCTCTCCAGGATTACGCCACAAACTATTCACGGGGAATGAAGAAGAAGCTCGGAATGATCTGTGCACTCATCCACGATCCGGACATCCTCATCCTCGACGAGCCGACCAGCGGACTCGATCCTTACGCCTCCCGCGTGATGCTGGAGCTCATAAGGGAAAGAAAAGCCACCGGCAAGACCGTCTTCTTCAGCACGCATCTCCTTGATCAGGCGGAAAAACTCTGCGACAAGGTCGGCATTCTCTTCAAAGGAAAGCTTTCCGCCTGCGGCACTTTCCATAGCAGACGAAAACAGATATCCTGATCATCAGAAGCGGTTCCGTCTTGCGATGGACGACCGTGACGACCAGAAGCCGCCGGAAATCTGCTCCATTGCCTTCACCGATGCATCCGACAGATCTTACAATGCCGTTGACTCTAATTACTTCCTTCGAGTTGACCCGAAGAAATCTTATCTGGCCTACGCAAGGTCCTGGGCAGGTGGCATGGTCTTCTTTAATTTCGTCCACGATCAACCGGCATTTGACTTCCGTTTCTGCGAACTGACGTACAAGGAAGCCAGGCATTGAGAGATACTATATCCTTGTCATTGAAGAAGATCCGCTGTGCGGACGATTCTCAGGCCCTTCAGGACTGGGCAAGTTCAAAGGAGCCGGAATTTCAGTGGGCGCTCCAGCGTCTGAGGGGCAAGGATCGCAAACGCTATGTGGCATCTCTCGAGTGGTGGATGAACAATTCGAAAGAGGAATGGGTACGTCAGGCCTTTGCCGCCATCGCCACGGAAGATCCTGATCGGGCTGCGGAAATCGCCAAGGGAATTCCTCCTGGTAAAAAAGAGGCACTTACTGTCTCTGCGTTCTCCCATCTCGCAGAGGTAGATTGCATTCCCGACGAAAAAGAGCGAGTAAAAGCTCTGATCCAAGTCGCTCTGGATCCAAAGAGCGGCTGGGAGCAGCGTGGCAGGGCAATCAAACTTCTTGTTCCGCCTGACCAGCCATTGCGTTATCCGGACAGGAATATTGACGACGCCCTAGTTAAGCTCCTCAGTCCGGAACTGACGGATGATACCATAAACTTCACTATTGGAAATGCGTGCCGGGCCATCGCCCAAAGGGGCAAGACCGAGAACTTTCCCAAAATGGTGGATGCCTTGAAAAAAGTGAAGGATAGCACTGTATACTCAGAAGTTTTGGGTGCAGTCACTCAACTGTCCCAATGCGCCCCAGCCAAATACAACTCGCATCTCCTGGCTGTCCAGCGTCCACAATTGAAACGCACCAACAATAATGTGCCGGATCTCCTGATGGCGGCTTGGTCGGCGGACCTGCGGGCACTGAAGCCCGACCTGGAAGGCATCGCGACTTCCGGCCCCGACGACTATGAGGATGAAAGAGCACATAGCTATGGCGGGGAGGTGTGTGATATCGGGGGGCGCTTCCATCTGGCGCGGAAGATTGCGTCGCTTTGGAACGAGGAAGACCTCCTGACGAAATGCCGTCTGCTGCTCACATTTGGACTCAACGATGCCTTTGAATTTGTTGAGGAACCGGATGCGGAACGACTGACGCGGATGAAGAGCGAACTTGCCAAGACGGCAAAGGCACTGACTCCGGAGCAGAAAAAACAGATTGTTGCGTTCCTAGCGTGGTATCAAAACGAGCACATCAGCAACGAGAAGGAACCGGTGTACCGGGAACGCCGCTCTAAATTCGTCACCCTGGCAAAGGGGCTGCTGGAACTGCAATAGTTGCAGATCCTTGCCGCCCTTGCCTTCTCGGACAATCAAAATTCCCCCGCCAAAATCCAAATCCTGAACTCGCAATCTCTCGACAAGACGCTTCTCCCATTCCGTCTCCCTGATCTGCTTTTTCAGGATCAATACGACCTGCCGCATTCTCAATCTCGTGGAAGGTTTTCGATTGAGTAGATTCATTACTGTGCTTCATTGCGCCTGAAAAGAACCAGCGCAACCCCATCCGCTCCGTCTCAATTTCGGTTCCTGCCCCAACAAGAGTCGCCAAATATGACTTGGCAGATTTAAAACTTGTTTTAACAATCATTTATCATCTATCATTCATTTCAATCTCTACTTCAGTCAATTATTTCATAATATTCATGTGGTCAAATGCTCATCCTGACTGAGGAGAAAATGTAAAACAGGTGTCCTGGCTCCCTAAGGAAGCAACTAATATTTCCTGTTACAAGACATATTCTTGGACTGTCTATGAATTTGATATTTCAGAAGATGGCTTCAAAAAATTGGCTAAGGGCTATGCTTTCAAGACGATTGATAAGCCTGTTGAAATGATGAGATATTGTCACTTCACAACAAAGACACCCAAATACGATTCTGTTCAAGACAGCGAATATAATAAGTGGCAAGCAAAAGTTAATGTTAAGATTTTTAAAGGGTATTATTATCGTACTCCCCCGAGACCAAATTGTGGAGGGACTTATGTCGCATATGATTTAGATCAAAGGAAGGCTTATTATATGGATAACCCGATATAAAGCGAATCAGTCGCTCCGCCTCCGGCATCAGTCGCTCGATTCACTTGCAGACGATTATTCCTTGACAAGAACAAGTTTTGCGTGTACATTCTTTACCAATAAGGAGATAACAACTATGAACAGATCATTCAATGTGATAATAGAAAAAGACGAAGACGGATATTTTGTCGCGACAGTCCCATCCCTGAGAGGATGTCATACACAGGCAAAATCCCTGGACAAGTTGATGGAAAGGACAAAGGAAGCAATCCAACTTTGCCTTGAAGTCGAGGAAGATACATCTGAGAATGAATTCATCGGTGTCCAACGTCTGGCTGTTTCTGTATGAGCAAACTTCCCATCCTTACTGGCAAAGCTTTGATAAAGGCATTGAAGAAGGCCGGATTCGAAGAAATCAGAATTAAAGGCAGTCATCATTTCCTTAGGCATCATGACGGGAGATGTACGGTTGTCCCTGTGCATAGTGGTGAGACTGTTGGCAAAGGGTTGTTATCTCAAATTCTCAAGTGCCGCGATCTTCGCAATGATCCATCCACCACTGTCTCTTATACCGGTTTTTATAATGGGTATTTCCGCCACAATATGCTTCAACCGCAACAAATGCCTTCTCGCAACAATATTGGTTCACTCCGTGTATAATGCTGGCATACTTTATTTCAGCTGACCTTCCCAAACGCCTTACCCTTGATGGCCAGCCCTATCCCTTCTTCGTTTGTGAACAGAATTCATTGAGGGTTCTTCTGTAGAAAATAAAATGTTTTATTTAATTATTTATTAGTTTGATTAGCGTATGGAATAGAAGCAATGTATGTTATAGTGAAGTAATTGAATAAAAGGATGCGATGGGGGTGAGGTAAAAACGCGATGGCCTGAAAAAAACTGATGTCGAGTTAGTCTTCAGTTTCCTTGGTAGGGAAAAAAGGATATTTAAAATATGGAACGTGGGCTAATTATGTTTAAAAACGTGATTGACGGGATGCCGATGTCGGGAGTGATGCTCGACAAAAGTGGACTGATAGAATTCTGCAACAACCATTTTCTGGACCTGACGGACTGGAGTCATGATGATATTCACGGAAAGTGCTGGTTTGAGACTTTCATGCCCGAAGGAAAACGCGCGGAAGGAAAGAAAGAATATCATGAGGCCATAAAGTCGGGGACGATGAGAAATCGTTTTGAAAGCTCCATCATAACCAGGGCGGGGAAAGAAATAAATATACTGGGGTATCTCCTTGACTAAAGTACCCCCTACGGCTTGTGTTTTTCATGCTTGTTACGCAGGCCTTTTGAGATGGAACGGTACGTTGCCGGTGGGGTTCGCACAGAGTTCTCGAT
>CAIQLG010000159.1 GCA_903872565.1 uncultured Lentisphaerota bacterium | reverse complement strand
CGGGCCGACTACCTGTCAGAGCGGAAGGCGGCGCTGGCGCTGGTCCAGGCCGGCAAGAATGCCGAGGCGTTGACAGCCTTCACGAATATGGCGGGAAGCGCGGCAAGCGACCTTCAGAAATCGGATGCACTGGAGCAGGCGGCCGGGTGTGCAAACCGTCTGAAGCAATATGATCGGGCGCTGGAGTTGGCAAAGTCCATTCCGCTACCGGCGGTTTCCAAGAAGTGCCAGATGAACATCCTTCAGGCGAACGGGAAATACGGCGAACTGATCGCCGAGTTCAAGGCGGAGAATATCGATCAATGGCCGGAGAGCGCACGGGGCGAAGCCTTTTTTAGCCGGGGTCAGGCCTTTGTTCAATTGAAAGACGGACCGGCGGCGGAAGCGGACTTGAGAAAAGCGGCGGAGTATAGCCGTGAATACCACACGCCAGGGAATGCCTGGTTAATCCTGGGCGATACTTGCCGTAATCTCCTTAAAGATGACAAGAAGGCTTTGGAGGCCTATGCCGAAGGGATCAAATTGGTGTCGGGTGGAGGAGGCTACAGCTATACGCTAGCCGCTGTTTTATATGCGGCGGACATCCTTTGTAGACAGGGGAAATATGACGAGGCGTTTGCGGTATTGGGCAAGATCGACCTGAAGAAACAAACTGGGTATTGGGGTGTGACTTTTTATTGCGCGTATGGGGAGACGCTGGCCGCTCAGGGGAAGAAGGCCGAGGCCATCGCCAAATTCAACGAAGCACTGACCGTCAAAGACGCTACGGCCGCGCAAAAGGCGGCATGCGAAAAAAGGATCAAGGAGCTACTGGGCAAAACAGAATGAGTTTTATAAAAGAGCAGCTGGGAGTGCCAGCATGGAAAACTTTAACAGGAGCAGGAATTAGTAAATGAAAACAGGGACAGAGAAGGAAAAAAGTCACGGGCACAGCAAAAGCTGATAGGCTTACATGGTGGCGCGAGGCCAGGTTTGGAATGTTCATCCACTGGGGGCTCTATGCGATTCCAGCCGGAATGTGGAAAGGCGAAGACTGTTCCGATCCGCTTGGCGAATGGATCATGTGGACTTCCAACATCTCGGTTCCGGAATACGAGCAGCTCGCCAGCAAATTCAATCCGGTCAAGTTCGATGCAGAGGAATGGGTTGCCATTGCCTGCCGCGCCGGAATGAAATATCTCGTGATCACAGCCAAGCACCATGACGGATTTGCCATGTTCGATTCGCCCTGCAGTCCCTACAGTATCGTGAAAGCTACACCTTTCCGCCGTGATCCGATGAAAGAACTTGCCAGAGCCTGCCGGAAAGCCGGCATCCGGCTCTGTTTCTACTATTCGCAGGCACAGGATTGGCACGCCCCAGGCGGAGCTGGAAAAGTAGAGGAATCACTCAATGGTGTCTGGGCGAACCCCACTGTGCCGCCTTCCGCTTTTGCACGCTACCTCGAGGAGAAAGTGAAACCTCAAGTTAAAGAATTGCTGACCCAGTATGGCCCGGTCGGATTGATTTGGTTTGACACTCCCATCGTCATGAATCCGAAACAGAGCCGGGATTTGCGGAATTTTGTGCATCGGCTGCAGCCGGATTGTCTGGTCAGCGGCCGCGTAGGCCATGGGGTTGGCGATTATGGAAGCATGGGTGACAATGCGTTTCCGCCAGGCAAAGTCAAAGGCGACTGGGAAACTCCCGCCACCATGAACGACACATGGGGATTCAGATCCAATGACCACAACTGGAAATCTGTCAAAACATTGCTGTGTCTTCTGGTCAATTGCGCCAGCAAGGGCGTCAATTATCTTTTGAATGTCGGACCGACCGGCTGCGGGGTCATTCCTCAAGCCAGTATATTTCGGTTGAAAAAGATAGGAGACTGGCTCAAGATAAACAGCGAAGCCATCTATGGGACACAGGCTTCTCCGTATGATTCCGCCTTTGACTGGGGCTGGATTACCCGGAAGGAAGGAAAACTCTATCTTTTGTTCCGGAAATGGCCACGGAGCGGGCGGTTCACCCTCTACGGCTTGCGTAACCAGGCGCATAAGGCCTGTCTGCTTGAACATCCCGGCAAGAAAATCAGATTCACGCAGGTCTTTGACAAGGCGCACAAATATTCCGATGTGGAAATATTCCTGCCTCCGCGGAAAACTAACCAACATATTTCCGTCGTTGCGCTGGACATCGACGGCGATGCCGAGGTCTGCCAGAAAACCATTATGAGTGTTCCGATGAAGAGTCGTGCGAAATAGGAAAAAGTTGAATATCCAATATCGAACACGGCGTGACAGGGAGAGCCCGCTCCTACTTTTCTATGAAATTTCATCGAAAAACTAAATCTCTCCTTTATATCTGGACTTTCTTGTATATCTTAAAACGAGTATTTTTTTGGTGAAAGTTTAGATTAAAGGAACTATAAATGAGCGATTTTCCACTTTCGACAATCAGGCATAGCGCGGCGCACATTATGGCGGCGGCTGTAGGCAAACTTTTTCCCGGTGTCAAATTTGACATCGGACCTGACACCGACGACGGATTCTATTACGATTTCGACACGGAGCACAGGTTTATCCCCGAGGATCTCGAGGCGATCGAGGCCGAGATGAGGGCGCTCAGCAATCACAAGCTGCCATTCGAATGCGTTGAACTGACTAGGCAGGAGGCCGAGGAGAAACTGAAGGCCGACAATCAGACATTCAAGCTCGAGCGACTTGCCGACATTCCGGAAGGCGAAAAAATAACATTCTACAAAAGTGGCGATTTCGATGACTTGTGCCGTGGTCCGCACGTCGAGAACAGCGGACAGATTGGCTCTGTCAAACTGCTTTCGATAGCAGGCGCCTACTTCCGTGGCAAGGAAACCAATCCGATGCTTCAGAGAATATACGGGACAGCCTTCCACAGCAGGGAAGAACTGAAAAAATATCTCAACCTTATCGAAGAGGCGAAAAAGAGGGATCACAGGAAGCTCGGGAAGGAACTCGAACTCTATACTGTTTCTGATGATGTCGGCCCCGGGCTCATACTTTGGCAGCCGAAAGGCGGACGGATAAGGAACCTGATCGAGAACTACTGGCGCGAGGAGCATTACAAAAATGGCTACGAGCTCCTTTACACTCCGCACATCGGGCTTTCACATCTTTGGGAAAAAAGCGGACATCTCGGTTTCTACAAGGAGGCGATGTATTCCCCGGTGAAAATTGACGAACGTGAATATTATATCAAGCCGATGAACTGCCCCTTCCACATCCAGATTTATAACACGAGAAACCGTTCGTACCGTGAACTTCCGCTAAGATGGGCCGAGCTCGGAACAGTGTATAGATATGAAAAAGGCGGAGTTCTACACGGAATGATGAGGGTGAGAGGCTTCACCCAGGATGATGCGCACATAATCTGCTCTCCCGACCAGATCGAGGACGAAATTGAAAAAGTCCTAAGATTCAGCCTGAACATTTGGAAGGATTTCGGATTCACTGAGATAAAGGCATATCTTGCGACAAAACCGGAAAAATCGGTCGGCGAGGAAAGCCGTTGGAACCAGGCGCTCGAGTCGCTTAAGAAGGCCGTTGACAAGATAGGGCTCAAATGCGAGGTGGACGAGGGTGGCGGCGCATTCTACGGCCCCAAGATTGACCTCAAGATCAAAGACGCCATCGGACGCGAATGGCAGACCACAACCATACAGTTCGATTTCAATCTCCCGGAACGGTTCGATATGACTTTTGTGGGAGCCGACGGACAAAAACACCGTCCATATATGGTCCATAGGGCCCTTTTCGGTTCTCTTGAGCGCTTCTTTGGCATTTTGATCGAGCATTATTCTGGAGCATTTCCGCTATGGCTCGCCCCGGAACAGGCGAGAATTATGTCAGTGAGCGAAGCCACCAACGACTATGCATCAAAGATTCTCGAAGAGCTGAAAAATGCCGGAATGCGCTGCGGAATTGACGTGCGTTCCGACAAGATCGGTGCGAAAATTCGTGATGCCAGGAACGAGAGAATCCCCTATATGGTAGTAATTGGGGAAAAGGAGGCCGAGGCCGGAACTGTGTCTCTAAGGACAAGAAAAGATGGTGAACTTGGTCAGATGCCTTTTGCAACCCTGCTGGAAAAAATGCGGAACGAGGTAAGGGAGAAGTCTTGAATTTGCAAGTTAGCTTTGAGAAAGAAATGAAAATAAGCAACACCCATCCTCTTGTCGGCACATGGATCACAGACGAAGAGGACTCGGACGCTGCTTTCGTTATCAAAGTTTCCAGAGGTCATTTTGTCGTTACAGGTTTCAGCCAATCCACTGGAGAGAAGTTCAAGATTACCAAGCATCGGAGGCGACTCTGAAACCAGCGCGGCTCAAGGTCATCGTTATATGAAACTATTTAAAGCTGTTTGGTATTGCGTTAGTTGTAGCCACGGCCATGTTGGCCGTGTTCGCCCCCAACATGGGGGCGGCTACAATAAATATTGCCAACAATAGCTGCCTGTTACGAAATAGTGGAAAAATGCATTAATTTATTTGATAATTTCACATTAATAAATATAGTATTGGCTTTGCATAAATGAATTCATATGTAAGTTGAACAAAATAGGAGGAAACTACAATATCTAGAATTGTGAAAGAAGGGGATCGCCTAATAGGTGGTCGTGATGTGCGGCTGATAGGAAAAGATGGAAGCCAGCTTGGCGTGGTGCCGTTCAAACAGGCCTGCCTGTTGGCGAAAGGTGACGGACTTGACCTGATCGCCGTAGCGGAACAGACAGATCCGCCGGTCTGCAAAATAATAGACTACGGAAAGTATCTTTATGAGCAGAGAAAAAAGGAGAAGGATCAGAAAAAGCACCAGCACGCACAGAAACACAAGGAAGTGAGATTCAGCGCAAGCATAGATCCACATGACTACAGTATAAAAGTGGATCATGCGATTGAATTTCTCAAAAAAGATTATAAGGTGAAGGTCAGTATGATGTTCAGAGGCCGTGAAATGGCACACAAGGAAATCGGTTTCGACGTGATGGGCAAGGTTTTGAAAGCCCTTGAACCGTTTGGAGAGGCCGAGTCACCACCGAAACTTATCGGAAGAAGCATCATAATGAGTTTCAATTCTAAATGACTGGAGATGGCTGGCATCGGCCCCCCCAGAACAAAAAACAAACATCTTTAAAAAGGAGACAACGATGCCCAAAATGAAAACAAGAAAGTGCGCGGCCAAAAGAGTGAGACGGACGGGCACGGGGAAATTTCTTCACAACAGGGCCGGGGGAAGACATCTGCTTACCGGGAAAAGCGCGAAGAGAAGGCGCAGACTTGGGAAGGCCGGAGGAGTCAGATCCACCGAAATGAAAAGAGTACGTGCGGCACTTCCCTATGGTGGATGAAAAATGCCACTGGGCCGCAAAATAATCATTAAAGTCTAAAATGGAGAAATTTAATTATGGCAAGAGTAACCTTGGCTGTTCCTTCGCGTAGAAGACGCAAAAAAGTCCTTGACAGGGCGAAAGGGTTTTACGGGGCGACTAAAAAACGCATCAGAGTCGCGTACGATGCCGTTGACAAGGCAAATTCATACTCCTTCATCGGCAGAAAACAGAAAAAACGCCAGTACAGAAGACTTTGGACAATCAGGATCAATGTCGCCTGCAGACCCCTCGGAATTAATTACAGCAAATTCATGAACGGGCTCAAAAAGGCGAATATCGCAATCAACAGAAAGGTCCTGTCCGACATCGCGATCAGAGACTCCGAAGCCTTCCAGAAACTTGTCGAAAAGGCGAAAGAGGCACTCGCATAGAAAAAGAATGGAATTTCCAATATCCAACCGCATGAAGGTTAGGAAATAAATTTGAATATTGGAAGATTACGCCATGGCGGATTAATTGTTGGAGTTCACGGCTTTAGCGTGTGTCTTTTTTCTATTTGTTTTATGTTTACTTAACGAAATTCATGTTATGGACCGAGAAAAAGATTCGTCATGGAGGACTTTAGGAAATAATAAATGGCTTGTGATATAGCAATCAAGATAAAGTCGAAAATGGATGCCGCAGAGGCGGCACTCAATTCCGGTTCGACTCCGGACGAGTTGGAATCCATCCGCATTGACATCCTCGGAAGGAACGGGTTCTTCTCGGAGATAAGTTCCGAGTTGAAAAATGTTCCAAGAGAGGACAAGCCAGAGGCGGGAAAAGCATTCAACGAGGCGCGAAACCGCTTCACCGAACTTTTTTCTGCCGCCGGGAAAAGAATCGAGTCCCTGCGGAAAGGCACGGAAAAGAAGCTGAGGCCGGATCTCACTCTGCCTGGCAGAAAACACAGAGTCGGGAAAAAACATCCGATCTCAAGAGTCATAGACGACTGCGTCAACATATTCAGACGGCTCGGTTTCATTGTGGCGGACGGCCCCGAGATCGAAACTGTCTATAACAATTTCGATGCACTTAACACGCCGGACGAGCATCCTTCGAGAGATCCTCAGGACACCTTCTATTTTAATGATGGAAGGCTTTTGAGGACACAGACTTCTCCGGTCCAGATCAGGGTTATGCAGAAACAGGATCCTCCGGTGAGGATTGTGGCACCGGGAAGATGTTTCAGAAGAGACACTCCCGATGCGACACACAGTCTGAACTTCCACCAGATAGAGGGACTTTATGTGGACAGGGATGTCTCCATGGCGGACTTGAAGAGCACTCTTCTGTTTTTTGCCCGTGAGCTGATAGGTTCGAAAGCCGATGTCCGTTTCAGACCTCATTTTTTTCCTTTCACAGAACCCAGCGTCGAGTACGATTTTTCCTGCATAATGTGCGGGGGGAAAGGGTGCCGGATATGCAAGTATTCCGGCTGGCTCGAGATTTCTGGTGCCGGAATGGTCAACCCGGCCGTTCTCCGAAATGTCGGATATGATCCGGAAATATGGAGCGGATACGCATTCGGAATGGGAATTGAAAGAATTGCGATGATACGATATGCAATAAACGACATCCGTCTTCTCTACGAAAACAGCTCAAGATTCCTGCATCAGTTCTAAGATCAAATCTTCACTGAAAGATTTGGCACGCGGATTCAGCGGATATTTATCTTCCGTCAGGGCATTATCGATTTACCACAATCCATCAATCCAAATAACCTGCATAACGATAGTGAGATATAAGCTTATGCCGCTGCGGGAGAATCCTGGACTTTGTCTTCAATCCCGAGAAGTTTCTTGATCTCTTTCAGATCGAGAGTCTCCACGTCAAGAAGTTTTTTAGCCAGCATTTCGAGTTTATCCTTGTGGTCGAGGAGAATTTTTGTGGCACATTCCTTTGCGGAATCTATGATCTTTTTTATTTCAATATCAATTTCCCTTGATGTCTCCTCGCTGAATCCTTCGGATCTGACGATGTCCCTGCCGAGATAGGGGTGATCGCTTCCCCCATACTGCACCGTTCCAAGCTTTTCAGTCATCCCATATGAACAGACCATTTTTCTGGATATCTTCGTCGCATATTCTATGTCGCCAGCAGCTCCGCTTGTGATATCTCCAAATATTATTTCCTCGGCGGCCCTGCCACCCATGAGGACAGCTAGTTCGTCAAAAAGTTCCTCTTTGCTCTGCGTATATCTGTCCTCGAAAGGAAGATGCATTGTTGCGCCGAGATATGCCACGCCTCTTGGGATTATGGTGACTTTGTGAACCGGCATCGCCTTCGAGCAGTTGAGAGCCACAAGAGTATGTCCCGCCTCGTGATATGCTGTGATTTTTCTGTCCTGCTCATTGATTTTTCTGCTTTTACGCTCCCTGCCCCATCTTACCTTGTCTCTGGCCTCCTCCATTTCAGGCATTTCGACCTCTTTCTTGTCCAGTCTTGCGGCAAGAAGCGCAGCCTCGTTTACCAAATTTGCGAGATCCGCACCGCTATAGCCAGGAGTTCCCCTTGCTATTGTGTCAAGATTCACCAATTTCGACATTTTTATGTTTTTTGCATGAACATCAAGTATTTGTCGCCTGCCTTTGATATCGGGGAGGTCTAGAAAGATCTGCCTGTCAAACCTTCCAGGTCTCAGCAATGCAGGATCCAAGACATCCGGCCTGTTCGTTGAGGCAAGAATAATTACGCCCTCCTGCGTCTCCAGCCCGTCCATTTCAACGAGGAGCGCGTTCAAAGTCTGCTCTCTCTCGTCGTGTCCTCCTCCAATTCCAGAAAATCTGGATCTTCCAACGGCATCTATTTCATCTATGAAGATAAGGCAGGGAATATGCTTCCTGGCCTGGTCGAACATATCTCTGACGCGACTGGCGCCGACACCTACGAACATCTCGACAAAGTCCGATCCGCTGATTGAATAGAACGGAACCTGCGCTTCGCCCGCCACGGCCTTCGCAAGCAGCGTCTTTCCTGTGCCGGGCGGCCCTGTGAGAAGCGCACCTTTCGGAATTTTGCCACCGACCATCTTGAATTTGAGCGGATCCTTAAGATAGTCTATTATTTCTTTTGTCTCCTCTTTCGCCTCTTCCGCTCCTGCGACATCGTCAAAAGTAATTTTCTGGGTGTTGGGCATAATCATTCTTGCCCTGCTCTTGCCAAACTGCATGGCTCCTCTTCCGGCCATCTTGATCTGTCTTGCAAAAAGGAAGTATAGAAGGCCGATGAGGATCAGTATTGGCAGGTAATTGTAGAGTAGCGCATATCCCCACGAGTCCCGCGTCTCCACTTTTCTCTCTATCGAGGCATTTTGCCTCAAGAGCTCGTCGAGATTGTCCGTGTAGATTACCTGCACCTTGTAGAAAGGTTCACTCTGATCTGGAAAAACTTTCACATTTGCCGAGTTTGGAATTTTGTATTCTCCCTTGATCTCGGCGGTCTTGTTGGAGTCGAGCATTATTGTGGCGCTGACGATATTCCCCGCCTTCAGTTCTTTTTCAAACTGGTCCTGATTCCATGTCGCATATTTGTTTTTCGTGTTGTTGTAGATCAGCATCACACCCATGGTGATGAAGATCAGCATCCATATCACCAATGCCATCTGTGGTTTCCTGGGAGGAAGAGCCCCCTGCGGACTGCTGTTTTTCTGGTTTTGCAAATCATTGTCCATATTTGATGCCGCCTTTTCGGAAAATTACCGATGGTAGATATTGTATGCCTGTTTTCGCCAGGGCTACACGTAGTTTCCAATCAGATTTGATAAAATATTTAGAGAATTTCTCGCATTTACCGGGGGTTTGAACAGCATGTAGACAAGATAGCCAATGAGAGCTATAATGAGAATCGCCAGAAGAACAAGCACTGACACGATAATTATGTGTTTCAGCTTGTCACGTCTACCGCTTGCCGCATACGGAGAAAAATTCTCCATCTTCTTCACGGTGGACACCCCCACCTGTGTCCCCTCGAGATTGATCCCGGTCTGGGTCTTGAGAGCTGTGCTGACAGACTTGTCGTCGCAGTCGTAAAGTATCTCAATGCCACCTATCTGTAGGATGTCGCTACTCTTGAGTTCCTGTTCCGAGACAGGAACATTGTTGACCCGTGTACCGTTCGTGCTGTTCAGATCCCGGATGATATAGGTGCTGCCGGTTTTTATGAATTCGCAGTGGCGTGTACTTACCGTCGGATCCTTGAGGGTTATATCACAGGTGTCGAGCCTTCCTGCTATACATTTCTCCAGCGTCAGCTCAAAGTTTCTACCTCTGAACTGCTCGGACAGGACAATCAATTTTGGAATAACCGGCATATTCCCGCTGTTTCCATGAGTAAGATATAAATTTTAAAAAAGTTAAGAGGTAATATTTCGCAGAACATTGGAAAATCAATGGATATATATAAAATATTGTAATTATTTATTTATTTATTTTCATTGATAAGACGATATTTTATGAGTTGAAAGTTACAGCACCCGTGATATATTCCCGGGTTTGTTTGATTGTTTCAAGTGTTTTTCAAGCTTCAGACGTATTGGAAAACTTCTCGGCGTATGCAAATGCAAAACTAACGATTGGATTGTTTCATTATGGCAACAAATAAAAAGAGTGAACTGAAAGAACTGCTCAAAATCGAAATCACAGAAAAGGCACCATGCGAAAAAGAAATTGCATTCAAACTGCCTGCAAACGATGTCTCGGCCCAGTACGATGTCATTCTAAATGATGTCCGCAGCTCCGGTAACGTCTCCGGGTTCCGCCCCGGGAAAGCTCCCTCAAGCCTCGTGAAGACTAAATATGACAAGGTAATAAGGCAGGAACTTGTGACGAAAATTTTCCAGTCTGCGATGGAAAGGATTTCCTCGGAAAAAATACAGATAGTTTCATATTCGCCCCCCGACACCCCCCCCGAAGTCGATACGGAAAAAGACTTCGAATTCAAAATGACTGTCAATACCGCGCCAGAATTCGAACTGCCGGACTTCCATGGCATTGATGTCCCAATTGCAGACATTATGATTTCCGACGAACAAGTCGCAACAGAGATTGACGGTTTGCGCGAACGTTTCGCGGATTTCGTGAAGTCCGAGTCTCCTGCGGCCGCCAGTGACCTTCTGAAAGTTTCCTACACTTCGACTCTCAAGGACGAACCGGAATTCTCCGAGGGTGAAAAATATCTCGTCAGCGCTCCGGAATCATGGGTATGGCTTTCCGAACCAGAACTGATTCCCGGCATAAACAAGGCGCTCACAGGTGCCGTCCCAGGCGGAAAAGTCAGTTTCAAGGCGGAATTCCCGGAAAACTTCAGAGAGAAGAAACTCGCCGGAAAAAAGGCCGAATACGAGGTCGAGGTCAAGGAGATTCAAAGGAAGAAGCCTCTTGACTCGGACGAAGCGCTCTGCAAACGAGCCGGAGTCGAAGGAATTGAAAAACTCAGGGAAATGATCCGCGCAAGGCTTAAATTCGAGGAGGAAATGCGCAACACCGAGATGATCAAAACCAAAATCACCGATTCGCTCCTGGGAATGGTCGGAGAATTCGCCCTGCCACCATCTGTCCTGAAAGACGAGATCCATAACGAGTTCATGGCAATAGCAAGGGAAAAAGTCAAGAACGAGTCCGAGATGGAAAACTTCAAAGGCGAAAAAGACATACACATGAAGTCCGCCGAAAATAGAGCAGGCAAAAAGCTCCGCACATTCTTCCTTATGAAAAAAATAGCTGAAAAAGATAATATCACCCTCGAAGGCAAGGATATCGAGTCGTACCTGGCCGGCGCAAGCAGATACTATAAGATGAATAAGAAGGAGTTCAAGGACAAACTTGAGGCCAGCGGAGGGATCGAGGAAGTCAAAATGTCGCTCCTTGTTTCTAAGGTGGCCGATCACCTTGTGGAAAAGATCAGGGCGAAAGTAAAAAACAGCTAACTTTTCAGAAAAGGTGAAAATCATGTCAGGATTTGTTCCATATGTGATAGAGCAGACAGGACAGGGAGAGAGAGGATACGACATCTATTCAAGGCTTCTCAAGGACAGGATTATAATGCTGGGAACCTCGATAGACGACAATGTCGCGAACCTCATCGTGGCCGAACTTCTGTTCCTTCAGTCGGAAGATCCCAAGAAGGATATAGAAATGTATATAAATTCTCCCGGAGGATCGGTTACTTCGGGGCTCGCAATATATGACACCATGCAGATACTCACCTGCGACATAAAGACATACTGTGTTGGTCAGGCCTCAAGCATGGGCGCCGTACTCCTCAGCGCGGGAACAAAGGGCAAACGCTATGCTCTTGAAAATTCCCGGATAATGATTCACCAGCCCTGGGGCGGTGCCGAAGGAAGCGCAAGCGACATTGACATACAGGCAAGGGAAATCATACGGCTCAGATCCTCCCTGCATGAGATACTTGCGAAACATACTGGCCAAGATCTCAAGAAAATCGCGGCCGACAGCGAAAGGGACTTCTTTATGGGCGCCATCGAGGCGAAAGAATATGGGCTCGTGGACAGCGTTTTTAAAAAACTTGGGAAAAAATAACCTATGAACAGCAAATTCAGCTCCAAATGTTCCTTCTGTGGTCTTCCGGCCGAAAAGACCGGAATGCTGATTTCATCTCCGGCAGGTTCCACAATATGCAAAAGCTGTATAGAAATTTGCACTGGAATGTTCAAGGACGAGGAGAAGAAAACTGAAAAGAACTACAAGCCGGTTCCCCTCCTCGAGGTGCCAAAACCGGAAGCCCTCAAAGAGTTTCTAGACAAATATGTCATCGGGCAGGAACATGCGAAGAAAGTTCTCTCTGTCGCCGTCCACAACCATTACAAGAGGCTTCTCAACAGCCAGTTCAAGGGAGGCTTCAACAAGGATGGTGTCGAAATTGAAAAAAGTAACATAATGCTGATCGGTCCGACCGGTTCGGGAAAAACACTTCTCGCAAAAACACTCGCGAAATTTCTCGATGTGCCATTCTCCATCTCCGACGCCACCACAGTCACAGAGGCAGGATATGTCGGCGAAGACGTCGAAAATATAATACTGAGGCTCGTCCAGGCCGCAGATTATGACATCCAGAAGGCACAGATCGGAATAGTTTATATAGATGAGATTGACAAGATCTCCAGAAAGAACGAGAATGTCTCGATAACAAGGGATGTCTCAGGCGAGGGAGTCCAGCAGGCCCTCCTCAAAATACTCGAGGGAACAGTCGCCAACATTCCCCCGAAGGGCGGCAGAAAGCATCCGCACCAGGAATATCTCCAGGTTGACACCACGAACATCCTTTTCATCTGTGGCGGCGCATTCGTTGGCCTTGACAAGATGATCCGCAGAAGAATAGGGAAGCATATCCTCGGATTCAGGCAGATAGAGGAGGATCCGAGACACCTCATACAGGATGAGGAAATACTGAACTATGCGGAACCTGAGGACTTCATCAAGTACGGGCTGATTCCCGAATTCATCGGAAGGCTCCCCGTTGTAAGCGGCCTGCTGCCGCTAAGCAAGGAAAATCTCGTCAGGATACTTACAGAGCCAAAAAATGCAATCACAAAACAGTTCATAAGACTACTTGAAATGGAAAATGTGAAACTGACATTCGAGGATAGCGCACTAAGGGCACTGTCCGACAAGGCGCTTGAGAAAGGCACAGGCGCGCGGGGACTCAGAGCCATCATCGAACAGATAATGCTCGACATCATGTACAAGATTCCATCGGAGAAGAATATCTCGGAATGCACAATCACTGCGGAAACCATCAACGGCGGAGAACCCCTGCTTAAAAGAATATACAAGAAAGATAAGAAAATCAAGGACAAGGAACTCCAGACTGCATCATGATGCATTTATAACATGGTTTTAGCTATGGCCGCCAAAAAACTGACACTTCAGCCTTATCCCGGAGAAAAAATTCTGCATTATCATGAATGGCTACTCAAAAATGATCGAGAAATGTTTTCCGGAACATAAAATGACTGCTTAAAAAAGAAAACGATGAAATACATAATACTAGGTGAAGACAAGAAGGAGTATGGCCCGATTGACGGCGAAACCCTGAGGAAATGGGTTGAAGGCGGGCGCGTGTTGGCAGAAACACCCGTCAGGAATGCGATGATAAAGAAATGGGGCAAGGCCCAGGATCTCGAATTTCTCGCCCCCTCTCTCGCCCTGCAGGCCGAGAAGCTCGAGGAAGAAAAAGGAGTCAAGGAAAAAGGCTTTGCCGCATTCGGCTCACTCTTCAGGAAAAAGGAGTCGAAAAAACCGTTTATTGATGGAACTTCCTTCAAAAACAGATATCTGCCAGCTGCTCCCGGCATGATCCACAGGCTCGCGGCCGCCTTTTCGGACGGCATTCTGATCTGCGTTTTTTTCATCGCCATCTTTTTCTTTTCGGCCACCGCCGTGAAGTCGGGTGCTGATCCGAATGTGATCTTCCTCAAGGCTTTTCCTCTCTTCATCTCCGGGATTGTTGTGTACTACGGCCTTACACTCGGCCTTTATGCACAAACTTTCGGAATGTGGTTCTGGGGACTCATCATCGTCCGCCCCGACCTCGGAGAAGTTTATATGGGAAGAGCTTATCTCTACACAGTGCTGATGATAATATTCAGCGTCACCACACCATTTTTCATTTTTCTAAATCCAGTAAAACGTTCAATCCCGGAATATCTTACTGACACAATGCTCATACAAATCGCCGCCAGACCTAAAACATAAGAATTGGCTGTCAGGCCAATTCTTCTACAATGTCTAATTAATTTTTATATGATATATTCCCATTCAAAAGAGGGAATTTTACCTATGCCGACATTACTTTAATTAAATCGTCATAACCCCTTGATGGATAGAACACAAACTACGGATTTTCATTTCAAATCACTGGCTACCTGATTTTTATACCAAGCAAATCCAATATTTTTTGCTGCTCCGCATCGGGTGTCGTT
>CAIQLG010000158.1 GCA_903872565.1 uncultured Lentisphaerota bacterium | reverse complement strand
TATGGCGGATAGTATTACGTATAAGCATCGCAGAACCTGTACCTGTAAAATAATCGTTGAAAACTGCCGTTTCTCCTTTAATTTTCAAATGACGATGTTATAGTTACAGAATTGTATGATGTAAAATTATTCAACTTGATGGGAGACTGGTTATGTTCAAGGCAATGACAAGGTATTTGAAGGCGATAGGTTATCTGCTGACTGGAAGAATTGACTCCGCCCGCGAGGCGCTCGACTCGGATCCCCATGTGATGCGTGCAAAGTTCGACGAGATTATCCAGCAGAAAACGGCAAGGATACAGGACTACAAAAGGGCTGTCGCTGCCCTGATGGCCCAGATGGAGTCGAAACTCGGAAAGATAAGAATACTGACGGATGAGACCGGAACGCTCACAAAACTTAAGACTGGCGCCAAGGCCAAAGCCATGGAGCGGGTGAATCTGCTCAATAAGCAGAACCTGACAAAGGAACAGATACAGGAAGATCCTGAATACAAAAAATGTCTCGCAGCATTCAATGATTTCTCCTCGACTCTGGAGGAGAAGGAAAAAAGACTCGCGGAACTCGAACACGATGTCAGGGAATGCGGCAAAAATATAGAGGACCACAAGATCCAGCTCCAGCATCTGGCGCGTGAAATCGAGAAGGTCAAGCAGGAGGCTGCGGATTCCGTCGCCGACGTGATCGCCTCGGGACAAGAACAGGAGATAGCAGATGCCATTTCCGGCATCAGCATGGACGAGACAAACAAGGAGCTCGAACAGATGCGCAATGTCCGCGAGAAGATGAAGGCGAATGCGAAAATCTCCAAGGAGCTTGCAGGAACGGATACCAAGAGAGCAGAGGCGGAGTTCCTCGAATATGCCAAACAATCCGTGTCCAACAAGGAATTCGAGAACGGTATGTTTGACAAGATGAGTGATCCAGGAAAAGACAGCCAGCAGAAGGATCCACAGAAAGACAATCCCGCAGGACTGCCTGAGAATTAGATGGGAAGAGGACAAGATACAATGAAGTCAGAAGCTATTTTTAATGTGACGTTTCCACTGACATTATTTGTTCCAGTTTTCTTTTTCATTGTTATTCATCATCATCCGATTTTTTTTGGATAATTGGGTTTGAGTTTGAAGAAGCAGCAAAAATGGTAATGTGTCAATGGAGGGCCACGCTTCGTCGTGGCCATATAGGCGGACGCGACGGAGCGCGTCCCTCCATGTATAAAATTTGCCGGCAAAAACTTGATTTACCAAAAATGTTCGATAGTAAAAATATATTCAAAACTATATAAAGGGGCAGGAAATGAAAAAAGGAATCTTGGGATCGCTTTTTGTTGGGACATTGTTTTTATGCGGGATCGTTTCGGCCGCTGAAGCGCCGTCATTCTCGCTGGCCTGGAGCGAATATCCGTCCTGGAGCACTTTCGGCGTGGCTCACGAAATGGGACTGATAAATGGCAAGAAGGGAGAAATGGGTCCCATCGAAAAGAAATGGAATGTTGACATCGAGCTCAAGGAGGCGGAATACGATCCTTGCATAATGATGTACGGGTCGGGAAAATGCGACGCGGTCTGCATCACCAACATGGATGTCCTGAATCCTTCGCTCAGCGTTCCTTCTGTAGCAATATTCCCCACATCAACAAGCTATGGAGGCGATGCCTGCATCGTCACCGGCGACATCAAGGATGTCAAACAGCTCCGCAATAAAAATGTCTATGGTCTGGCCAAGACCGTGTCCGAATATTGTTTCGTCCGGAATCTCGAACTGCTCGGCGAAAAGGAAAAAGACTATAAGTTCACAAACATGGATCCTGGCGCCGCCGCAACCGCGATGCAGCAGAAGCAGGCTGGTTACAATGCCATAGTCGTATGGAATCCGATGCTGCTCGAAACCTTGAACAAGCGCAAAGATGCCAAAGTGCTTTTTGACTCCTCCAAGATTCCTGGCGAAATAATCGACATGGTGGTGGTCTCGCAAAAGACCCTCGATCAGCCAGGCGGTGCGAACTTTGCAAAAGCAATTGCAGAAACATACTATGAAGTATGCAAAAAAATGGAAAATCCCGAAACCCGCGATGCCACTCTCCTGGCACTTGGCGAAAAATTCTCCCACCTCGACATCAAATCGATGCAGAAGGTTGTCCAGCAGACCAAATTCTATAAAACCCCGAAAATGGGGCTCGACCTTTTCACGGGCGGCAAGAGCTTTCCTGGAGACGAAGTCAAAGATCAGCCCAAGATACAGGATATCATGAAGAAGGTGGTGGAGTTCTGCGTCAGCCACGAAATCACCCCGAGCGATCCCGGAGTCGGATATGGGACTAAAACCGATGCGCCCAAGGCCAGACTTCGCCTTGACCCTTCATTCATAAAAGAAATTAAATGATAAGAAAACCCGTCAGAAAGGTATGGAGCTGGACGCTTTGCATTTTTTCTGTCGTCTGTCTCATTGGCTCCTACACTGTCCTCTCGGATATTCAGCACAGGAAGAATGCCGATGACACCACAATTCCGACTTGGACGCAATTGAAGGATGGACTTTGCAAGGTGTTTGAAAAGAACAAGCTGACCGGAGCCAGTTGGATCACCACTGACTTGAAGGCTAGTGCTGAACGCTTTTTTCTGGGGCTTGCAATTGGGGTCGCTGGTGCCCTGATATTCGGCATGCTGATGGGGTGTTTTTCCGTCTTCGAATCTTTTTTCATCTTGCCCCTTACTATTCTCGCGCTGATTCCGCCCACCGCCGCGCTGGCGGTATATTTCGTGCTTGTCGGTACCAACACTGAAATGTATGTCACCATGATAGCGCTCGGGATAGGGCCTACTCTGGCGAGAACGATCTGTCTCGCTGTCAAGGATGTTCCCGATGAACTCATAGAAAAATCCTACACTCTCGGAGCATCCACGACTGAAATCATATGGGATGTCATATTCAAAAATATTCTACCTAAGATTATTGATGCGGCACGTCTGAGCATAGCTCCCGCCATGATATTTCTGATCGCCGCCGAAATGGTCTGCGGCGATGCCGGTTTTGGCTACCGCATCCGTCTTCAGTCGAGATTGCTCGATATGAATGTCGTCTATACGTATCTTGCATTTCTCGGCATCTTCGGGTTCGTCATGGATTATCTGTTCAGGTGCATCTCGAAATTCTTCTGTCCCTGGTATCAGCCGGAAAGGACATAGTCGAATGTCAACCAATATCTGTATGGAATGTTCCGATCTGAATCACTGGTTTTGCCAGGAGAACAAGATCTCCAACCGCGTCCTGTATAACATAAATATGAAAATCATACGGGGGGAAATAGTGTCTCTCGTCGGCCCGAGCGGATGCGGGAAATCAACTCTCCTCAGGGCGATACTCGGCACACATTCGCCGAGGCAGGGCAAGGTGAGCATATTCTCGGACGAGAAAAATGAGTTTTACACCATAATGGAACCTTCCAGGGATGTTGGCATTGTATATCAGCGCTACGCCCTCTACCCGTTCCTCACGGCAAAGGAGAATGTAGCATTCGGACTGATGCTCGACCAGACCAGCATCCCCTTCAGAATCTTCCGTCCCATCAAATGGCGTCGGATCAGGAAAGAACACATCAGACAGGCGGTCGAACTCCTGGAGAAACTCGGGCTCGGAAGAGCCGTTAATCTCTATCCTTCTGAAATGTCCGGAGGCATGTGCCAGCGCGTCGCAATAGCGCAGGCTCTCATCATGAAACCGAAACTCCTGCTTCTGGACGAGCCTTTCGGGGCATTGGACGAGGCCACAAGAGAAGACCTCCAACATATGCTGCTGCATCTCTATCAGGAAAATCTCACGGCCTTTAAAAAAGGGATGATCCCTCCTTTCACAATCATGATCGTGACCCACGAGTTGGACGAGGCGATATATGTCGGGGACAGGGTTATAGCGCTCTCACAGTACTGGAACTGGAAGGAACAGGGCTTCAAGGAATGTCCCGGAGCAACAATCGTATATGACAAAGTTGCACCGGTCTTCAGCCCGTACGATGTTATCAACCACAGTGTTTTTTTAGATCAGAAAACTGAAATCAGAAAAGTCGCGTTTGACGAAAAATTTCTGATGGATCCCACAACAGCGTGCCAATTCTGGAAGCAAATGGAACAAGGAAAAGGAGAAGGAGTCCTAAAAAATGACAACTGTAAAATATGATTTCCCCAGGGAGACGGCCGTTGCAATAAATTCCGGCCAGGCCACAAGCATAGTAATTCAGGGCAACATCTACGATCTGTTCTTCATAAATAAAGACAACGATGAGACAGGCGACTATGTCGCTCTCATCGAATTTCTATCGGCAAGATGGAATATCCCCGGTGTGATACTAATAGTCTATGAGCCAAGTGGCAAGATCTGGATTGTCAACGAAGCAAACAAGGAGAAACTTAAAAATGCCTGGACAAGATGGAAGACGGGCTTCACCGACAACGAACTTGCGATCAAGGAGATGCTCTCCATCAACAAGATAAGGGCGCATGCCGAAGATATGGGAGCATCCTTTGAAAATTTGCTTGACCAGGCTGGCAAAGATCCGGTAATGGCCGTGGATCTGCTACGCCAGCTTTGCGCCTGTTCCAGTGCTAACATCGGAACCGATCCCATACTGAAAGAGAATCTAGTAATCATCATAGACCAGGCTGACATGCTTCTCCCCGAATCGGACGCGGCAAGGCTCTCGCCCCAGGACAGAAAATCCGTGGGAATATGCGCGGAATGGTTTTCCGATCCGCTCTTCATGAACGGAAATGACGCTGTCGTGATGATCGCAGAATCAAAAACACAGATCAATTCCAAAATCTCCAAGCTGCCGCACGTGATGAGCTTTGAAGTCCCATATCCGGACGAGGAGGCGCGGGCTCACTACATTTCCTGGTTCAACCAGCGACAGAAGGACGACCGCAAAATCAAGCTCTGGAGCTCCCAGCAGGATCTGGCCAGGCTCACAGGCGGACTCTCGATGCATGCTCTAAGACAGCTTCTCGTCAAGGCATCCCATCTCGACACCAAGATAGAGCCCACAGATGTCATCGCGACTGTGGAGAAATACATCCAGTCACAGCTCAGCGAGGATGTTGTGGAATTCAAAAAACCTTCGCACACCCTGAAGGAGGTCGTGGGATTCCACAAGCTGAAGAAATTCCTCAAGGATGAATTCATACCGAGACTCAATTCCACCGGGGTGGACGCGCTCACAGGCGCCATCGTGTGCGGTTCGATCGGAGGCGGAAAAACTTTCATCTTCGAGGCCGTCGCCGCCGAAGCCGACATGCTCGTCCTCGTCCTGAAAAACATCCGCAGCCAGTGGTTCGGACAGACCGATGTCCTTTTCGAGAGACTGCGCCGCCTGCTCATTTCACTTAACAAGGTGCTCATAATGGTTGACGAGGCTGACACTCAGTTTGGAAACCTGAACGCGGAAACTCATTCCACCGAACGCAGACTCGTAGGAAACATTCAGGGCATGATGTCAGCCCCCGAACTCAGAGGCAAAGTCAAATGGCTCCTGATGACCGCCAGGATACATCTGCTCTCGCCTGACATCAGACGCCCCGGAAGGGCTGGAGACCTCATCATTCCAATACTGGATCCCGATGACAGCGAAAGAGAGGAGTTCGTCAGGTGGATGATAAAAAACACGATCGATCCCAAGACAAATGCCGATGAACTCACCACCGAGATAATGAAATTGACCACTGGCTATTCCGCCGCGGCGTTCGCTTCCCTTAGATCCGAAATCAAGGCGAAATCAATAACAAACAAACTCGATGCAAAACAGACCCTAGAACTTATCGCCGATATTATTCCCGCCGACATCAAGGAGGCGAGAGACTATCAGCAACTTCAGGCGCTGATGAACTGCACCCGCAGAAGCCTGATCCCGGACAACCTTCTCCCACCAGGCAAGTCGCCCGAGGATGCAAGACGGGAATGGTCAAAACGCATCACCCAGCTCGAGATCATGGGAGTCCGCTGAAGTCATCCCGTGGGATGACGGATTAATGGATTTTTGGCCTGCCGGTGCCGGGTACGGCCAGGGATTGGTGGATTATTGGTTTTGAATTCAGAAAACGCAAAGGCACATGCAATTAAATGAAAAATACAAAACGGGCATTTTAAAAATTATCAATAACTTATTTTTTGCGTATCTTCTTGACCTGTATTTTGCGTTGAAAATCGCAAAATGCACCTGGAGGCAAGTGCCTCGAAAACCGGGGTCAACCCCGAGATTCGCAGAGCGAATGCTCGGCCTTGGCGTATAACTCAATACCGCCAAAGTTGACAAGGCTGATTTGCAACAATCCAGCATGTTACGCCTCTTCGATGCGTTTGATGCCGTTCCTGTTGAGGATGAGGCGGAAGCGGTTTATCAGGCTCGTGCCATCGTCTATGCTGTATTTGATTATCAGGTTGATATGATAGACGCGGCTTCCTATGATCCTATGGTATTCCGACTTCTTCGGAATGAATACATCTTCCTCCGGATTGTCCATTTTTCCCAGAAAGCTTGAAATGTCCATCCTGATGATGTCGTTGATCCCGTTGATCTGGAAATCCGGGAAGACCGTCTTGAACTTGTCAGAAAAAAGAAGAATCTGCTTCTTATACAGCATCACATTTTCTCCGAAAAGCGCTTCGTCAACGCCCGCCATAAAATCTTTTCTACGCACATCCACTATCTGCTTCGGGATTGAATTGTTCTTTATGAAGCTGAAATTCTCCCTCAGAATGCCAATCCTATGTCCTGAATTTGAATAAATCTTCGTCTTGTGGTCGAAAAAGTATTTCTGAAGATTGACGCTGATGTAATTTCTCAATAGCTCCTTCATTCTGTCCTTGAAGATGTATGAAACCACGAGAATCATGAAAAAGGTCATTGTCAGATCCTGGAAGCTTTTCCTGTAGTAAAACGCCACTCCGGTGGCGAACGCCATCGCGATTGCCGCGGAAAGTCCGAAAAGCATCTGTTCGATCACAATGCCTTCCCTGGCAGTCTTGATGCCGAGAAAAAGGACACTGCCCACGAACTTTTTCAGTGCGTTTCTCCTGTAAATTATCATTTCGTTGTCCGAGTTGTCAGTTGGGATGGAGGGATAGCCGGCATTTTTCCGGCTGGTGATTTCTTCCTTGGCAATCTTCAGAATGTTCTCCATGTAATCATCCGCTTTCTTGTGCCCGCTTCTGACGAGGAACTCGTACAGTTCGTGTCTGTATTCATTTATCTGGAGGCTGAGATACTCGTCCGCGTACAGATACATCAGGAAGTATTTATCAGGTATCGTGGAAACATTCACCAGATTTCTCAGTTCTCTGAACTCCTCCAACACTTTCAAGGAATTTTCCAGATAGCTCCTCAGGTGGAACTCTATGTCCTTGTTAGTCTGCTGCTTGGAGACGAAACTCATTTCATCCCTGAGGGCGCTCCTGAAGATGGAGCAGAACATCTTGAGCCTGTAGATGTAGTCGGAGGATTTTTTATCATCGAGTCCCGAAACGAGCCTTTCGATGCTCCTCTTCAGTTTCGCCATCGGAGAATTGATGTCTCCGCTTATGTTTTTCAGAAGAATGACCGGGGTTTTAAGCCTTATATATGACTGTATGTCGTGGTAGAAGTCGCTTTTGGAGTAATATCCCGGTCCTACGCCCAGACTCTTCGGGATGAAGATATAGGTGTCAACACTGTATTTTTTTTTGTGCAGATTCTCCTTGAACTGATATGTGAATTTCAGCTCGAACTGGAACTTGTCGTGTATTTTTACGGTTTCCTCTATCATCTCAATAAAAGCCTGGCACAATTTTAATGACTGGGCCGGTTGCAAAAGTCTAACTTTAAAGGAGCGCGGGTTTTCTCACCCGTGAAAATTGAACTCAAATGGCGGACCTGAAAGTCCACCCTCCGTTAGTTTTTCATCGGCCCGAGATAATTCTACAATTACCTCAAACGACTAATATCGTATGAAATGAGAAAGATTCAATACAAAAAATGCAAGCTTTCCATTTGATTTATTTGAACTCGGGAAACACCATCCTCCGGGCGTGGATTTTCATTTTTGACTTTTGCAATTGGCTCTTTACACTATAATGTTACATGCGATGAAAAATTAGCAGGAGGAATAAAAATGAGATTGTCAGGGAAAAGAGTCGGGCGCAGAGAAATTCTCGAGAAAACAGGCAATATTGCGCAGATCGCCGGGGCGCGCCAATATCGCCTTGAAGGCGGCTACGCCAGGAATATGAAGGCGATTGACGTAAATACCGGTTCCGGGCTCAATTTCACAGTGCTGCCCGAACGCGGAATGGACATCTCCCTCGCAAACTACAAAGGCGTAAACATTTCATATATTACCAGCAATGGCGAGACCGATCCCGCATTTTATGAGCCGGAAGGGATTGGGTGGCTCAGAACCTTCACGGGTGGGCTCCTCACGACCTGCGGACTTCGCTCCTTTGGCCCCCCCTGCAATGATGAAAACGAGGAGTTCGGACTTCACGGAAGATATTCTACCATTCCCGCGAAACAGGTCTGTGACAGCTCCCACTGGGAAAAGGACGATTACATTGTGGAAGTATCGGGAATCATCGAGGAATGCCGTATTTTCGGAGATAAGATCCGGCTCACGAGGACAATCCGTTCAAAAGCGGGCGAAAAGAGCTTTCGAATCGAGGACGAAATCGAGAATTTCGGTTTCAAAGCCGTTCCGTTCATGATACTCTACCACTTCAACATCGGATTCCCGATGCTGGATTATGGCGCGGAATTGAAGGTTGAATCCTCAGAGTGCATCCCCAGGGATGAGGAGGCGAAAAAAGGGATGAAGAACAAGTCGTTCTTCTCGGATCCAATAAAAGATTTCAAGGAACAATGCTACACCTACAAAATGAAACCGGGCAAAAGTGGCAGAGCCTCTGCAACACTTGTCAACAGGAAACTTTGCGGCGGACTAGAATTGCGCATAGGATTCAACACTGATGAACTTCCATTCATGACCCAATGGAAAATGATGGGACAGAGCGAATATGTCCTTGGAATGGAACCCTGCAATGTGCAGTTGGACACCAGAGCAAACCACAGGGCAAAAAAAACACTCCCTTTCATTGAACCCGGCGAAAAGAAAAATATCAATCTTGAAGTATCTGTGCTGGAAAAAGACGGATTCTAAGTTGGATGCGTCAGAGTTTATTGGTGGAGGGCCACGCTTCGTCGTGGCCGCATGTGGCGGACGCGACGGAGCGCGTCCCTCCATGTAAACCAGTAACAGACAACTGGCATGTTATACTTTGTTTGGGTTATTATTTAAAATATTCAATGTTCAACACACAATGCTCAATGCTCAAGTTTAAGGCAGAACAACTTGAGAATTGAATATTGAAAATTGATTATTGAGAATTAAAAACTGAACCTAATTCAGTAT
>CAIQLG010000157.1 GCA_903872565.1 uncultured Lentisphaerota bacterium | reverse complement strand
TGCTTGTCCACTTGAATGACGCGGAGTTCATCTACCCTGGCACGGAGTTGCGAATGGTCTACAAGATGCTCGCACCGGCATCGTCCGGTGACTGAAAACCATACAACCTCTTTTTCCACGAATCAAGAAGTCTGAATTTACCACTCCTTGCCGCAGGTTGTGGATCCGGAAATTGTGGAGGATACGGAATGGCGCATCGAATATTTTATTCCTTTTACGATATTCGAACAGTATGTCGGCCCACTCGGCACGATCCCCGGTCAGACTTGGCGTGCCAATTTTTACAAATGCGCCGACCAGACTTCCCATCCGCATTGGATGACCTGGGCGCCCATGGGGACGGCCTGTGATTTTCATTTGCCACAATACTTTGCCCCGATCAGATTTAGTCCAGCGAAATAACAGGCTCCCTACAATGCCGCGACTCTGGGACGAACACCCGAGCATATGGCGGAATTCGTCCAGATCCTGGCGCGCAACAACGTGAAGTGGTCCAACCGCAAAGGCCCAAACACTCTGGAAGCAAGAATCTGGACGGCGTGGTTCAAAATTCCATTCTCCGACTTCGGCGCCAAGGTGCTCGCACCGGGAGAGGTCTGGCGCTTTAACGCGGCTCGGAACATGATCGGCCAAGACATGCCTTGGAGCGACACCCCGAATGTGACGGACAACAAGTCCGCGATTGCAACTGCCAGGAGTAGGTTTTTAAGAAAATTCATCTTATTCATTTTTGCCGCCGAGTATCCGGGAATTAATGTTTTTCAGGAGGAGCATCTTCTCGGATGGCAGGCTGAAATTCAGATTAAGCTGGAGTCCCTGAAGTTTCAATCCCGGGCTGTTCTCATCCCTTATCAGTCCCTTTTCCTCGGAAAAATTAAAGGGGAGCGGATTCGTAGGATTGCCATCTATGTTCATCTCAATAACAAGGACGTTGTCAGCCGTGTCAAGTCCGAACTTCAACCACTTGTAGTTGAAATCCTTGAGCGCCTCGAGGGCGATTGCAACATTTGGGGCGGAAGGATCTTTCATTCCGTCTGGCAGCATATTCACCTCTTTGAACAAGATGTTCCCCGACTCTCCAGGCGCTGAATAAAGGAAGCCGTCATGAATCCCGATACTCCCTTCATTGAGGCGTAATGGGATACGGCCACTCAGGGTTCCCTCTCCGCTAGCCTCTCCGGTCCCCATAATCTTGAAAAGCGACGAGACCTTGATCCTGTCACAGTAAACCACAGCGGAAAAATCCTGTCCCTTGCAGACATTGAATGAGGAGCAGAAGATCTTTCCTCCACAAAATTTAGATTCGAAATTCTCGACGAAAACATTTCCCGGAGAATCGAGCCGGAAGTCAATCTTAGCATCGGACGCTTCAAGTTTTCCCTTCTGGAAAGCGGAAAATGATGCCCTTTGCCGTCCTGCGTTCCACATCTCAAAAGCATTCGGAATTGAGATGTCAAGTTTCAAGCCGGAGGCGGAAAGTTTTGCCATGGGATATTCGACGCTGGCGTTTTCGACTGCGAATTTCGCGGAGGCCGATGCCTTTCCTCCGGCATATCCGAGATGTACAGTCGAATTGAAAAGTCCCTTCATGCTGATATCAGGAAAATCCATGGATATTTTTTTTAATTCGACAGTTTTTTCATCCTTTGCGTCGGCTATGCCCATCTCGAGCTGTGCCTCAAGGCTTCCTTTCAAATTTGCCGCCCCGCTGAACTCCACTCCAAAATTCTCGAATGGAGTTTTCCAGGTACCCGCCAAAATATATCCGGAACCGTCCTGGTATATCTGCGAGGAAATAGATCCCAGGTTCCAGGTTCCATAGGCGGCACTGGCGATCGAGAAGGATCCAAGATCGTATTTTGCTCCCTTGATATTTCTTATGTTGTTTTCAGAAAACGGCCATTCGAAAGGAATTAGCACAGAGGCCTTATCAATCTTCAAAACTCCATACCTGATGTTCGTATCTGTAAATTTCGCAAATGCCTTGGCTTCAGGCTTTTTCCCGGTTTTAACCGTTCCAAACAATTCAAGGAGCGGGATGGAACCGGAAAGTTTCGCCCCTGACAGAGATGCGGACGCCCGGCATGCAAAGTTGAATGTGCCCTCAAGCCCGCTCCCCTCGCCTCTCACCGATGCCTGTATCTGTCTCAATGCAAATTTATCAGCGGATTCATCGCCCGCAGAAAATGTTATCGCCTCACTTCTGACAAACGGCTTCAGATTGATTTTCCAACCCTTCCCTTCGTCAATCAGCCCTGAAATTTCAATGGCTCCCTGCAGTGGAGCCACGAGTTTAAGCCCGGCAGGACTTTTCCGGTTGAAATCGCCGCTGTCAACAGCAAGCCCCAGGCTCCCCTCGATTTTTGTGGACATGCTTCCATCCACTTTTCCAGCTTTGAAAGTCATGGAGTTAAGAGCAACAGGAAAAGGTTCAAACACACAAAGCTCCGTGACATCGGCGGAAAATCCTTCCTTCCCGAAACAGGCCTGAAGAGTGAATTTTTCTCCTGGACGCGATCCTATTTCAACATTCCCGGATTCAAGTTTGAAACCATCGGAACGGATGGAAACTTCTGTCCGCTTCGTGGCAATATCAGTTTTCCCGAAAAATGAGATCTTGCCCTCTGCATCAAAATTCTTGGGGAGGGAGGGGAGTGATTTCAGTACGGAAAGGTTGAAATTCGTGGAGTTGAAGGCAATGGATGAATTTCTCGAACCGTAAGTGCCTGAAAAATTAATCAGGCTGTCAATAAATAATATTTTCCCTGCAAACTTATACTCGCCGGTAATCCTGTCATACTCGGCATCAACATCGAACGGGGCGGTCAAAATCGCATCTGGCGTATTGACAAGCAATTGCGCATTTCTAATTTCGATTTTTCGTGCAAATGCCGGAGGTTGATTCTTAGTCCCGTGAATAGGTGCCGAACTGTTCTTCTCTGGGAGGAAGTCAGACTGGAGTCTGCCGCCGCTGTATGAAACCCCAACATTCAATCCGCATATCCGGATTTTGCGAAATTCGCGGCGGAAGAGGAGTTCGGGAAGGCTGTATTCTGCGCTGATTTCAGATACTTGAATGGCATCCTTCCCTTTCAGCAAAGCGATGTCAGAAATGACGGCATTCCCGAGATCTGCCTTGCGGACATCGCAGGAGAGTAAAAATCCGGACTTCTCGGCAAAATAAGGGAATACCATGGAACCCAGGATATGATGCAGAGTGAAAAACAGAATGACAACGGCGGCGGCGAGCAGAAGTGTAATTATTCTGCCCCAGCCTAGTTTCTTCGCCGCGCTTTTAATGTTTTTTATCATTTAACCATCCTAACAAAAATCAAGCAGTATGCCGGGAAAACACAAGCCCAAATAAAGATAGCCGGCTTCGCCGGAACTTTCAAAACAACTTGAACATTGGAAATTGGTCATTGATTATTGAACATTTCTCAATGCTCAATACTCAATATTCAATGCTCAACGAAATTGAATGTCCGATGCCCAAAATACAATTCCTTATACGATCCAAGTTATCCGCCGCGCCTCCTTTCAAGTTCCGCATATTTCGCAAGCATGGATTTGTAAAGTTCCGCAGTCTTCGTGTCCGGGAGGATTTTCTCTGTTGTCTTCGCGAATTTCGCGGAAAGTTCTTTCCAGGAGGTTCCTGCGACTGCATTCGCAGCTCTCATCGCTGCGCCGAGCGCGGCTGAGTCAGGTACGGAAATCTTCTGTACCTCCGCCTGAAAAACATCCGCGATCACCTGGCATATTCCCGCGCTTCTTGAAGCACCACCAGTAATCCTGACGGTACTGAAGTTCTCTCCAATCCATCCCGAATGCAGTTTCATGCTCATGATTTGTGATTCGACTATTGCCCGGATTTTCACGTCCGGGGGAACATTGCCTGCTCTGAAATTTTCCCTCCCGGCAAGAACTGGCGCAGGATCCAGCACAAGGGGCGTGGTTTCGGGGACAAAATATGGGAGCATCATATTGCCGTCGCTTCCGGGAATTGTTTTTTTGAATGACCCGTCAAAGAATGCCCAGTCAACTCCGCAATCATTCTTGATTTTCTCCCTTGCGAGCGATCCGTTCCTGAAACATATCAGGCTCATGAATCCGCCAGCCGGGTTACCAAAGACATGCCCGTATCCGTCGGCATCAACCTTGAAGGTCTTCATCGCCGCGAAAAATGTGTCGCTTGTGCCAAGGCTGATGACCGCTGTCCCGGAGGATGCCGCACCGACTCCGACTAAACTACAGGGATTGTCTCCGGACCACACCGCGACCGGAATTCCAGGCTTGAGACCATACTTGGCGAAATAAGGATGGAGTCTGCCGGCAATATTAGATGATGGTCTTGGTGGTAGAAGTTTTCCAAGGAGACCGGGTGCTGTGGCATCTGCGATCTTCGCATCCCATCCGAGAGTCTTGAGATTCAGAAGGTTCATTCCTGCCCCGTCTCCATAGTCTATCGAGACATTCTCTCCGCTCAAGACGGAAGCCATGAAAGAGCTCACGAGGTGGATACTCTGCGTGTTTTCATATTCGTCCAGGCTGTTCTTCCAGAACTTCCTAATTTGTGGACCTGTGAAACGTTCGATCGCAGGCGAACCTGTAAGCTGTTGAAGCTTAAGGGCTCCAACAGTATCGGAGATCTCGCGGCACTCCTTGTTCGTCGAGCTGTCCATCCAGATGGGAGATGTCTTGCGGGAAAGCGCGGGAGCAATCTGCTCCGGAAGGTTTTTCCGGGGATCAAGTTTCGCAAGAATTCCCTCGGATGCCGAATTGAAATAGACGGAACCGTGCTGTTGGCCTGAACCGGATATGCCCGCGACATCCCCGAGCAGAGCCCCATTTTTTGCGAATTTCGCAAAAAGCAGATCCAATGCAGCCAGCCACATGAGCGGATCTGAATGTTTCACGAGCGGATCAGGATTGGACAGGACTCCGTCAACCGACTTGTATTTCGGAAGCTCGGAAGAGAAGTTGACCGCCTCCGAACGGACGATGGAGCCCTTTTCCACATCTATCATTATTCCCTTGATTCCCTGTGTACTGCTGTCAAGCCCAAGATAAAGTTTCATTATGTCCTCCTTTTGTTTTTCCTTCACTCCTTCTGTTGGAAATTCCGTGTTCGATATTGGATATTCAACTTTTCCCTATTTCTTTATGCGACTTGTTGCAAGCTGTAAAAATAGACGGAAAAATAGAATTATCAAGTAAAAATCCACGCCCAGAGGACGTGGCCTTGCTCTGAGCCAGCCAAAGGGCGGCGATAATGGAGGGTCGAGTTACCTGCCCCGTCGTATGACTGGGGTACTCGACCACAGGCAGAATTTTATTCTGCCGCATTATTCTGGCGGAATTGAATCCCGCCACGGTCGAATAGAATTCGACCCTCCATTGAAAATAAACCTTCAGGCAAACCCTGAAGGACTTTGACCCCGCCCAGAGGACGGGGTTTTCTGAATTTCATCAATGGATAGTTGGATTACTGGATTGATTTTTAGTGGATAATCCTTAGATTAGTACCGTAAAAATATTACCGTTAAGCTTGGGGTCTAAGGCACATTTTGCGCATTGAAGTAGGGCTGGCTTTGATGAAGCCGCCACAGAAATGCCAGCCTCATCGAGACTTGGCCTACTTTTTGGCCTCAAACTACCCAGCTTAACGGTTATGGCGAAAGGGGTCTGACCCCTTTAATTTATTCTAATGACCTTATAATAAGAGTGATATGAATAATAGAGTAGAGTAAAGTGGCTCTTATAATGATTTTCTCAATAAAACAAGGAGACGTAGTATAATGATCCGAAAATTCACATTCGTTGCCATTGCACTGGCGTTGGCGTTCCTCTTTTCCGGATGCAATTCGCAGAACGGAAATGGCATAACGCAAGTAGCCACGATTGACGCGTTGCTGACTGGCGTCTATGACGGGCACATGTCGCTGGAAACCTTGCGGAGCTATGGCGATTTCGGAATTGGAACCTTCGAAGGCCTCGATGGAGAAATGATTCTCCTCAATGGCACATTTTATAAGGTTCGCTCCGACGGCAAAGTGTATCTGCCGCCCCTTTCCGAGCGGACACCTTTCGCCAGCGTGACAAAATTCGTGCCCGATCACAAGAAATCCCTTTTGGAACCAATCGACATGAAGGAGCTGGAAGCGGCGATTGATAATCTTGCTCCAGAGCAGAATCGTTTCGTGGCATTCATCGTTCATGGAGCCTTCCGCCACGTAAAGACACGAAATGTCCCGGCCCAGAAGAAACCTTATCCGCCACTCTCAGAAGTAGCGAAGACTCAGCCTGTCTTCACTCTCTCGAATGTCCGCGGCACACTGATCGGCTTCCGTTCTCCGGCTTTCGTCCAGGGGATAAACGTCCCCGGCTACCATATTCACTTCCTTGCCGATGACCTTTCAGGGGGCGGACATGTGCTTGAACTCGAAATGAGCTGGGGAGTTCTGGAAGCCGATACAGTACATCAGTGGCTGCACCTCTACCTGCCGAGTGGAAGTGCATCCTTCGACGCGGCAGATCTTACCCGAGACCGTTCCTCGGAACTAAACGCCGTGGAAAAACAATAGCCACAAAAAAGCGATCCTTTCTTGTTTTTCCCATTTATTTTCACTAAAAACACGTATTTGGCAGGAAAACTGCTTGATAAACGCTATATAAATCATTATATTATATCTTATAGGCGGCTCTGGGCAGTAAGCAGTACTGATGAAGCGTGGGTGCAAAGTGACAAAGCTTTTTGCTATGACACTCTGTAGCAGTGCTTCTCCACAGGAAAAGAACGATGACTCTCTGACACCATGTAACAAATGAATGGGAGGCAAGTTGAAACAAATGACAGAACACACTAATCAAGTCACCAAATCCCGAATTTCACGTTTCACCCTCGTTGAGCTGCTCGTCGTAATTGGCCTGATGGCCCTCATAATGTACATCGTCCTGCCTTCTTTCGCTAAACTTGCAAAAGGTGGAGGAGTCGAATACAGCGCAAGCAATCTGGTGGGGCGACTCGGCATCACGAGAGGATATGCGGTAGGCAAAAACACATACGCAGCATTGCTCCTGCCGGAATATACATCCATGGATTCAAGCAGCAACAAGAGATTTCCAAACAAGTATCTCTACAATGCAAGCAGAATATGTTACGTTATAAAGGTGTCCAGTTCTACTCCTACCTACAACTTCCTTTCCTGGGTGCCAAATGAAACCTGGGAATTCATGCCGATGGGTTCCATGATATTCAGGGCGAATAACACAAAAGATTATACTCCAGCAACACTACCAGCTGCAACAGTGGCAGCGGGGATATCAGATGGAACCGCAGGAACACACTATTCCGTGGTTCAAAACGTCAACTGCTCGAAAGAGGGTTGGTCGGCAGCAACCGCCAGCGACTACGATGCGATGCTCGATGTCCGTGCAATAGTATTTAGCCCCACCGGAAAATTGGCGGACAACGCAGAAAGATATGTCAAGGTGGGAGAAGGCGTGCCAGTACCCAATGCCCCACTTACAGATGCTAACCTCACAAACAAGCAGAACTGGGTAAATGTAAAAATAGACCAATATACCGGAAGAATCACCTACGGGAATGAGTGAAACGAGTGCGGAGTTTCGAATGCGGAATGCGGAGGTCGGAATCTAGATATCGCGCCTTCGGTTCGTAGTAGTGCAATTTATTGCACGTTATGAAAAAAGGACGGCGTATGAATACGCCTACTACAAGCGAATTGAATGCGGAGTTAAATCCGAAAATCTTAGAGAACCATTATGACCCAGAACATTGTTCCAGCATTAAAAAAGTATTTTGAAGAAAAGCAGGGAGTCGTTGGCGTGATTGTTTTCGGTTCTTTTGCAAATGGAGACAACACGAGGAGAAGCGATCTGGATCTGGTCATCATCCGAAACACAAAGGAAAGATTCATAGATCGGTTGAAAAATTATCTCGACATAGATGATGTAACCGGGATTTCCACCGACTTGCTAGTTTACACTCCGGAAGAATGGGAAGACATGAAAAAAACTAAATTCTTCTCAAACACACCGCAACTGGTGATAATATGAGTTCTCAAAAAATCAACGATGAAGCAACGAGGTGGTTTTCAACCGCTGAAGAGGATATTGCCGTCGCCAAGCTCCTCCGCGACAATAAAAAATATTCCCATGCATGTTTCACTTCTCAACAGGCGGCAGAAAAAGCAGTCAAGGCACTTTATTTCAGTAACGATTTAGACCCTTGGGGGCATTCCATCAAAAAATTGATTTCCACTCTTGATGCCTTAAAGTTCGAAAAACTCAAACTCATGGAACCAGATGCGGCCAAACTCGACAGATTTTATATCCCGACAAGATATCCGAACGGACTACCTGGGTTGACACCATCAGAAGCCTACTCAGAAGTTGACGCCCAGGAAGCAATCACAATCGCAGAAAATATAATTGAATTCGCCAGAGGAATGATAAAATGATGATTTACATTTTACTGGAAATTGTTTTTAAATATAAGGCAGACATTCCTGTCTGACATTTCGCAGGCAGGAATGCCCGCGCTACATTTCATAGGAATTAATAAATGACCATCGCAGTAAAAAAAGAAAAAACACATTATTCATGGGAAGACTATAAGAACTTCCCGGGCACTGGACGTTGGGAAATAATCGCCGGCGAGATCTTCGATATGGCGCCAGCCCCTTCCATAGGACATCAAAGAATAACAAGAGAACTCACAAGAAAACTCTCTGATTTCTTCGACAAGAAAAAATGCGAGGTGCTAACTTCACCAATTGACGTCAAATTGTCCGAGGATGACATTGTCCAGCCCGATCTGCTGATCGTCTGCGAAAAAGAAAAGATCAAGGACACCCATATCGAGGGTGCGCCAACAGTCATGATTGAGATCCTCTCGAAGTCTTCGCATTCCCAGGACAGATTCAGGAAGGCGCTTTTATATGCGAAGTTCGGGGTCAAGGAATATTGGATCGTGACTCCCGAGCCTCCGCTCGTCGAGCTGTTTTCACTTGATGGGGATTCATACAGGCTTGTCAATGTATATGATGATTCTGGGATCTTGAAAAGCCCATCTTTCGAGGGATTGGAGATAAAACTGAAGGATATATTCGGGGTTAAATGAAGGGGTCGACAGGATGACAGGATAAACAGGATGAATATCTGGGGGTTTTATCCACGAATTTCACTAATTTTCACGAATTATTGGGAGTTGATTAATTTGGTAACCACGGAACACACGGAGCATCTTGCGCCGCAACCAAATTCGAAATACGGTCAGCCGAAGGCTGATCCGCTGTGGCGGAAAATGCGAAACAAACCAGGAAAATTAAAAGATAATTCAAATGTTTCAAACATTGTTTCCGAATTAAAATTTTATTTCTTTCGAGCTTGTTTAGGATTTCGAATTTCGTGCTTCGGATTTCATGTTTCCTTGAAAAGAAACATTTTTTGTGCCTCTTGTGCTTTTTTGTGGCTGAATTTTTAATATCTTGTTATTTGGCATAAGACGTGCTATGATATTTAGGGATGTTCTTTGACACGAAGGAGGAAAGAGGGTTGCTAAAGAGGTTTTCACAGCAACGGAGGGCGGGTTTTCTTACCCGCCAATGTGGGAAATATCGCGGGTTGGAAAACCCGCGCTCCTTTAAAATTCGACTTTTGCAATGAGCTTACACTAAAGTGTAAATACGAAGAAAAAATTTAGGAACAAAAAATATGATGAAAAAGAAAAAGAACTTCTTCAACTTGGTGGAGGTTGCACTTGCCATTGGTGTCGCCGGGATTGGAATCGCAGGTGTCATGGTGCTCTTCCCTGTCGGCTTGAACGCAACAAGAGATGCAATAGGAGAAAATTATGCATCTAATGCTGCGGAACAGTTTATTTCCTACATAAAAAGGGATGTAAATGAGGACCCTATAAATTCATGGAACAACTTTATTGTTGCAGGATCGCCTTCTGGTTTCTCGACAGAAACAGATTTATTTTTCCCTGCCACAGATGAAGGGACACCCGGCCCAATTCTTAATGCAGATACTGGAACTACAACCAAATTATATATGCTCGGTGGTAACCCTAGTATATATCGAGTTACCCAAGGAACGATCTCTGGTGTTAGCTCTGTGACAGACTTTGATGGTGTCATAAGGATTTGGAAATCTCCGACAAAATCAAGCCTATATGCGGGAAGCTGGAAATCCTGGACCGACCATGATTATGGGTCATCGGCTGGTCTAAACGTTGAGATAAGTTGGCCAAAATCCAAGCCTTACAACGTTCGCTCTAAAGCCCTATACTACTTCGAAATATATAAATCCCTTTAAAGAGTATTATGATGAAAATGAAATCATCTAAAAATTCAAAAAAACAGAATTTCACATTGGTCGAGATGGTAGTATCCCTGGGTGTCTTCAGCATTCTAATGCTGATTATGTTCCAACTATTCACCTCTGCTCAAAAAGCATGGCTTAACAGTAGTAATAGAAGTTCTGTTTATCAGGACGCAAGGATGGCACTGGAACTAATCTCAAGGGACATTCAATGCATTTATTATGAGCAAGGCAAAGTCCCGTTCTATCATCATCCTGCATCTGGGGCGGCCAATGATACCGAAGCTTTGTTCTTCGTATCTGCAACCAGCATAGGGCCATCGTACACCATAAGCTCGAAATTATGTGAAATAGCATACAAATTCTACAATGCTGACGTAGGTGTCGCAAAAAACGGCTGGCTTGTAAGAAGTGTAACTGGAGATGCAGAAGGTAGCAACACAAAATGGAACTTCTATAATACCTGGAATGATCCCACCCCCGCCATAAGGACAACACCATACAATGATGCATCCAATGCCGCCTACGCCTTTACACAAGACAGTGCGTCTTCCGATGCATATAACACCATTATTCCGCACGTAGTCAACCTTACCTTCAAATGCTTCAATAAAAACGGAGTTGAGATCGACCCCACAACTGATGAAGTGAAACGTGGAACTTTTCCTTATTCGATAAATATCGAACTGTCTCTTTTAGATCCCGATTCCTGGAAAAAATGGAAAGCACTCGGAGGTGCTGGTGGCGGTGCTAACGCTGATAGAATCAGAGATGAAAATTTAAGAACTCTTTCTAAGACTGTATCAATTGGAGAACGCGGGCAAACGTATTAGGACTGCAGAATATAAGATGATTTATTGATGAGTTCGCAGTTGCGGACGAATCTTTGGAGTGCGGTGGCTGGACACCGCTTTGAAATTTCATGGAGCAAAGAAGAAAAGATACGAAGCGCAGTCAAGCCTGCGCAGTCCAAAAGATGCTATGCATCAAAAAAAATCAGGAGAAGTTTGAAATTTTAATTCCGAAATCTAAAAAGGGATTTTTTTTATGAAAAGAAAAGGAAACAATGAAAAGGGGATTGCACTCCTGTTCACGCTTGGCATACTTTCGCTCCTGCTCGTCCTGGCAATTGCGTTTGCATCAACTTCAATGACAGGGAAGAAATTGGCAAGTAATAATTCAAATATAACTTGCGCAAGACTTCTCGCGGAATCATCCGTGGAAAAAGTTATAGCCCTCCTTCAGAATTATGATGCTGGTGCCACTTATAGTCACTGCGATTCAACACAAAGTGCATATTTATCAGAATCTCCCAAAAACTTAGGACAGACCGACTGGCTCTACCACCTGCACACAGCTGGGATATTTTACTGGCAAGACGATTATGGAACGGCTGACCATATCAATTGGGAATTCGTGAAAGTATATGACAGTTCCATAAACCACGAGAAAATAATAGGCCGTGCCGCTTATGTCGTGATTCCTGGGGGAGGAGTTGATCCAGCAATTCTGGTCAAAAGTGGAGTTGATGAAGGAAGTAGCTATCCGGAACATAGGATTGGTGTGACCCCTGATGAAATCAACATCAAATCTTTTGACAATTCCACCACGTCTCCCATATTTACTGGGGGCGGGCCATGGACAGGTGTGACAAAATTTGGTTATAATAATATCCCAGTAACACTCCCCCTTCCCACGATACCAAACCCTTATGGGAGCTGGACTGATTTTGATAATATGTTTTCAAAGGTTGGAATTACCGATGAAAAAAATAAGGAATTACTTAGATATTGGTTTGTCATGAATACAAAACCAGACCCGGAGGCATTTTGGATCGACGACAACAACGATAATAAAATTGATGTCGATTCAGATCGAACGATAAATGAGCTCTATCACAGATTTAATTTAACAAGAACAGATTGGGACACCTTAGTCT
>CAIQLG010000156.1 GCA_903872565.1 uncultured Lentisphaerota bacterium | reverse complement strand
TGAGGATGGAGATGATTGCAATCACCACGAGCAATTCGATCAAGGTAAACTTGATCGAATGCGCTCTCGTCTTCGTTTGAATCGCAATGCAATTATTCATTTTTTCAACTTCCTCCTTTCCTTTTTAAGATAGTTTTGTTTTCCTCTGGATGGTTGCTTCCCGTTCTAATGAGTCTGCTGGAATGATCGCGACTTCTGCCTTTTTCAACATTTTATTTTATTATACATCTTGTTTAAGAATATCACAATCATGCCTTTGAAGGCGGTTTTACTTGAGAGACGCAATATGGATCGCCCCCAGGCGGTCGGCACCGCCGACGGCGACAAGCTTTTCATCCTTGCTGACGGCGATGCTCGAAAGAATATTGCTGGCCGAGGGGCCGTCGAAACAGCCATGCCAGTCGTAGAGGAGGAAGCCAAGCTGCCGGAGTCCCACCTGGTCGTCATAATAGAACACCGTCCCCAGGTCCTCCTCATCGCCGGTGGTGCCCCATAGACGTGTTCTCGTCGCGTTGATGTAAAGACAACGCACCGGGCCGTGGGACGATGCGCGACCAAGAGCGAAAACATCGAATCCGTCGATGATCGCAAGCAGGGCATCCTTGGTGCCCACTATCTTCCTGCCGCCATTCCAATCGGCGACAGCCGACGCTTTCGCCAGATACTGACGACCAACGGCATGCGGAAGTATTATGTTTTCATCAAAAAGGAACTGCCTGGGGTAGATGTTCGCGAGTAGCCATTTCCCGTATTTTTCATCGGCTTGCTCAAACGGGATGAACGTGTCAATCTTCCCGTTCCTGATCTTGAAGCAGTATTTGGTGTTCTCGCCGCAGAGGCCGTGGAGTAGGTTCTCATCATCCCATACAAGGCCAATGACCTTGGAGTCCTCGATGCTTGTATGAGGAACGTTTCTCCAGATGCGGATCGGCATGATGTTTTCGACGGGGAAAGCGTTAAACGGATTTTCCACCGTGTTCTGCTCGGTGGCCTTGCCACGCTTGGCGGTCTCGATCTCCTCGGGTGTACTGTCCCTGGGGTGGAAAAGTGGATCAGTGGACACTGGGCCGGGCTCGTACATGTGTGAGCGGAATTTCTCAAGGTCAACGCAAAGGAGGCTCAGGCCGCCTTCGCGGCGGGCAGCCATGTAAAGAATATCCCGCTTCTTGTCAATGCAGAGACACGAGGCGCGAGGGAGCTGGTAGTCGGCTGTGCCCATTGCGCCGAGACATTCGGGTTGTTTATTGTTCAAGTAATCCCAGCGCATCAGGTAGCCGGGATTCTCGTAAACGCGGAAATCGCCCGCTGGTTTCTGCAAGGTGATCATCCCAATGACGTACCATAGCACGCCATGCTTGTCTATCGCGAACTCGTTAACGATCATGCTTGTCGGCATGTAGTCCACAAGCTCGTCGAAAGGCACCTTCCGGCCGATGGACGTAACCTTCAGGGTTTGTGTGTCGAACTTGAAAAACTCGTCCGAGCAGAGGGGTGTGAATACAAACGTATGGTCGTCCACGTCATGTGCCTGGGACATCCAGCGGTTATTCGTGTTGTTCATGTAGTTGCCGGGATATTCTGGGACACGCCAGTTAAGGTCTTCGAGCTTCTCCGTATCCACATTGACTCGCCATAAATAACCGGACTTTGTGCAGCCATAGATGTGTTGGTCAGGACCGGCATGGAGCCGGTAGCACATAATCTCGGCCGCCTTGCCCAAATCCTTGACGCTGTGGTCGTCAAGCGAAAAGCGATATACATGCCCCCGCATGAAACCGATCATGTAGATCGCATTGTGTTTCGCGTCATAGGTGGCGCCGTATATGGATTCGCGCGGCGCGGGAACACCCCAGTTCTCGGCCTTGCCTGTTTTCGGGTCGTAACAAATCATCGTCGATCCCGGCCATCCTTCCCAGGCGTGGGTGTGGTGGGCGAACGGCATCCATTCGGGATGCGCCGGAGCGCGGTCGGTCGAGTGGGTGGTTGCAAAAACCCTGCCATCCGGAAGAAAGCATATCGACTCGTGAAACTTTGTAACCGGGAGCTGGCGCGATTTCGACAGGGCAACCTCTTCCGCCTTGACGCATATTTTCGCAGTGTCGGTCTGGTAATCATAGGCAATAAGCCGCGTGTGGCGGCTGCGGCCTGTCTCATCGCAGACGGCGTGATAAACTATGCCGTCCGGGGAGACATTCATGTCCCAGCAGCCGGCGTAGTCAAGGCCGCAGAGGCCTACGCGCGGCCGCACGCCTGCCTGGTTGATGATCCTGAAATAATCGTCCGAGAACATTTTAAACTTGGTTTTCCTGCATGCATCTGTCATTCGAGAGACTCCTTTTCATTTTTTCCATCACTTTTACAGGAGCATATCAATGTTCCTGTAATCGATCAGAGGTTTCAATTCATTTCAAATTGGCACTGGGAAAACAAAGTGGCATCCCATGCACATGCGCATCTGTAAACATTTCATTTCACGATCAACTGCCCGAAATTCCACAGATCGTGGAAACCACCGCCGGTGCCGTCTTTCTTCGGGGGCGCGGAGGCGGAGCTCTCCCGAACCGTTCCCCGCATGCGCTGGCGTCCGAGGTTGAAATACCAGGGACTTTCCGCCGTCGGTTTGTGGCCCGCGATGCCGATCAATGGGTTGATCGTCTCTGCATCGTCGCCCGCCACAGGAATCCGCACTTCCAGACTCCAGTACCCATCGCCCACATACCCGGCCGCTTGCGCGCCCGAGTTCCAGATCGTCTCTATACCGCCGCCTTTGCGATCCGCATCCACGAACACTCCGTTCGGGCCGATGGCGAACTGATAGTA
>CAIQLG010000155.1 GCA_903872565.1 uncultured Lentisphaerota bacterium | reverse complement strand
GCTCTGTGAAGTGGAATGGGGGGAAACGGTGCGACTATGCCTGTCCGGCGGTGCAGCTGGCGGACGTGGACAGCAGGTTCTCCACCGTTCCCGACTGCACACTTTCCATGAACCTCTATATGCCATTTCCGCAGCTCAAAGGTCCCAGCTTCAAGCTCCCCAGCCGAACATACTACCTTGCGGACGGCTTTGCCGAATGGGTTAACTACTTGGACATGCTAGAAACGGTTGGTCGGCTCCGCTTCTGGCACCCGGGAAGGACATCCAATGTCCTGTACATCGACATGCACGCCAATTCGCGGCATTCAAATTCGATGAATCATACCACATATGCCACACCATTCTGGAGGGGCGATGCTATAAGCCAGGCACCTGGTGGGGGCGACTAGATAATCTCGGCGGAAGGACTTCTGCCAAGCAAATCTACGAGCCGAAGACACGCTAAAGTAACATATTTTACAAAATACGTAACATAGAACAAAAAGGAGAAGTCAGATGAGACATGGAATGGCAATCTGTGCGGTCGGAACTGTACTGCTAATGGTGGCCAGCGGATGCACTGTGTCACAGGAAAATGCAAAGAAGAAGGACTCCGAGCTTCGCGCGGCACCGCTGGTACTGGTGGATAAGGGGGTGAGCCTGGCGCCGATAATCGTATTCAAGGATGCTCCGCCGATGACCCGGCGCGCGGCTGACGAACTGGCCGCGTATATCGAGAAGGTTGGCGGTGTGAAGCCGCAGGTCATCGAAGGCCTGCCCAATCCCGTGCCGGAGCGTGCCATCTGGGTCGGGTTCCAGCCCAAGCTCAAGGAACTCTTCCCGAAAACAGATTTCGATTTCAAGCATCCGGAGGAGATCCTGATTGTCTGCGACGGCAAAAACCTGGCGATCGCGGGGCGCGACCGGTGGGATCCCCAGCACCTGGTGGTGAAGACGGATCGCGCGACGATCAATGGCTGGCAGCAGGAATTCGGCACGGTCAACGCGGTGTACACGTTTCTCCAGGATTATCTGGACGTGCGCTGGCTCTGGCCGGGCGAGGTAGGCGAGGACATTATAAGGAAGGAACGGATTGCCTTCGCGCCTTTCGAATATCGTTATCACCCCCAGATCCGTCTACGCAACGGGATTATCTACCAATCATTCATCGGCGATGGCCGGGGCGTTTCATCTGACTGGGGGCGTTTGCAGCGCACGCAGCTTGACTCATCCAACCGGGCCTTCATGTTTATGGTACACGCTTTCTATGAATGGTGGGAACGGTTCCACCAGACACATCCGGAGTATTTCGCCCTTCAGCCCGACGGCACGCGCAGCGGTTTTCCGAGCCCGGGCGGCGTCAAGATGTGCCAGTCGAACCCCGGTGTCTGGGACCAGTGGCTGGACGACGTGGCGAAGAAACTGGAAAAGGATCCGACGCGGACCATGTTTAGCGCGGCGTTCAACGATTGCTCCGACAACGGACCTTGCATCTGCGACAAATGCCGGGTCTGGGACGTGCCCGATGCAAAAAAGAGGCTCCTGATCTGGAGCGGCATGGTCGAGGAATACGTGGCGCTGAGCGACCGGGACGTGATGTTTGCCAACATCCTGGCGCGTAAACTGAAGCAACGATATCCGGGCAAGGACTATTACGTCCAGATTTTTGCCTACGGTCCGACCCGGCCGGGGCCGGTCAAAAACAAGCTGGATGACAACGTGATTGTGTCGCATGCCTCAAATTGGTTTGCGGGCCAAGGCGACATCGACCCCGACAGTCTCGATGACGAGAAGAGCTCGCAACAGTTCGCCGACTGGGCGGCGATGGGATCAAATGTGTTCTATCGGCCTAATCTGCCAGGCGGCGGCGGCTATAACCTAATGTTGCCCGACGTGCCCTTTGGGCGGGCCACGGAGACCTTTCGCTACGTGGCCGAACACAACTGTACCGGCATATGGCTCGATACCATCGACGAGTGCTGGCCGACGCAGGGGCCGCTGTACTACCTGATGGCGCATCTCGCCTGGAATCCCTATCAGGACGGGTACGCGATCATGGACGATTATTACCGGCGCGGGTTCGGGCCGGCGGCCGGGCAAGTGAAGGCCTACTGGTCGTTGTTGGAGGAAACGCGCAACCAGAAGGTTGACGGCAAACTCACGTTTCCGCAGGCCTATAATGCCGCGTTTTTCAAGCGGGCTGCCGGCCTGCTGGACGAGGCGGATGCCGGGGTGGCGAAGGCACCTGAGATCTACCGCCAGCGGATCGCCTATGTGCGAGTCGGGCTGGATTTCACGCGAAAGCTAATCGAAGCGATGGAGTTGAACACCCGGTGTAAGACGGACAAGGCAGCGGCCGACCGGATGCGCGCACTCTGGAAAGAGATCGAGCCGATCGCCAAGAACAAGGAGAATTATATCTATTACCACGCGTTCCAGGAAAAATGGAAAGCTCAATATCCGAATTCCTGGAAGTAAAAGCAGGACAGCGGCAGGCAAGGGGACCGCACGCTCCGCGTGCGGTCCAATCTAACCAAACAATTAAACATGGAGGAGACGATGAAAAATATGAATATCATGAAACGGAGTTTTGTTGTTGGGTCGCTGTTGAAGCGAAGTTTGCCGGCGTTCATTATGCTTTGGGCGATGTTTGCCTTTTCTGCGGATTTCAACATGGATTTTCACCGGAGATACCAGGAGCGCATAGCGGAAGGTAGTTTTAACAGGAAGAAATATCCGGAGGCACGCGAGGCATTCGAGAAACTGGCGGCCACAGCCAAAGACCCCATCGAAAAAACCATG